>CAMWLW010000027.1 GCA_947175245.1 uncultured Bacteroidales bacterium
TTTATTTTGGAACAAAAAAATGCCAAAATCGCTTGGATTTTAGCATAGAATACGCACTTCATAATATTTAATGCCGACCATTGGTCAGCGCGACAAAGGTAAAAACAAAATACTAATCGGCCAAGGAATTGGCCAACTTTTCAGAAAAACATCGTCTCTACGAGGCTCATGAGGATGGTGACAGCACCCACACTCAGTCGCTACCGTAGTGTGGGGAACCACGCCCCCAAAACCTCAATTTGCCGAACGAAAACGCCACAATTTGCCGAACGAAAAAACCTCAAATTGCCGAATGAAAACGCCACAATTTGCCGAATAGAGAATTATTTATTAACTTTACGCACTAAAAATCAATAATATGAACAAGAACTATAGAAGACGCATTGTTGATAATATTCTCAAGCGAAAATTAGAGAGTAAAGGTGCCGTTCTGATACGTGGCCCCAAATGGTGTGGAAAAACTACTACGGGCGAGCAGTTTTCAAACAGTGTGCTTTATATGAGTCAACCCCAGAACTTTAAACGTAATATGGAGTTGGCGCAACTCAGCCCTGAAATACTACTCGAGGGAGCTAATCCGCGGCTTATAGATGAGTGGCAACTGGCACCCCAGTTATGGGATTGTGTGCGGTTTGAGGTTGATCACCGTGGGGAAAGAGGCTTGTTTATACTTACCGGCTCGGCTATGCCTGTTGAGCGCACTGTAAACGGGTTGCCTACAAAATTTCATACGGGAACGGGCAGGTTTGCAATTTTGGATATGCTGCCCATGACTCTTTTTGAATCGGGTGAATCAACAGGAGAGGTAGGCTTACGTCATCTCTTTGAACAGCCCGAGCGAATAAGTGGGTATAAATCAACAGGTTTAGAAGATATAGCATATTATATGTGCCGCGGAGGATGGCCATACGCGATATCGGATGATCTAAGTCAGGAAGCGGCGCTTGAACAAGCCAAGGATTATGTTGATGTTGTTGTAGAAGAGGATGTGTCGCGCGTAGACGGTGTCGAGAGAAATGTAGAGCGAGCGCGGCAGTTGTTACGTTCATATTCGCGGTTTCAAGGCGCGGCAGCTCCAATTTCACAAATAAAGGACGATATTAAAAGTAATGATAGTGATAATATAAGTGATGACACGGTCAGATCATATCTAAACGCACTGCGTCAAATATTTGTGATAAAAGATATGGAGGCGTGGAATCCTAATCTAAGATCCAAGGCCGCCATCAGAAGTTCGCCCACACGTTACTTTACCGACCCATCAATTGCCGCTGCATCACTGCGTGTAGGCCCTAAAGAGTTGCTTAATGACTTAAACACAATGGGCTTGTTGTTTGAAACATTGTGTATAAGGGATTTGCGCGTTTATGTGCAGGCATTGGACGGAGATATATACCACTATCGTGACAGTAACGGTCTTGAATGTGATGCAGTGGTGCATCTCAGAAACGGGGATTATGGCCTTGTGGAAATAAAACTCGGTGGTGATAAAAATATTGAAATGGGATGCCTGAACCTGAATAAGCTTGAGAGTATCATCGATGTATCAAAGATGAAAGCCCCCTCATTCAAGATGATACTTACTGCTGTCGGGGACTATGCGTACAGGCGCGAGGATGGCATTTATATTGTGCCGATAACTACCCTGCGCGATTAGAAAGATATAGAAAAGGGCTGCACCGCGGGCTGGGGGCGGGCGGTGCTGTCCTTTTATAAATGAATCGGATTGGGGACTATTTCAGGATTTGCCGGAGCTCGTCGGGGGTGATGAGGACGTTGACGGTGGCGTTCTGATATTTGAAGACGCCTTTCATGTAGACGCCGGCGTCGAGTATGATGGCGGCGCCTTTGGCGTCGGTTTCCTTGTCGGTCGAGAGGCCTTCCATGAAGAGTTTCTTGTATTGGGCTTCAATCTCGTTCCAGTGGGCAAGTTCGGCGGGGGAGGCGGCTACCTCGGGGATGTTGTAGGTGGCGATGACTGTGTCGGCGTCGATGGTGAAGCCTTCGCAGTATAGTCCGGGGCCTATCTGCTTGCCGGCCATGGTGATGTTGGTGTCGGCGACATACTGCTGGAGTTTGCCGTTGGCTGTACACGAGGCGAGCATCGCGATGATGCCGAGGCCTAATGAGGTGAGTGTTGAAGTCTTTTTCATGATAGTGTGTCGTTTATTCCATTAATTTGCGGTAGCGGCGGCGCGGGGGTTCTTTACCGCCGTTGTGCTGGCGCTTGAATTCTTCGTAGTCGCTGTATGAGCCTTCGTAGAACACGACGTTGCCGTCGCCCTCGAATGAGAGGATGTGGGTGCAGATGCGGTCAAGGAACCAGCGGTCGTGGCTCACTACGACGGCACAGCCGGCGAAGTCGTCGAGGCCTTCTTCGAGCGCTCTCAATGTATTAACGTCTATGTCGTTGGTTGGTTCATCGAGGAGGAGTACGTTGCCTTCTTCTTTGAGTGCCATGGCGAGGTGGAGGCGGTTGCGCTCGCCGCCTGAGAGGACGCCGATTTTCTTTTCCTGGTCGGCTCCGGCAAAGTTGAATTTGCTGAGGTAGGCGCGGGCGTTGACGTCGCGGCCGCCCATGCGGAATGACTCGACGCCTTGTGAGATGACTTCGTAGACTGAGCGTTCGGGCAGGAGGTCGTGGTGGCGCTGGTCGACGTAGGCTATCTTGACTGTCTCGCCGACGTCGAATGTGCCGGCGTCGGGTGTCTCCTGTCCCATGATGAGGCGGAACAGGGTGGTCTTGCCGGCGCCGTTGGGGCCGATGACGCCTACGATGCCGTTGGGGGGCAGGGTGAAGCTGAGGTTGTTGAAGAGCTGTTTCTTGCCGAAGGCTTTTGAGAGGCCGGTGGCTTCGATTACTTTGTTGCCGAGACGGGGGCCGTTGGGGATGAATATCTCGAGTTTCTCTTCTTTTTGTTTCTGATCCTCGTTGAGCAGGCGGTCGTAGCTTGAGAGACGGGCTTTGCCCTTGGCCTGACGGGCTTTGGGGGCCATACGCACCCATTCGAGCTCGCGCTCGAGGGTCTTGCGGCGTTTGCTGGCCTGTTTCTCTTCCTGAGCCATGCGTTTGGTCTTCTGTTCGAGCCATGACGAGTAGTTGCCTTTCCAGGGTATTCCCTCGCCGCGGTCGAGCTCGAGAATCCAGCCGGCCACGTGGTCGAGGAAGTAGCGGTCGTGGGTGATGGCGATGACGGTGCCGGGGTACTGCTGGAGGTGCTGCTCGAGCCAGTCGATTGACTCGGCGTCGAGGTGGTTGGTGGGCTCGTCGAGCAACAGGACGTCGGGCTGCTGAAGGAGCAGGCGGCAGAGGGCTACGCGGCGGCGCTCACCGCCCGAGAGGGTCTCGATTGTCTGGTCGTCGGGCGGGCACTGCAGGGCATCCATTGCGCGCTCGAGCTTTGAGTCGATGTTCCAGGCGTCGGCGGCGTCGAGTTTGTCCTGAAGCTCGGCCTGGCGGGCGAGCAGGGCGTCAAAGTCGGCGTCGGGGTCGGCAAAGGCTTCGTTGATCTTGTCGAACTCGGCGAGTAGATCCATGATGGGCTGTACGCCTTCGCGCACGACCTCGATGACGGTCTTCTTGGGGTCGAGCCGGGGTTCCTGCTCGAGGTAGCCCACGCTGTAGCCGGGGGCCCATACGACCTCGCCCTGATAGCTCTTGTCGATGCCTGCGATGATCTTGAGCAGCGATGACTTACCCGAGCCGTTGAGGCCTATGATGCCTATCTTGGCGCCGTAGAAGAACGAGAGGTATATGTTTTTGAGTACTTGTTTCTGGGGCGGGTAAATCTTGCTTACACCCACCATGGAGAATATTACTTTCTTGTCGTCGGCCATTGTTGTGTCGGTTGTTGGTTTAAATCGGTGAGGTTATTTGCGTTTGCGGGGGGCGAATTTCACGGGGTAGTCACAGCGTATGCGGCCCTCGACGATGTTGTTGAGTTTGCCGCGTATGAGCTGACGGCGTATTGCCGAAACGTGGTCGATGTACATCTTGCCCTCGAGGTGGTCACACTCGTGCTGGACGATGCGGGCGAGGAAGCCTGACATCTCCTCGGTGTGCTCGTTGCCGTCGAGGTCGTCCCACGTGAGGCGTATGTGCTCGACGCGGGGTACGCTCTCTGATAGTCCGGGCAGGCTGAGGCAGCCCTCCGAGCGGGTAACTTTGTCGCCGTCGAGCACCTCGACATCGGGGTTGATGAGCACGAGTTTGCGGCCGGCACACTCGGGGAAGTTCTCGGCCACGGGGTCGGCGTCGATGACGACGATGCGCTCGCTGCGGCCAATCTGGGGGGCGGCGAGCCCGACGCCCTCAGAGGCATACATTGTCTCAAACATGTCGTCGACCAGCTTGCTGAGCCCGGGGGCGGTGGGGTCGACGTCATCGGCTACCTTGCGGAGCACGGGGTGGCCATATAGGTAAACGGGAAGTTTCATATATTATCGTTTGCTTTCTAAGTAATCGTTCAACAGTATGGTGGCCGATATCTCGTCGACGGTGCCTTTGACGCGGCGGTCGCTCTTCTTCATGCCGCCGTCGATCATGGCGCGGTGGGCGAGCACCGAGGTGAATCGCTCGTCGTAGTAGACTACCGGGATGGCGGGCAGCTCGCGTCTGATGCGCTCGACGGCGGGCCTGATGTAGCGCATTGACTCTGAGTCGTTGCCTTGCATGTCGGTGGGGTGACCCACGACGATGGTGTCGACCTGCTCGCGCGCGGTGTAGTCTTTGAGAAATTGCAACAGCGTGTGGGTCGGGACTGTGGTGAGTCCCGAGGCGACAATCTGCAGGGGGTCGGTCACCGCAATGCCTGTGCGGCGGCGACCATAGTCTATGGATAGCAATCGGCCCATTGACTACAAAGGTAGCACTTAACTTAATATGTTATTTAACGATGAGGAGGAAGTAGTTCTTCTTGCCTTTCTGGACGAGGATGTACTTGCCGTTGAGGAGCATGTCGGTCGAGGCGGGGGCATAGGCGTCGGCGACTTTCTCCTTGTTGATGGCGAAGCCGCCGCCCTGGGCGAGCTTGCGCAGCTCGGCCTTGGAGGGGAACACGGGGGCCTTGTCAACGAGCAGGTCGGCGAGCTTGATGCCGTTCTCGATATCCTCGCGGCTCACCTCAAACGTGGGTACGCCCTCAAAGACGGCGAGCAGTGTGTCCTCGTCGATGCGGTGCAGTATCTCGCCGGCTTTGTTGCTGAACAGTATCTGTGATGCCTCGACGGCGGCGTTGTAGTCGTCCTCGCTGTGTACCATGATGGTGATTTCCTTGGCGAGACGTTTCTGGAGGGGGCGCTGGCCGGGGTCGGCGGCCTGCTCGGCTATGAGGGCGTCGATCTCTTCCTTGGGCAGCGAGGTGAATATCTTGATGTATTTCTCGGCGTCGGCGTCAGAGACGTTGAGCCAGAACTGGTAGAACTTGTAGGGCGATGTGTAGCGGGCGTCGAGCCATACGTTGCCGCTCTCGGTCTTGCCGAATTTGCCGCCGTCGGCCTTGGTGATGAGGGGGCAGGTGATGGCAAAGACGTTCTCCTCGCCGGTCTTGCGGCGTATGAGCTCGGTGCCGGTGGTCATGTTGCCCCACTGGTCGCTGCCGCCGAGCTGCAGACGGCAGCCGCGGGTCTGGTAGAGGTGGAGGAAGTCGTAGCCCTGAAGGAGCTGGTAGGAGAACTCGGTGAACGACATGCCCTCGCGCGACTCGCCCGAGAGACGTTTCTTGACCGAGTCCTTGGCCATCATGTAGTTGACGGTGATGTGCTTGCCGATGTCGCGGATGAACTCGAGGAACGAGAAGTCTTTCATCCAGTCGTAGTTGTTGACGAGCTCGGCGGCATTGGGCGCGTCGCTGTCAAAGTCGAGGAACTTGGCGAGCTGGCGTTTGATGGCCTCCTGGTTGTGGCGCAGGGTCTCCTCGTCGATGAGTTTGCGCTCCTGGCTCTTCATCGAGGGGTCGCCGATCATGCCGGTGGCACCGCCCACGAGGGCGATGGGCTTGTGGCCGGCGCGCTGCAGGTGCTTGAGCATCATCACGCCCACAAGGTGGCCTATGTGGAGACTGTCGGCCGTCGGGTCGATGCCGAGGTAGGCCGTTGTCATCTCTTTATTGAGTTGTTCTTCGGTGCCCGGCATCACTGAGTGAATCATGCCGCGCCATGTAAGTTCTTCAATGAAATTCATATCGTATAGTGTTTTTTTTTACTGATTAGTGCAGACGGGCCAGGGCGGCGGCGATGCGCTTCATGGCCTCCTTGATGTTGTCGTCGCTGGTGGCGTAGCTGAGGCGTATGTAACCGTCGAGGCAGAAGGCGGCGCCGTCGACGGTGGCTACGCGTGCATGCTCGAGCAGATACATGGTCAGGTCGCCCGATGAGGTGATGGTGGTGGTGCCGTCGGTGCGGCCAATGAACGCTGTCACCTCGGGGAAGAGATAGAAGGCGCCGTCGGGACGGTTGACCTTGAGGCCGGGAATCATCGAGGCGAGCTTGACGATGAGGTCGCGGCGACGCTCGAACGCCTTGCGCATGGTCTCGACACACTCCTGTGAGCCGGTGTAGGCGGCCTCGGCGGCCTTCTGGGCTATCGAGCTACAGCCCGATGTGTACTGGCCCTGGAGCTTGCTGACGGCCTTGGCGATGTGTAGCGGCGCGGCGCAGAAACCTATGCGCCAGCCGGTCATGGCGTATGCCTTTGAGACGCCGTTGATGAGCACCACGCGGTCGTGAACCTCGGGGAACGATGCCAGCGAGGTGAACTCGCCGGTGTAGTTGATGTGCTCGTAAATCTCGTCGGCGAGGATGATGATGTCGGGGTACTTGACCAGCACGTCGACCAGTGCCTGAAGCTCGGCGCGCGAGTAGACGCTGCCGGTGGGGTTGGAGGGCGAGCAGAGGAGCACCATGCGTGTGGCCGGCGTGATGGCGGCCTCGAGCTGGGCGGGGGTTATCTTGAAGTTGCTGTCGATGGTGGCGGGCACCTGGACACACTTGCCCTCGGCGAGCTTGACCATCTCGACATAGCTGACCCATGCCGGGGTGGGTATGATCACCTCGTCGCCGGGGTTGACGGTGGCGAGAATCACGTTGCACAGCTCCTGTTTGGCGCCGTTGCCCACCACAATCTGAGCGGGGGTGTAGCTGACGCCGTTCTCCTCGCGCAGCTTGTCACAGATGGCCTCGCGCAGCGACATGTAGCCGGGCACGGGGGTATAGAACGTGAAGTTGTCGGCTATCGCCTCGATGGCAGCGGCCTTGATGTGGGCCGGGGTGTTGAAGTCGGGCTCGCCTACCGACATGTTGATGACGTCGACGCCTTGGGCTTTGAGCTCGGCGCTCTTTTGTGACATGGCCAGGGTTGCCGAGGGGGCAAGGGCCTTGATACGGTCAGAGATATTGATCATGACAATGGGTTATTGGAATAATGTTGCAAAGGTAGTGAAATTTCCCTACCTTTGCACGTCAAGAAGCTACTTTTTAATTAATGATTGATAATACGACATTCGGTAACGCCACAGCCTTGTACCACACATTTGGCTGCAAACTGAACTTTGCCGAGACCTCGACCGTGGCCAGGCTCCTGGGCGAGCATGGCGTGAGGCGTGTGTCTCAGGGCGAGGCGCCCGACTTTGTCATTGTCAACACATGCTCGGTCACCGAGCTCGCCGACAAGAAGTGCCGCCAGGCCATACGCGGCTTTGCGCGCCGTTATCCCGATGCCGCTATCGTCGTCACCGGCTGCTATGCCCAGCTCAAGAGCGACGAGGTTGCCGCGCTGCCGGGCGTGAAGATAGTGGGCGGTACCAATCAGAAACTCAAACTCGTGGAGATGATTGACCAATGGCGTCAGGATCACGAGAGCAGGGTAGAGGTGACCCCGCTTAACGAGCTGCGCGACTTCGTGCCGTCGTGCTCGCGCGGCGACCGCACACGCTACTTCCTCAAGGTGCAGGACGGCTGTGACTACTGGTGCAGCTACTGCACGATACCGCGTGCCCGCGGACGCTCACGCTCGGGCACAATCGACGAGATGGTGGCCCAGGCGCGCCGTGTCGCCGCCGAGGGTGGCCGCGAGATAGTCATCACGGGTGTCAACATAGGCGACTTTGGCAAAGGGCGTGACGACAACTTCCTTGACCTGATAAAGCAGCTCGACCTCGTTGACGGCATCGAGCGCTACCGCATATCGTCGATCGAGCCTAACCTGCTCACCGACGAGATAATAGACTTTGTGGCCGGTTCGCGGCGTTTCATGCCCCACTTCCACGTGCCGCTACAGAGCGGCAGCGACCGTGTGCTCGGGCTGATGCGCCGTCACTATGACACCGCCCTGTTCCGCAACAAGATGGAGCGCATCGTCAGCACCATACCCGACGCGTTCATTGGCGTCGATCTCATTGTGGGCGCCAGGGGCGAGACCCTCGATGAGTTTGAGCGCTCGCGCGACTTCATAGCCTCGCTCCCGATAAGCCGGCTGCACGTGTTCACCTACAGCGAGCGCCCCGGCACGCGTGCCCTCGAGATAGACCACGTGGTAGACCCGGTCGAGAAGCACCGCCGCACGCGCGAAATGCTCGCCGTGAGCGACCGCCTGCTCACCGACTTCACCGGCCGTTTCATCGGCACCACGCGCCCGGTGCTGCTCGAGCACCCGCGCAAGGGTCACCCCATGAGCGGTTTCACCGACAATTACCTCAAGGTGTCGGTCGACGCCCCGGCGCGGCTTGACAATTCAATCGTTAACGTGCGTCTTGATGCCATCGGCCCCGACGGTATCGAGGAGCTGCGAGGCACAATCGTGGAATAGAGATATGAAGGACGCTCTGCTCACCCCCGTAGGCTGGCTGTTAAGTGCCGTGGCGAGGTTGCCGTTAGGTGCCCTCTATGTGATTGCCGACGTCATCTACTTCCTGGCCTATCATGTCACGGGCTACCGCCGCCGCGTGGTCGAGCGCCACATCGCCGACGCGTTCCCTGACTTCACCCCCGACGAACGCCGTCGCGTAGTCAAGGACTTTTACCACAACTTTGCCGACTATATCGTCGAGACTATCAAACTGTTGCATATCAGCGACGACGAGATGCGCCGCCGCATGACGTTTTCCAATACCCGGGCTATCGAGTCGCTGCTGGAGCGCGACATCCAGGTGATGGTGCTCTTCTCCCACTGCTTCAACTGGGAGTGGGCGCCGTCGGTAACCATGTGGCTGCACCCCCAGGGTGACAAACCGGTGGAGTTCGGCCAGGTGTACCGGCCGCTCAACAACAAGTGGATGGACAATTTCATGCTCAGGCTGCGCACGCGCTTCGGGTCGCGCAACTACCCGATGAAGGGCGTGCTGCGCGAGCTTCTGCGTGCCCGCCGCGAGGGCCGGCGCACCACAACCGGCTTCATGAGCGACCAAAAACCGATCTATGGCGACGTGCGCCACGTCATCGACTTCATGAATCACCCCACGCCCACGCTCCTGGGCAGCGAGGAGCTGGCGTCGAAACTCAAGATGGGCATCGTCTACTGGGACATACGCAAGGTGTCGCGCGGCCACTATCACATTGACGTGGTGCCCGTTATCGACGATGCCTCGCAGGCCGGGACCTACGCCGTCACCGACCGCTACTTCGAGCTGCTGTCACAGACCATCAACCGCCAGCCGGCACTGTGGCTGTGGAGCCACAAGCGGTGGAAGTACCCCTATGCCTTCGAGCCCGACGGTACACCGATATTCAGCCCCAAATCAGTGCGTTGACCTATGGTAGATGTAGCTGTAATAATACTGAACTGGAATGGCGCGAAGCTCCTGTCTGAGTTCCTGCCGTCGGTCGTCGCCAATACATCCCGCGACATAGCGCGCGTCATCGTGGCTGACAACGGCTCGACCGACAGCTCGCTCGAGTTGCTTGCACGTGATTTTCCTGATGTCGAGGTGATTAAGCTCGACCGTAACTATGGATTTGCCGGCGGCTACAACCGCGCCATCGAGGCTACGCGTTACCGCTACACGCTGCTGCTCAACAGCGACGTCAGCACGCCACAGGGGTGGCTCAGACCGCTCTATGACTGGGCGGTGGCTCATCCCGACATGGGCGCCGCGATGCCCAAGATACGCTCTTACCGCCACCCCGAGCAGTTTGAATATGCCGGCGCGGCGGGCGGGTTTCTCGACCGCAACGGCTATCCTTACTGTCGCGGGCGTATATTTAATAATGTGGAAACCGACCACGGGCAGTATGATGACCCCTGTGAGGTGTTCTGGGCCACGGGCGCCGCGATGCTCGTCGACACCGAGGCTTACAGGCAGGTAGGCGGTCTCGACGAGGAGTTTTTCGCCCACATGGAGGAGATTGACCTGTGCTGGCGGCTGAAACTTGCCGGGCGGCACAACTATGTCGTTCCTCAGTCGGTTGTCTATCACCTTGGCGGCGCGTCGCTCGACGCCTCCAACCCTTATAAGACCTATCTTAACTTCCGCAACAACCTGCTCATGCTCCACAAGAATCTGCCGGCGTCCGTGCGTCGCGGCTTCCTGTTCCGCCGCCGGCTGCTCGACACGCTGGCGTGGGCACGCTTTGTGGCGACGCTCAAGTGGGGACATGCCGCCGCCGTGGTGCGCGCCCACCGCGACTATGCCCGCATGAGCCGCTCCTACAACACCAACCCCCGCGAGAACTTGCTCGCCGGTGCCCCGAACATCCTGCCAAAACTTCTCGGGCTGTAACGAGTGTCTTGGCCCCCTGCGGACGCGACGTTATTTACCATCTATTTGAAATTTAAAAATTTTAAAAACTTAATGATGTTTTAAAATTTTTTTGTGCAATTTTTTGCAAAATCCGTTTATCGTGTCTATATTTGTATTATTGTCTCGCGACAATATGGAGATTATATGCTGATATTCAAGTGTTTAGTATATTTTTAACTTAATTTTTTTACCAATCATAACTGATATTTACCAATCATTTATACTTATAGACCATGAAAATTCAAAAAATGAACCTTAGGTTTATGGTCGCCCTGTGGTGCATGTTTATGGCAATATGTGTCAATGCACAGGTAGCGGTTACCGGTACGGTCACCGATAATCAGGGCGAAGGACTGCCGGGTGTCACCGTTCGTCTCGTCAGCAACCCATCAGTGGGTACATCGACCGACCTTGACGGTAACTTTACCCTCAGCATCCCCGACCTTAACCAGTCGCTTGAGTTTACTTACATCGGTTACCAGAAACTGACCGCCCCCCTTGCCGGCAAGTCGACAATCAAAGTCAAGCTGAACGAAGACTCTGAGATGCTCGACGAGGTCGTAGTCGTAGGTTACGGCATTCAGAAGAAGGTCTCCCTGACCGGCTCGGTATCGACCGTCTCGGGCAAAGACCTTGTCAAGGCCCCGATGCCCAGCATGTCAAACATGCTCACCGGTAAGGTGTCGGGTCTTACCGCCATTCAGTCGACCGGTCTGCCCGGCGCCGATAACGCCGGCATCCACGTGCGCGGTATGAACGACTTCAGCGGTTCGGGCCCTCTCGTCATCATCGACGGTGTTCCCGGCAACATGAACCTCATCAACCCTCAGGACGTCGAGAGCGTGTCGGTGCTTAAAGATGCTGCCGCCGCCATCTATGGTGTGCAGGGCGCCAACGGTGTTATCCTTATCACCACTAAGAAGGGTGAGGAGGGCAACGCCAAGGTATCATATTCGGGCTCGGTTACCTGGACCCGCAATACCGCCATGCCCGAGTATCTGAACGCCGAGGAGTATATGTACTGGCACAACACCGCCCGCGCCATGGACGGTCTGAGCCCTCTCTTCGACGCCGAGTTCCAGCGCAAGGTGCTCACCGGCAACGATGACCCCTCAAGCCCGTTCGGCCAGACCAACTGGATTGACAAGACCTTCCGCACCGGCATCATGCAGAATCACAACATCTCGGCCAGCGGCGGCTCCAAGAAGACCCACTACTTCGTGTCGGCCGGCATCATGGATCAGGAAGGTACCATGCGCCACACCGACTACCGCCGTTACAACCTGCGCTCAAACCTTGACATCACACTCGCCAAGGGCATGCGCTTCACCAGTAACATTTCGGGTTTCCGCACCGAGCGTACATGGCCCGGCCTGAACATCACCAACCAGCAGGACGAGTTCAACCCCGCCCGTCACGCCATCACGGCCCTGCCTATCCTCAAATCAGAGTATAACGGTTATCCCCTCGCCTACAAAGCCAGCTCGCTCCAGGCCAACCCCGTCCATCTGCTCGAGAACTCGGGTTACACCAACCTCGTTTCCAACCAGATATCGGCAAGCGGCATGCTCGAGTATGACTTCGGGTCGGTTCTCCCCGTGCTCGACGGCCTGCGTGTGTCGGTGTGGGGCAACTACATCTATTCACACACCCTCACCAGCAACTTCAGTAACAATCCTCAGAACTATGTTATTGACAGCACGTTCGGCGAGCCTATCCTTAACTACACCCCCGGCTTCGGCGAGAACAACAACTTCTTCCGCGGTTCGTCATGGGGCAGCAACTGGATATTCCGTCCCCAGGTGAGCTACAACCACCAGTTCGGCAAGGCCGACATCGGCGCCCTCTACCTCTATGAGGCCACCAAGAACACCGGCGGTGTATTCCAGGCATCGGCCAAGGATTATATATCGAATGATCCCGTCGACATCTCGCTCGGTACCATCATCCCCACCTCGGTGAGCGGCAGCCACCAGAACACGTCGATAGTCTCACACGTGGGCCGTTTCAACTTTGCCTGGGACGACAAGTACCTGGCTGAGTTCGCCTTCCGCTGTGACGCATCCTACAAGTATGCTCCCGAGAACCGCTGGGGCTTCTTCCCATCGGCATCGGCCGGCTGGGTAATCTCGCGTGAGGGCTTCATGAAGAACGCTCAGTGGCTCGACTTCCTCAAGCTGCGCGCCAGCTATGGCGAGTCGGGTAAGGACAATCTTAACCCGTTCCTCTACAACATGCTGTTCACCCCCGTGCCCAACGCCACCATCATGAACGGCAACCCGCTCACACTCTACTACACCAACAGCTACATCGTGCGCAACCTCAAATGGTCAAACACCCGCACATATAATATAGGTGTCGACATCGACGTGCTGCAGCGCAAACTCGGCGCCGAGATCGACGTCTACTACCAGCACACCAACAACCTGCTCGAAAGCATCAAGGGAGTTTTCCCGTCGTCGCTCGGCGGTAACGTCCCCTCGATGGAGAACTCGGGCGCCATGGCCAACCGCGGTATCGATATCGTGCTCAAACACAATCTCACCGTCAACAAGGACTTCCACTACACCATGCGCGGTACATTCAGCTTTGCACGTAACAAGATTCTCAAGCGCAAGATCAACGACGATCACCCCAACTTCCGCGGCATCCTCGGCCAGCCCATGGGCGCCCGCTACGGTCTGATCGCCACCGGCCTGTTCCAGACCCAGGAGCAGATCGACAACGCTCCCGCGCCTCCCTCGGGTTCGATACGCCTCGGTGACATCATGTATCTCGACACTAACGGCGACGGCAAGCTCTCATATAAGGGCACCGAGAGCGACTATGTCAAGATCGGTTACGGCTCGTTCCCCGAGATCACATTCGCCATGAACATGGACTTCTACTACAAGAACTTCAACCTCAACCTCCTGTGGCAGGGCGTGGCCCACGTTGACTATACCCTCAACGGCACCTGGGGCAACGGTCACACCGACAACACCCCCTACACCATGGCATTCTATGGCGACGGCAACGCTCCCAAGTATCTCGTCGAGGACGCCTGGACTCCCACCAACACCAACGCCCGCTATCCGCGCCTGTCGACGGTTGTCAACGGCAACAACGCCGTCGCGTCGACATGGTGGCTCGTCAACGGCGACTACATGCGTCTGAAGAACCTCCAGTTCGGTTATGACGTTCCCGAGAGCGTGCTCCAAAAGACCCCGTTCACCCGTTTCTACGTCTATGTAGCCGGCACCAACGTTCTTACATTCAGCCACTTCAAATATGTCGACCCCGAGTCTCCCTCGGTCAGCGCCGGTCACTATCCCCAGCCCTCGACATGGAGCTTGGGCCTCAACGTTTCATTCTAATGATATAAAGGAATATTGCAATGAAAAAGATATATAACATATTAGCATCGGCTGTCGCTGTAGTGTGCATGTCGTCGTGCAACGACATCATGGACGTCAACTCGACCACCCAGCTGTCTGACCTCTCGATCTGGAACAGCGAGGAGGCCGCCGAGGGTTACATCATAGCATCCTACCAGTGCTTCACCGACCATGCCAACGTGTTCGCTGTCGACGGCAACCTCTTCTATGATGCCTACAGCGACCTCATCAAGTCAACATCCTACGACCAGTATGGTCACCTCTATAACAAGACATGGCTCGAGCCCAACCGCTTCGGCAAGAACAACGGCGGCGTCTTCGGCAACTGGGGCGGCACCTATAGCCGCATCAAGCGCGCCAACCTGCTGCTCAACGACCTCGACCGCTATGGCGTTCCGCGCTATGGCGAGGAGTGGGCTAAAGTACGCCGCGCCGAGATACGCTTCTGCCGTGCCGTCAACTACTGGTTCCTGGCACGCGTCTATGGCGGCGTGGTGATACGCACCGACAAGTCGGGCAAATCGGGTTACACCGACGATGGAGCCTATCCCGAGGATTGCAACCGCGCCCGCGTCTCGGAGAAAGAGACCTACGACTTCATCATCAATGAGATGCAGGAGGCCATAGCCGACCTGCCCGTCACCTGGAAGACCGATAAGGACGGCGACCGCTGGAACGGCCGCGCCACCAAAGGCATGGTCTACGGCTTCCTGTCGCGCATAGCCCTGTATGCCCACGAGTGGGCCATCGCCGCCGACGCTGCCGAGCAGTGCAAGACCCTAGGCGGTTATGAGCTCGTCAGCAACTACGCCAACCTGTTCAACTGTGCCTTCGAGGCCAACAACCGCAAGGAGATCATCTATGGCATCTATGGCCTCAAGGAGTACAAGACCCACCAGTATGAGCTGCGCATGCGCCCCATCGGCGATGCCGGCGTCTACAAGTGTGACCTCGAGACCCGCTTCGTGCCCACCGCCGAGCTCGCCGACCTCTATGAGTTCAAGGACGGCACCGAGTTTGACTGGAGCACCTGGAACAAGGGCACCAACAAGCACGCCGACCCCTTCACCGACCGCGAGCCCCGCTTCCACGCCACCATCCTCTACAACGATGCACCCTGGGAGGGCCGCAAGATAGGTACATACGTCGGTCAGAACGAGGCCGACGAGTCAAAGCGCGGCGCCGACTACTTCATAGCCTACGAGAACGCCGCCAGCACCAAGGGTCACACCTGCACCGGTTACTACCTCAGGAAATTCATCATCGAGGGTAACAAGGACTTCACCACCGAGGGCTGCTGGAACACCGACATCATCCTGCGATATGCCGAGGTGCTTCTCAACAAGGCCGAGGCCTATGCCGAGCTCGGCGAGTATGGCAAGGCTATGGACGCCATCAACGAGGTGCGCGCCCGCGTCAGCCTGCCCAAGAAAACGGCCGGCGACTATGACTCGGTAATGGAGATACTGCGCAAAGAGCGCTGCTGCGAGCTTGCAGGCGAGGGTCACCGCTTCTGGGATCTCTGGCGCTGGCGCCTGTGTGGCGAGGTTATCAACGGCCAGAAGGTACACGGCGTCAAAGTCGTGCTCCGCAACAACGGCGCCTACCGCTATGACCGCGTCGAGGCCGACGTTGACGAGCGCATCTTCCAGGATCGCTACTACTACCTCTCGCTGCCCGCCGACGAGCTCACCAACAACAACCTCTGTGTTGACAACCCCAACTGGTAATACCATAAATCAAGTATAGAACTATGAAACTTATATATCGCAACATAATCGCGCTGATGGCCCTCGTTGCTCTGACCGTGGGCTTCACGGCCTGTGAAGCCGATCCCGAGTTTGAGCACCCCAATAACCTCATTTCAGACATGCGCATCAAGGCCAATCCTACAGCCGATGGTATCGCCGGTGTCATCACCGAGTACAATGCCAAGGGCGAGGCAGTGCCCGCCGACGAGGTAACTCTCGAGGCCGTCAAAGGCGGTTACGGCAAGGTCGAGTTCATCCTCAACCCCGCCCTCGAGGGCTCGCTCAACCCCGAGCGCTGCTACCTGTCGGCATCGCTCACATTCGACGAGATCATCACCCCCGGTCTCGCAGGCATCAAGAATGTCACCAACCGCGACGCCCAGGGCGTGGCCCGGGGCATCGAGTTCACAGTCACCTCGGGCACCGGCGACACCCGCCTCTACAAGGTGATCGGTTACTTCGAGGGCCAGTATCAGATTAATCCCGACGATAACGAATAACACATACAGCCATGAAATTACAGCAATATATCATAGGAGCTTCATTGCTCGCCATCGGTGCCGCCTTTGCCTCGTGCAGCGACGACATCACCGAGCAGAAACGTTCGGAGGCTCGCATCGAGCCCTACGGCTTCATCGTGCGCAACGAGAACGGCACCGTCTACCAGACCAAGTTCTCTGACGACGGCCACACCATCTACATCAAGATCAACCCCTTCATTGATCCCGCCGGCGAGCTCAGCAACGCCACTCCCACCTTCTACCTCTCGATGGGCGCCACCGTCACCCCTCCGATGACCGAGCCCCAGGACTTCTCTGACCCCGACTCGCCCGTCGAGTACACCGTCACCTCGGGCGACGGCAGCCGTCAGGATAAATTCTATGTCACCTTCACCGTCACCGACAAGGTGCCCGTAGGCGAGGGCTACACCCGCGGCGACCTCATCGCCTACAAGAACTACGGCCAGATGGGCTATCCCGGCGTGTTCGGCTCACAGGTTACATGGGAGACTCACGTCACCGCCAAGTACGGCGACCTGCTCGCCTTCCCCGCCTTCTGCGGCAAGGATAAACTCGTCATGTTCTCACGCCGCTATGCGTGGGGCGACGACGGCACAAGCGATCCCAAGTGTAAGATGGAGCCCAACCATGCCTATGCCTTCATGGTCTACGACACCGAGACCCTCACCCTCAACGGCACCCTCAACCTCGGCGGTATCGACCCCGGCCAGGTGGTAGCCACAGCCTCCGACTTCGCCGGCAACATGGTTGCAGCCGTCGGCCGCCGTGACCGCGCCAATAACACCGGCAAGACCGACTTCTACTACTGGACATCGCCCGACGCGGCACCCGTACACATGGGCACCGTCGACATCACCATCGACATGTCCAACCACGACACCGACGGCGGCCCCTACCTCAGCGTGGCCGGTGATGTCACCACCAAAGCCATCCTCGCCGGCGCCGCAGCGCGCAGCGAGACAGGCGACCACTACAAGTTCACCGTCAACAACGGCAAGGTGTCACCCAGCTACGAGATGATCCACACCGGCCACAACGCCAACGACAAAGGCTGGTTCCAGATGATTTCATACTTCGGCGCCGGCAAGAACGACCCCTACCTCGTGGGCGACACCGAGCTTAACCCCGCCACCACCGGCACAGCCAACGATTCGGGTCAGCCCCGCGTCTACCTCAACAACGCCGACGGCACCAACGCCGCCACCATGGACTATCACACCACCGGCGTCAACCTGTGGCGCTTCGACGACAACGAGGAGTGGGCCGTGCGTTCAGGCGGATGGCTCGAGCGCGGCGGCGGTCGCCGACCCACCGTACACGCCATGGTACTCAACGGCAAGCGCTACGCCTACTGGACAACCGGCTCAGACTGGCGCGACCGTGCCATCCTCATGACCGAAGACCTCTCGACCACCCTCACCCAGTATCCCCACTTCGGCTGGGGTCTCACCGTCAAGGAGACCAACACCACCGGCGAGGGCTCGTCATGGTTGAAATACTCGTTCGGCATGATGGCCGACTGGATGTGGGACGACGAGGAGCAGGAAGGCTACGTAGCCGTCTGGTCAGAGCGCTACGGCGTCCACATGTTCAAGCTCACCTGCTACGAATAATCAAATGCACAATGCACGATTCCACCCGGGGTCGTGCATTTTTTTTGCTAACACCCGTCCGTCCCCGCCCACGGGCGCTTGCGCCCGTGTACCGCGCTAAGTGCCGCAGGCACACGACCCCTCGCCCACCGAGTCGCGGAGCGACGACGTTATCCCAACTATGATACATAATTTACACTGAAAATTTGCGAATGATATAAAAAGGTCGTAAATTTGCAGCGCTTTAGGTGCTCCCCGCGGGCGCTTGGGCACGAGGATTGTCTTATGGTGTAATGGTAGCACTGCAGTTTTTGGTTCTGCCTGTCTAGGTTCGAATCCTGGTAAGACAACACTACAATCAAGAAGGAGCTGTGACCCCGGCGGTCGCGGCTCCTGTTGTTTATGTGTATTGACGGCGTCCGTTGACGCCTGTAAATGAAAAATTTAGCTTATAAAGCCGTGATATTTAGTGATTTACAAAACAAAAAGTGTTAATTACTTGACTTGTAATGATTTTTTGATTAAGTTTGCACCGCTTTAAGCTAACCTGAAAAACTAAAATACCTAACTAACAATACCTAACTAAAACTAATCATGAAAAAATCTCTACTTATTGCAGGGATGCTTTCGCTCATGGCCCTTACTGCCAACTCAGCGGTTGCACCCTACGATGGCGCGCAGGCTCTCACTAACGCGCGCGGAGACATCCAGAACTGGATGAGCTACCTGCCCGACGACATGTTCGTGGCTCATGTTTCAATTCCCGGTACTCACGACACCGCAACGGCCGAAGGCTGGGAAACCACTACGGGACCAAGCTATTCGACCACCCAGGCCAAGACTCTTGACGAGCAGCTTGTCGGCGGTATTCGTGCCTTTGACTTCCGTCCCGGTCTCACTTCAAGCAAAGACAAGCTATGGTGTAACCACGGTATCGACCGCACCTCAATGACAATGGAAGAGGCTTTTACCAAACTCACGAATTATCTCGATGCTCATCCGGGCGAGTTCTTTGTGATTCACCTCTTCCGCGGTAACGTCTACGACCACACTGCATCTAAACCCATTATCGGTACGGCTTTCAACGATACCGAGACTGAGGTAATCTACAACAATCTTTTCAACGAGTTCTTCAACGAGGGTAAGTTTGCCGACTACATCATCGACTACAATCCCCGCCTCAAGGTGAAGGATATCCGCGGCAAGATTGTTGTCTTCCGTCGCGACCGCATTAGCTTCGCTCACATCAACAAGGCCGGTAACCTCGGCGGTTGGCCTTCTGACGAAGCTCTTTGGGATGCAAATGTATATGCCACTGTTGTCAATGCTTCAAATCCGGCTGTGACAGGCGTAATGCAGGTAGAGGATATCTCTTCTCCCAGTTCTGAAGATTTGCTAAATGTTGAACTTCAGTCGATCGAGAACCTGTATAATTATAGCTGCACACAGACAGTTCCTAACGATGCTGAGAATCCGAAAACCTATAAACCTTTCTGGTCTATGCTTTTCACATCGGGTGCATATCCAAACGAGAATACTGCCGGCTATCTTACTAATGCAACTCACACCAATCCTCTCTTTACCCGGCTCATCAATGAGTCCGAGAAGAAAGGCCCTGCAGGTATCGTATTCTCTGACTGGGTTCTCACCGACTCTCACACTTATAGCGGCTCGACTTACTCCACTATGGGTGTTGACCTCGTAAAAGCTATTTGGGAGAACAACTTCGCTTATGCCGCCGACTATATTCTCGACGATGAGAAGTTTGCCGATTCTTCTTCATCAGAAGAGAAAGTAAACCGCTTCCCCGACGGTCCCTATTACCTCCGCAACGTCGGTACCGGCGAATATCTCAGCGCCGGCACCACATGGGGCACACACGCCGCTCTCGACAAGAACGGTATCCGCGTATCGTTCAACTACGACCCCACCGAGGATGTATATACCTTCACCACACTCACCTCAAAGTTCATGGGTTGGGATGGTGCCGGCCTGTATATTGATTTCGGATCAGCTCAGCCTCTCTCACTCAAGGAGATTGGCAAGGGAAAATATGCCTTCGTAGCCACTTTGGACGGCAAGGAGAGAGGACTGTGTGCCGAGGAGGCCGAGGGATTCTATGACAGTAACTGGTTTGTAAATCTCCCCATCTATAATCCCGACGACAAGATGCAGCAATGGGAGGTAATCTCTGAGGCTCAGAGGTTTAAAAATGCCAAGCAGGTAGCCACTGAGGAAAATCCCGTCGAAGTTACCTATATGGTTCCCGGTCACCGATTCATTCCCAATGACCCGGGCAACGACAAGTGGGTGGTCAGCAACAAAGGTAGTAAAGCAACCATTGCTTTTGAAGGTATTGACACCAGCGGTGACAAAGACCTTTTGTATCGAGTTGTGGTTACATCATCATTCTTAAGCCAAGCCAACTCTGGAAACAGTAAATACCAGATTGCTCAGACTGTAGAGGGTCTCTATCCCGGTAAATATTATCTGACCGCCAACGTTGCAACGAATAACAAGAACATTAAATTCATGGCTGGCGGTAAGGCCGCAGATTATACAAGTCTTCCTACAACCAGTGCAAGCCTCTCGGCTTCTGCCGCTCTCAATCTCTTCCGCGGAGCAAACGCAGCCGATTATGTTGTAAGAATCGACGATATCGAGGTTGGTGAAGACGGCAAACTTGAAATTAAGGTCGATAACAATAGCGGTGCTTCACCCTATGCCCACGTCTTCTGCTTCGACAACGTAGAGCTTTACTATATGGGCGACGGCACTCTGCCCGACCCCGAGCCCCTCACCGAGAACCCCTTCAACGATGAGCAGTACCTGATGCGCAACGTCGCCACCGGTGAATACCTCACCTCGGGCGGCACATGGGGCACCCACGCCGTTCTCGGCAAGTATGGCGCACGTATCACTCCCGCCTTCAATGACGAGGATGGGACTGTCGTGCTGGCTACAACTTACGGTACACCCGGCTATCTTGGCATCCAGGGTGAGTTCTATATGGATCGTCCTGAGACCACATCATATTCTGTCTACACCCGTGGCGACGGCAAGTATTACTTCGCCGCTGACGTTGACGGCAACCGCATGTCGCTCACTGTCGAGGCAGCAGCAATTGATTATGCTGACGGCACCAAATATGTTGTCAATCCCCGTGAAATTGAGTTTGACAACGCCATGCACCAGTGGGAGATGATACCTGTAAGCTCGCTCACCGAGGGTGTCAAGCAGATTGCAACCCCCGAGAACCCCGTTGACCTCACAGTGCTTGTACACGGTCACAGCATCCTGGTAAACGACAATGAGAACAATGCATGGGTCGTAAGCGGACAGGCAAACCTTGGAAACCAGGCTAAAAATGAGAAATGGGGCCCCAACAATGAGAACGACAAGGAATGGGTTTACAGACACTATGCAACAAATTCAATTAAGAACTACCATAAGTTTGTATCGACCCAGATTGTAGAGGGGCTTCCCGACGGTGTATATACCCTTACCGCCAATATCGCTACATCGACCGATGTTATCAAGTTCATCGCCGGCGGTATCGAGGCCGACCTCTCGGGTGTGAAGGTTTCTGACACCGGCATGTCTGCAGAGGATGCACTGAAACTCTTCCGCGAGGAGAACGAGAAGTACACCGTTACGATCGACGATATCATCGTGGGTGAGGACGGCAAGCTCGAAATCAAGATTGACAATGCCAATGGTGTCGGAGCAAAATACTCATTTGCACTCAAGAACGTTCGCCTTTACTACAAGGGCTTTATCCCCGCCGAGAGCAAGTTTGAGGCCGACACTCACTACTTCCTGCGCAACGTCGGTACCGGCAAGTATCTCCGCGCCGGCAGCGCATGGGGCACACAGGCCACACTGAGCGACGATGCCGACGGCATACGCATAACTCCCGTCCACAACAACCTCCTCGATAACTACAAGCTCAGAACCTCTTACTCTAACAACGGTCTCGGCTATGATAACAGCGGTGACATCTATGTTGACTTCGCCAATGTTCATTCATTCACTATCGATGAAGTGAGCGAGGGTGTCTACACAATGTCGGTAGTGCGCGACGGTGTGACCGAGTATCTTACCGCAGTAGATCTCGGCCAGTCAGAAACCAACGACTATTCACATTACATCCTACGCGTAAGACCTCTTGTCGAGGGTGACGAGCTCCAGATGTGGAACATGGTCAGCGAGGCCGACATGATTGCCGACGCAAGCAGTGTCGCAACTGCCGAGACTCCCGCCGAGGTGACCTTCAAGATACGCGGCCACCGCTTTGACGGCGTTGACACCGACACCGACGAGTGCTGGACATTCGAGAACGCCGGCTCAAGCGTCAAGAGAGAGAAAGCCGGCTATGGCGACTGGAACAACAACGACCGTGTGATGCACTTCTCGTCGACTGCAAGCTCGGGTAACGCATTCTCGTTCGCTCAGACCATCGAGGGTCTCCCCGCTGGTATCTATAGCTTTACCTGCAACTATGTTGCCTCGTCAAGCGAGATTGCTCTCACCGTGGGCGACCAGGAAGCTGATGTGACAAACTCGCTCACCACCAACACTTCGCTGTCGGCTAACGGCGCTATCGACCTCTTCCGCGCAGCTACCAAGCCTGCTCAGGCTCCTGCTTTAAAATCGGTTCAGACACTGGCCGATGACGAGGCCGCCAACACCGTCGCCGTCAAGAACATCGAGGTTGGCGACGAAGGCAAACTCGCCATCAAGCTCGCCAACGAGAACGACTCTCACCCCGCCTTCATGGCCGCTCTTGACAACCTCAAGCTCTACTATCACGGCAAGAAACCCGTTATAAGCGGCGTTGATGAGGTTGCCGTATCGGGCGACGAGATCGTATCGGTCTACAACCTTGCCGGCATCCTGCTCAAGAGCAACGTCAAGGCATCAGAGGCACTCGAGGGTCTTGACAAGGGCTTCTACCTGCTGCACTCGGCAACCGCTACTGTAAAAGTGTTCAATAAGTAATCCCACCGCGGGTTACACCCCCCCCCCGATAATGAATCCCCGAGGCCGTCAGGCTTCGGGGATTTGTCATTTACGGCAAATTTAGTATCTTTGTAGCTCGCAAGCATCGAGATGCCGACCCGGCGCTATGTTTAATAATTATAGAGGACTATGACCCCTAAAATAATGCTCATAATCAATCCCATTTCGGGTACCGGCGACAAGGCCGGCCTGGCCGCTATGGTTACCGAGCGTCTCGGTGCCCGGGGATATGATGTCGACGTGAGGTACACCACGTGCAGTGGCGATGCCACACGGCTGGCGCGTGAGGCCATAGACCGCAAGTATGTGGCTGTGCTTGCCGCCGGCGGCGACGGCACTATCAACGAGACGGCCCGCGCCCTGTGTGACACCGACACCGCGCTCGGCATCATCCCGGCTGGCTCGGGCAACGGCCTGGCACGCCACATAGGCATACCTATCGACCCCGAGCTGTCGCTCGACGTCATCGAGCAGATGCACCCCGAACAGGTGGACTATGGCACGGTCAACGGCAGCGAGTTCTTCTGCACCATGGGCGTCGGTTTTGATGCCGCCGTGAGTCACCGTTTCGCGGCCAAGCGCCGCCGCGGCCTCATAATGTATGTCAAGAGCGCCATCGACGAGTACAAGACCTTCACGCCCCAGCGCTACACGCTCAGCGCCAACGGCCGCATCATCACGCGTGACGCTTTCATCATCGCCGTGGCCAACGCCTCGCAGTATGGCAACAACGCCTATATCGCCCCCGAGGCGTCGATTGTCGACGGGCTGCTCGACGTCACCATCATACACGCCGGCAACCCCCTCGAGACAGCCCGCATGGGCCTCGACATGATGACCGGCTACCTGAACAAGAACATGCTTATCGAGACGTTCCGCACCCCCTCGGTGGTGATCTACCGCAGCGAGGGCGGCCCGGCTCACATCGACGGCGAGCCGGTTGCACTCGGCCCTATCCTCGACATACGCTGTCACCGCCATGCGCTCAAAGTCCTCACCCCCGTGAAGCAGACTACATTCAAGCCGGTTCTGACCCCGATCGCGTCGTTCATGCAAGACCTGCGCATCAGGATCGGCAACATTTTCAAACCAAAGATTAAATCACAGTTAAACTGAAGGCAACATATATATGGAAAACCGTCGTGTTGTTATCACAGGCATGGGAATATGGTCATGTCTCGGAAAAAATCTCGAAGAGGTAAAGGACTCGCTCTATAACGGCCGCTCGGGCATCGGTATCGACCCGCAGCGCTATGAATACGGTTACCAGTCGGCCCTCACGGGCATCGTGGAGCGCCCCAAGCTCAAGGGTGTCATCGACCGCCGCATGCGCATCGGCATGCCCGAGGAGGCCGAGTATGCCTACATGGCCGCCTCACAGGCGTTTGAGCAGGCCGGCATAACACCCGACTATCTCGAGCAGAACGAGGTGGGCATCATCTTCGGTAACGACTCGTCGGCCAAGCCCGTCATCGAGGCCGCCGAGATCATGAAGGAGAAACACGACTCGGCCCTGCTCGGCTCGGGCTTCATATTCCAGTCGATGAACTCGACGGTGACGATGAATCTGAGCACGATATTCCGTCTCAAGGGTGTCAATTTCACCGTCAGCGCGGCCTGTGCCAGCGGTTCACACTCCATTGGCCTGGCATTCATGCTCATCAAGCAGGGCCTGCAGGATATGGTGCTCGCCGGCGGCGCACAGGAGACCAACCACTACTCGATGGCCACATTCGATGCCCTGGGCGCGTTCTCCAAGCGCATGGACGACCCCACGGCAGCCTCGCGCCCCTTTGACGCCGCGCGTGACGGCCTCATCCCCAGCGGCGGCGCGGCGGCTCTCGTCATCGAGGACTATGACCATGCCGTGGCACGCGGTGCCAATATCCTGGCCGAGATTACGGGCTATGGCTTCTCGAGCAACGGCGGCGGCATATCACAGGCCAGCGACGACGGGTCGGTCAAGGCTATGCAGCGCGCGATGGCCTGTGCCGGTGTCACCCCTGCCGACATCGACTACATAAACGCCCACGCCACCTCGACGCCCCAGGGCGACACCTACGAGGCGCTGGCTCTCGACCGCCTGTTCGGCGGCACCAAGGCCCTCATCAGTTCGACCAAGTCGATGACGGGTCACGAGTGCTGGATGGCCGGCGCGAGCGAGATTGTCTACAGCGTCATCATGATGCAGAACAACTTCGTGGCCCCCAATATCAACCTAGAGAATCCGTGTGAGGCGGCCGCCAACCTCAATATAGCGCGCCAGACGGTCGACTGTCCCGTCGACGTGGTGCTGTCCAACTCGTTCGGCTTCGGCGGCACCAACAGTGCCCTGGTAATACGCAAAATCTGATTGACGGCGTGATGTCAAGGTGTACGGCCATATTGCTCGCTCTCGTGCTGTGTGCAGCCTCGCTGACGGCGCGCACGTCCGGCGGTGACCGCGCGGCCGTGCCTGCCGACGTGGCGGCTGCCATAGAGCGTGTGAACGGCGTCGCCGGCGGCATCAGGACGATGACATGCCGCTTCAGCCAGACCAAGCACCTGGCCATGCTGCGCGACGAGATGCAGTCGTCGGGCACGATGGCGTTTGTCTCGCCCTCCCGTCTGAGGTGGGAGTACACCGAGCCCTACAGCTACCGCTTCATCTTCAACGGCGACCGCGTCTATGTGGGCAACGATGCCGGCAGCAACGTCATCGACACCCGCACCAACCGCATGTTCGGCGAGATAGCACGCCTGATAATCAACACGGTCACGGGTCACATCATCGACTCGGCCGACGATTTCACTTTTGAGCTTACACCGGGCGACAAGACCTCGACGTTCACTCTCACGCCACGCAAGCGCGAGTTGCGTCAGCTCATCAGTTCGATCGACCTGACGTTCGACAACTCGGGTTACAATATACAGTCGGTCACGCTCCGCGAGAAAAACGGCGACCACACCGACATCCTATTGCATGACATACAGTTAAACAAGCCGGTCAATGAGAATCTTTTTGCTATTGATTAGTCTGCTGGCCGGCATCGCCGGGGTGAGGGCCCAGGATGCCGCCACGGCAGTGAGGCGGTATGACTTCACCATGTCGTCGCCTCAGGGCGATGTGACCGGCCTGCTCGTGGCCCGCCTCGCCGACGACGGCGATGTGAATGCCTCGGTCATCAATCCGTTCGGCTTCTCGGCCATCGACTTCAGCTACAATGCCGCCCGTAATAAGGTGAAACTAAACTACGTGGTGAGCTTTCTCGACAGCTGGCGTGTGAAATATGTGCTTAAACGTGACCTTACAGTGCTGATGGCCCTACTCACCGACAGCGGCCGCCCCGTGCCGTCGCGCTACAACGCCTTGGGCAGCGGTGACGGCCTCACGCTCACCAACACGCGCTATGGCCTCAGCTACAGTGTCAAACCCTTGGAAACCGACCGAAAATGAGACGAGGCTGGATGGCGGTGATGGGATTGATGATGGCGTGTGTGCAGGCTCGCGGCTACAGGCTCACGCCGTTCCCGGCCGCCGGGCCCGACAGCACGGCTGTCATAGTGTGTCCCGGCGGCAGCTACTTCTGGCTCGACCGCCAGACCGAGGGCTATGACGTGGCCCGCAGGCTGCAGGAGGCCGGTATCAGTGCGTTCGTGCTCGAATACCGTGTGGCTGGCGTCCCGGCGTTCATAACCCACTCACGCCTGTTCAGGCGCGGTGTGCGCTACCCCGACATGCTCGACGACCTGCAGCGCGCCATCCTCGAGGTGCGCGGCGATGCCGACCGCTACGGCATACGCCCCGACCGCGTGGGTGTGCTCGGTTTCTCGGCCGGCGGCCATCTCGTTGCCCTGTCCGGCGAGCAGTTTGACCGCTGTCCGGGCGCGCGTCCCGATTTCATAGGCTCGATCTATCCCGTGGTGACGTTTACCGAGGATTGCACCCACCGTCGGTCGCGCCGCGGCATCATCGGCGACCGCTCGCCCCGCTATGCCGCCCTGGCCGACTCGCTGTCGCTCGAGCGTCACGTGCGCCCCGACATGCCCCCGGTGTTTCTCATGAACTGCCTTGACGACCCCGTGGTCGACTCGCGCAACGCCGTGCTGCTCGACTCGGCGCTCACGGCCGGCGGCATTGACCACCGCTACATACAGTATGCCACGGGCGGCCACGGATTCGGCGCCACGCCGTCAAAGACATCGCCCGAGGCTGCCGGCTGGTTTGACTCGTTTGTGGAATGGCTCAGAGGGCTGTTTAAAGACGATCAGGCCCGATGACACGCATTATCCTGTCGGTCAACGCCTGGCTGTCGCGTCACCGTGTGACGGCGCTGTTGCTGTTTGTGGTGCTCACGGCGCTGATGGTGTGGCCCGTGACGAGGATGCGTTACCGCGAGAATATCACCGACTTTCTGCCCCGCGACAACGACCTGTCAACCGTCATGGAGGTGTACGGCAGCCTCTCGGGCGCCAACAATGTCTATGCCGTCGTGAGCCTTGCCGACGGCAGCACGCGCGACCTCGACACACTGCTCGATGGCGTCGATGCCCTCGTGGAACGTGTATCGGCAGCCGACACGACGGGCTACATAACACGCATCACGGCTACGGCCGACCCCGAGGCGTTTGCCGACGTCACCGACCACGTTTTTGACATCATGCCGCTGTTGCTGACCGATGCCGACTATGACCGCATTGACTCGCTGCTGTCAGTCCCCGGCTACATCGCCGCGCGTCTTGACGCCGACAGGCAGCTGCTCATGACCCCGGCATCGGGCATGCTCTCAGGCTATGTGGCCCGCGACCCGCTCGGGCTCTTCACCCCTGTCACCGACCGCCTCGGCGCGTCACAGCCGGCCGTCGGCTATACGACTGTCGACGGTTACATACTGTCGCCCGACTCGGCCCGTGCGTTCGTGCGTCTCGAGACCTCGATACCGTCCAATGAGACAGCCATGAACGGCCGTCTCGTCGACATGCTCGGGGAGCAGGCACGCGTCGTGAGCGCCTCGCTGCCGGTCGATATCGTCTTCACGGGCTCGCCTGTCATAGCGGTCGAGAACGCGCGTTGTATCAAGCACGACAGCCTGTGGAGCGTCGCCGTGGCCATGGTGGTGATTCTCGGCCTGCTTATCTATGTATTCGGCAGCGCGCGCAACATCGCCCTGATATTTCTCTCGGTGGGGTGGGGTTGGCTCTTTGCCCTCGCGGCCATAGCGCCGGGACGCGACTCGGTGTCGATTATCGTCATAGGCATCGCCTCGGTGATGCTGGGCATCGCGGTCAACTATCCGCTGCACCTCATCGACACACTGAGCCACGCCGCCGACCGCCGCCGTGCGCTCGGGGCTATCGTGGCCCCTCTCGTGGTGGGCAACGTCACCACCGTGGGCGCGTTCCTATGCCTGGTGCCGGTCGACTCGCCGGCGCTCCGTGACCTCGGCCTGTTCGGCGCCCTGCTGCTTGTGGGCACCATTCTGTTCACACTGGTCTTTCTGCCGCTTGTCGTGCGCCATCTGAGCCCCTCAGGGACTCGCAGGGCCAATATCATTGACCGCCTGGCCGCGTTCAGGCCCGGCCACCGCCGCGTCCTGTTCACTGGCGTGGTGGCGCTCACGGCCGCCCTGGCGTGCTGCATCCCCGACAGGCTGTTCGACTCCGACCTGCGCAATATCAACTATCTGAGCCCCGACCAGCGGCACCTGTTCGACGAGATGAACGCCACCCTGGCCGCCGGTCAGCCCGGCGAGGGCACGCTCTTTGTCGCCGCGAGCGGCCCGACGGCCGATGTAGCCCTCGGACGTTTCGAGCGTCTCAACCGTGCCGTCGATTCGCTCATGGCGCCCGACGCCAAGGCTCAGTACCCGTTGCTTGCCGGCCCCGACAGCCGTGTCCGTCGTCTCGGGCGCTGGCACAGGCTGACACAGCGCCTTGACACCCTCGGTGGCGAACTGGCATCACGCGCCTCGCAGGCCGGCTTCAGCCCCGACGCTTTCGCGCCGTTTGAGCGCATCATCGCGGCCCCGTACGACACCCTGACTGTCCGAGCCTACGAGCCACTGTACAGCACCGTCCTTGCCGGCACGGTGAGCCGCGGCGAGGGGCGCACATCGTTCGTCCGTCGCCTGACCGTTGCCGACGATGACGCCCGCCGTTCGGCCGCCCGGCTTATCGACAGCCTGTCGCTGCCCGGCGTCGTGACCTTTGACGTCACCACCGTCAGCAGCTCGATGACAGGCATGCTGGCCGACAACTTCAACTACATCGCCACTGCCTGCGGCTTCATCGTGTTCCTGTTCCTGTGGCTGTCGATGGGACGCGTCGAGCTGGCCGCCATCTCGTTCATGCCTATGGCCATCAGCTGGGTGTGGATTCTCGGCGTCATGGGGTTGTTAGACATGCGGTTCAACATCGTCAATATCATCCTCGCCACGTTCATATTCGGCCAGGGCGACGACTACACCATCTTCATCACCGAGGGACTATGCTACGAATACGCCTACGGGCGCCGCGTGGTCGACAAGTACAAGACCGGCATCATCGTCTCGGCGCTCCTCATGCTCGCCGGCATCGGCGTCCTCGTCTTCGCCACCCATCCCGCCATGAGGTCGCTCGGTCAGGTCACCGTCGTGGGCATGCTGTCGGTGCTGCTCATGGCCTGTGTCGTTCCCGCGTTCACGTTCGGGTTCCTGACCCGCAGTGACGGCCGCCGTCGTTTCCGGCCGCTCACGGCTTACAGTTTGTTAATCAACGTCATGTCATTCGCCGCGCGGTGTGTGCGAGTCACGTGGCTTCCCGGGATAAAAATCGACATACGTGCCCGTGAGCTGCCCGCGTCGCTCCGGCGGCCGATAGTCAACTACCGTCACGACAACGCGCTCGACCGGCTTATAGCCACCGTCGTGACGCGCAGGTATCACCCCCGGCTCATTCTTAGCCATGATCGGGCAGAGCATGTCGGCAACGACGGTTCGCCGATAATATATGTCGCAGCAGTGGGCACCGGCCTGCTTATCGGGAATGGCGAGGCAATATACAGTCCCGGGTGTGTTACTGTCATAGTTAGCTTAAAACCAATAGAATATGAGGAAGAACGTTTGGCTTGTTTAAGACCGGCCGACGTCACGCGTGCCGTCGCCGACATGTACCTCTACAAGGGCGTCGAGGTGGCACGCAATGCGCGCCGCCGCCTGCGTCAGATTGCCGCGCGACCCGCCGCCGAACTGATACTGTCGCCCTGTGTGACCGAACACCATCTCACCGACCCCGGCAGCGGCGAACTGGCCCTGACCCTCGCCATGCTCAATCCGCGCGTCAGGTTCAGCGTCAGCATCGAGGGCGACGACAACCGCGACCTGCTCGCCATGAACCTGCACGCCGCACCCAACATCAGCATCGTCAGTTAACACTTCCCGGGCCCCGAATAGCGCACATTCACGCTTGATACATAGATTTTTAAACCCATGATTTTGCAAAACCCCAAATAAATATGCGTCGTTAACAAATCTTAACTGAAAATCTAAAAAATTTCGGTAAAAATTCTTGATTTGAGAAATAAAAAATATGTAATTTTGCGGCGGTAAGCTGATAATGGATATGTACCGCCCGGTACATTAAGCTCAAACCTGCCCCCGTGAGGTGTCCAGCCCCTTGAGTTCCGTTGTCATAATGTAAGTATGATATAATCTCTACACTTGAAGTTGTATTAGCAACTAAATTACAGATCACAAATCATGCCTTTTGGCTTTAGTCCCGGTATTCCCTGTTGAAGAGAGTCCCGGACTATTTTTTTTCACCCCACCCCCCGGCATCTGCTACATGTTAGGGGATCGGGGCGTGGTTTGGGGTTTTACGTTTTCCTTTAAATTTTATTTTATTATTTTTTTTTTTTTTTTGGTTTTTTTTTTTTTTTTTTGAGGCAGGGTTTCTC
>CAMWLW010000028.1 GCA_947175245.1 uncultured Bacteroidales bacterium
AAATAGCTGTGCCATAAATCTTAAATATGGCACAGCTATTTGTGTATTTGGGGGAGGGGGTTATTTGTTGGAGCGGTTGAAGCGGTAGACTTTGAAGGTCTTGGGCTCGATGACGGTGGTGTAGTTGGCGCCCAGGGCTTCGATCTGAGCCTCGGTGGGTGCCATGCGGTAGGGCTCGTCGAGGGTGTTCTCGGCCATCGGGTCGGTGCTGGTGAAGGTGATTACTTTGCCGCCGCTGATGGTCTCTTTCTTCTTGAGGCCGGCGAAGTCGATGTTGAGTTGCTGGGGCTCGGCGCTCGTATTGGCGACCTTGACGATGATGGTGTTGTCGTCGGCGTCGAGCACGGCGCTGGCAAAGAGTCCGTTCTGACCTTCCTGTCCGGCAACGGGCTCGCCGTTCATGGTGAGGGGGAGCACGTTGGTGCCTTTGTTGGTGGCATAGAGTTGCTGCACGTAGTAGCTGCATGTGGGCATCGAGCGCAGGTTGTCAAACCAGATCATGTCGGGACGCCACTGCCAGCCGTCGATGTGGGCGAACAGGGGGGCGTAGGTGGCCATGTGAACCACGTCGGCGTTGCGCTCCAGGCCGGTCATGAACGCTGCCTCGAGGAGTGCAGCGTTATAGTGGTTGTACTTTTTGCCTTTGCCGTGGCAGGCATACTCGCCGGCAAATACTTTGGGGCCTTTGCGGTCGTAGTTGTCGTAGCGCTTGCCTTGTGAGAGGAACCAGTCCTCCTTACGGTAGAAGTGCTCGTCGACGAGGTCGGCGCCCAGGCGTGTCATCTCGGGCCACAGGTATTCAAACTGTGCGCCCTCGCTGTCGGGGCCTGACGAACCGACGATCTTGATTTCGGGATGGGCCTTGCGCAGAACTTTGACGAACGGCTCGAGGCGCTCGGGGTATTCGGGGCCCCACTGCTCGTTGCCGATGCCGAGGAACTTGAGGTTGAAAGGCTCGGGATGACCCATCTCGGCGCGCAGGGCTCCCCACTTGGTATCGGTCGAACCGTTGGCAAACTCGATGAGGTCGAGTGCGTCCTGAATGAAGATGTCGAGCGAGTCGGTGGGTATCTGGTGGTCAAGGTCGTTCTGATACTGACACACGAGGCCGACGTTGAGGATGGGGAGCGGCTCGGCTCCAATCTCCTCGGCGAGCTGGAAGTACTCGTAGAAACCGAGGCCGTAGTTCTGGAAGTAGTCGGGGAAGAAGCGGTGGGCAAACGTGTAGTGCCAGCGGTTCTCGTTGGTGGGACGGTTTTCGACGGGGCCTACGGTCTCTTTCCACTGATAGCGCGTGTCGGGGTCGGTGCCCTCGACGATACAGCCGCCGGGGAAGCGGAACACGCCGGGGTGTACATCCTTGAGCAATTGTGCCAGGTCGGCGCGCATGCCGTTCTCGTGACCCATCCAGGTGTCGGTGGGGAACAGCGAGAGGTGCTCGAGGTCTACGGTAACTTCGGGTTTGCGCAGGAACACGCGCAGCTTGGCCTTGTCGCAGGTCTTGTCGGCCTTCACAACGACTGTATATTTTTTCCAGTCGTTACCGATTACTTTCAGGTTCTCGCGGCCTATCACCTGGCTCTCGCCCATGTCGCTCGGGTTGATGAGCTCGACGCGCAGACGGGCGGTATCGCCGGGCTGTGTGGTGCGGGCCCACACGCTGAAACGGTAGGTGGCATCTTTCTCGACGCCGATGCCGAAGTAGCCCTCGTTGGCCAGACCGGTGTGTTTCTCGCGGTGGCCGGCGGGCGACAGTCTCACATAGTGGGGATTGCGTTCAAACGGGCCGTCATCTTTCAGTTCCACTTTGCCGAATGTATCCCAGCCCATGAAGGCCTGAGGGAACTCGAACGAGCGGTTCTTGACCAGCTCGGCATACAGGCCGCCGTCGGCCGCATAGTTGATGTCCTCGAAGAAGATGCCATACATGGTGGGCTGAATCGGTGCTCCGGGCTTGCCGACGTTGACCTTGAGGTCGTTGGTGGCAGCCATTGAGCTTATTACCGCGGCCCCTATGGCGAGTGATGATAGTAACGGTTTAAGGTTCATGGATTTTAGGTAAAAGTAAAAATAAGTGAATAATGTACTGATTTATCTCCCGGCGGCCGCAATGGCGGAATCGGGACGGTCGGTGATGCGAAGATACTACAAAATTTCTAAACCTCAGCCCCGGTATCCTGAAATTCTCCTATAAATACCCGAACGTCCACCAAATTTTTGGCTACGGGCACCCCGTGGGGAATTTCACCGCAGTTTTCACGGTCAAGTAAGACAGCTTTCCAGCCGGCATCGACAGCGCCGCGTATGTCGGTGTCGGGATTGTCGCCTACCATGATGCATTGAGCGGCCGTTGTGCCGGCCACCTGCTCGGCGTGACGGTAGAGCCTTACGTCTGGTTTGTTGATGCCTATATCGTCGCTAAGCACGGTGAAGTCAACGAGCGGTGCGAGGCCCGAATTTCTGATCTTGCGGTGCTGCACCTCGGTAAATCCGTTGCTCAGCACGCCTGTCATCATGCCGCGGCTCTTTATCCACTCAAGAAGGTCGATGGCACCGTCGACCAGACGTGTGCACTCGGCCAGGCGGTCGAGATATTCGCCGTCAAACCGCGCACCAAGCTCGGCAGCCATCGGCGACCCGACATCTTCGAGCGGCAGCCGGAAGCGGCTCGACATCAGCTCGTCTTTTGTTATGAGGGCGTGATTGTAGCGATCCCACAGCGCGTGGTTGTGACGTTCATAACGCTCAATCCACTCGTCGGCGCTACCAAACCACCGGGCGAGGTCGTAGTCGGCATACAGTCCGGCGAGGGCCACGCGCGAGTTGGCCTTGAAGTCCCACAGCGTGTCGTCGAGGTCGAGCCACACTATATCACGATTAAGACTGCGTGATGTTTCCATTTTCAAGTCGTTTAATGTATCGGATTACCCATATTGTCACGGGCAGAATTATCACCTCATAAGCCGTCTTGAGCAGGGTCTGGGTCACTATCAGCGACACTATTGTCGAGATAGGGAGCACGCCACCAAATGCTATCGGAAAGAATATCAGCGAGTCGGCGCCCTCGCCCCAGATGGTCGACACTATCGCCCTGACGCCCAGTGCGCCGGCGCCGCCCTCGCGACGCGACTTCATGCGGCTCATTACCCACGCGTTGATCATCGAGCCCGACAGGAACGCCGTGAAGCTCGCAAACATAATGCGCGGGACGGCACCATACACTGCCACCATCGAGTCCTGGTCGGCCCAGTCGGCACCGCCGGGAAGCCATATCGCCACCTGTAGCATCAGCGCCACAGCCAGCGACATGAAAAATCCTATCCATATCATAAGCCGCGCCTTGGCCAGACCATAGACCTCGACCACGCAGTCGTTGATGATATATGAGATGGGGAATACGATGACACCGGCGGTGATGGTGAACCACCCGAGGTCGACGGTCTTGATTTCGGTGAGATTGGCCACTATAAGGCACACCACAAACGACACGGTGAGCAACAAGTAGGGCAGCGAAAATCGATTGTTTTCTTTATTCATAATCTTGTTTTTTACGAGGTAGCAAGCACTCGGTATGTTTTTAGATAATTCGGTACATTCTTCGGGTCGAGGAATATGAATCTCGGGTAGTCTGAAAACTAAACAGGTTGTCGAGATAAAATCTTATTGTCTCTTGGTTGTTTATTGCGTCGACAGTGACAAATTGACACCCAGCCTGAATGTAATTGGCAAATGTGGCCGTTACAAGGTCAATGATTGCAGAACCGATGCCTTGACGTTGGAATCGGGCTGCAATCCCGAGGTGACCTATATTGATAGCCGGATATGACGTCTGACGACTGAAGAAATCAACAATATCCTCGCTTGTATCAAATCTTAAATCATCAATAAAATCCTCTTTCTCGGTTTGGCCCGAAATCATTAACGCGTCATTCATCAGCGTGAACACAGCCACTATCTCTGATGACCCATTGATAGCGCAGTATGCAGCGAGATAGTGCCGCTTGACACATTCCCTGACTTCAGAATGAAAGAAGTCGTCGAGTTCTTCCACGCCACACGAAAACGCAGACATATTCTCATAGTCTGCGTCGGTCATTAGTCTTATTTGGAAATCAATATCCGAGTATCGGGTTTTTTCCACCACAATTAGCTATTATTCGTTTGGCGTTGGCTTCGGCACGAGCCTGACGCGCTTCAATCTGATGCTTCTCGTCGGCGCTGAATTCCCCTCTGAGATGCTTCTCCAAGTTGCAGCGGAAACGAGCTACATCGTCTCGATCCATAGGTGGATTTGGTATTGAACGTATCATGGCTTCTATCATTAATTAAACAAAGTTACAGCTTTTTTATTACAAATGCAATAGTCGTATGCAAAACCGCTGTATTTTACATGTTTAAACGCCGACGGCCGGTGGTGGGTTCAATACATAAAAAAGCTCCTGATAACCGCCGGTGGGAGCGGGTTATCAGGAGCAGAGTGGATTATTTATGGGGTATTAATGTATGTACACTTTGGTTACAGTCGTGCCCTGGCGCTTGATGTAGCAGCCGGGTGCGGGATTCTCGACCTTGATACCCTGCAGGTTGTAGTACTCGGCCTCGCCGTCGGTGCCGTCGGTGAGCACATTGTCGACGCCGGTGTTGCTCGACGAGCCTGTGGTGAACAGCATGACGGGAGCTGCATGCTCGCTGCTGAAGCCGAATGTGCGTGCTTCGTGGTTGAAGCCAAGCTGAAGGCCGTTCACGTCAATCTTCGCGGCCACGTTGTCCGAGCCCTCGACCTTGTCGCCAAGCTCGATCGACATGCCTGTGGCGCTGCGGCTGACGGGCGAGCCAAAGCTCAGCGAGCCGTCTTTTGATGTCAGAACCCAGCCCTCGGCATCCGAGCCGGTGAGCTCAAACTCATGGATATTCTTGAAGCCGGCAGCATCACCTGTGATGGTACCCTCGCTGTTGGGTATCAGTTTCACACCGCCGTTGTGGCCGTCGCCGTTGGTTGCGGTGCCAAGAGCGTGGTGCGAGCCATCGGGGTGGAGCGATACAATCAGATACCAGTTGCCGTCGGCAAGTTGGTCGGTCGATGCCACGGGCTTGTACTCGACCATGTCGCCAAGCTCGGCAATCTCAAGGTTGTCGAACACCAGTGTGGCCTCTGCCGCGCTGTACACACCGTTGGGATCGTTAGCGACCGCCCATACATATACAGCCTGACCTGCGTACTGGATCATGTCGATAGCCTCGGAATACACGTCACCGGCAGTCACGTCGGCGGGAGCCTCCTTAGAGTCGGTCACTACATAGTTGATCACATACTCGCCCTCGAGCTTGTTGCCCTCGGCGTCACAGGCGGCAATCTCCAGCAGGCGGTGAACCTCGTTATACTCCGAGGTCACAGTCATGGCCGGGCGGCGGAACAGGCGGAAGTCGTCGACCTTATACCAGGGGCCAAGAACCTCGTCATCGAAATCAGCCTCCGAGATGTCAGCGCTATTGGTCTTCAGTGTCGGGTAGAGACCGATCTTGAGGTCTTTGCCGCCCTCCTCAGCGGGAATCTCGAATACGAGTTCGCAAGTGATGAAACGCTGTTTCTCTTCAGTCACAGTCTCGGTTTTTTCATCTGCGGTGAGCTCAGGTATGCTGATGATGTCAGAATGCAGGTAGTTGGCACCGATGAAGAATTTGTTGTCTTTAAACGAAGCAACCTTGAGCGAAAGAACATATTTGCCGGCGGGTACACTCGGTATTACCTGATAAACCGGATGGGCTGCTTCGAGTGTCTCAGTCCACATCCAGTGGTTGAAGAGGTATTCACCGTCGGTGCCTTCGCATACATAAGTCGGATTATCGTGACCGGTAATAACTATTGCTTCTGCTCCCGGTGATACGAATGATGACCAACCTGTGAAGTCGCCGGTCTCGAAGCTCGGGTTAATGATTGCAGCCGTGAAGTCGGCGTCAGCCTCGGTCTGAGAGAAGACAAGGGCGCTGAGTTTCGCGTACAGTTCCTTAATCGTTTCAGTGGCATCACCGTTGAGCGGATTCTTATCGCCGGGGGCACCGTTCACATGGTCGTGACCGTCCGAGCAGTGCTCGTCCACGATAGACTGGAACTCATCGGCGCTCCACAGCGAGGCATACTTCTCGGGAAGTTTTGCAGCTGTAGCGTTGGCATAGTCGATGGCTTTCTGGAGCTCTTTGTAAGTATCGCAGTATTGCGGCAGACCCTTATAGTAAAGGCGGAAGTTGTCAACCTTATACCAGTTGCCGTTTGAACCACCTACTGCAATTACAAGACCTGAGGTCTCCTCCTCGAGGTTGAATGCAAGAGTGCGGTCTGTACCGGTTCCCTTCCCTTCGGGGGCTACGAAATCTTCGCGGAAAACATCCTCGCCTTTCTCATTCCTGAGAGCCAGGAACATTGGCTGATTCTGATCGCAGGCCATAATCACTTTGAGTTCATAGTGACCTTTGGGGAGAGCCGCAAGGTTCTGGTAGATGTTGTAACCTACACCCTCATTCCAGGTGTTGAAGATATACTTTCCGTCACAATTAGACATTGTGTAGGTGGCATCACTGTTAGGCTTAACACCCGTGTCGTTCTGGTCGTCCTGGAGAGTCCAGCCTATGAGGCTATTCGTCTCGAAACTATTGTTAGCGATAACGTCGGTGAGGTCGATATTATCTCCACCGGCAGCCATGATGAGTTTAGCAAGAAGAGAGTAAACCTCGGCTGCCTCTTTGCGTCCGTCGCTCATGAGCTGATAGTTGTCGATCATGTCCTGATACTTGGAGAGGTCGAGCTCGGCGCCATATTTCTTCGACTTATCTTTGGCATCGTTGATGACATACTGGAGCAATTTCATACCCTCAATTGCGGCTCCGGGAGCAAGACGGGTGAGGCGGAAATCGTCGGCCTTGAACCAGTTGCCGCCCGATGAGGCAAACGAACCGTTCCTGGCACCTGTTACGCCCAGATCGAAAGGTTTGCTGTCGGTGACAGAGAAGTTGACACTTACGGGCACGAAAGTGTCACCGCCGGTTGTGACAACCGAGGCCCTCGTTTTGTCGGCATAGATGAATACAGTGTTGCCGGCGTCAGAAGCCACCATCGCTGTGAGTTTGTAGATACCGGGGGTCAGAGTCACTGACTGAGACGCTGCGTTGCCCTGAGTGGTGTTGGCGAATATGTAGTCGCCGTCGGCGTTGGTCACCTTCTTGTTCTCATCGTTGGCAGGCCATACACCGCTGTCCTTGGCATAGGTCGTAGAATATTTCCAACCGAAGGGGAAACCGCCGTCGATGGTGTGTACACCGTCGTTATAGTCGGGATAAAGCTCGAAGCTGTTGTTCACGATGGCGTATGTGTAATCGGCAGGTATCTCCTTGATGCCGAGCACAGCCTCTGCAAGGTTCGTGTAAGTGCGCTTAACCTCGTTCCAGCCGTCGCCTACGATCTCCTGCTCTTCCCACAGGGCCACAACCTGATTGTTGCGGTAATGGTTGCCGAGACCTATTGCATTAGCTTTGGCCTGAGCGTCGTCGATGGCTACTTTCACGCGGTCATAGACTACCATGTCGGGCTTGCCTGTGATACCGATACATTTGATCTTGAAGTTGTCGTAGTAGGCACCGGTAGCCGATTTTGTAGCCTCTTTTTCAACTTTAATCTCAATTTTATTTGCGTATGTGCCATCATTGGTGACTGTAACCGTAAACTTATTTGCATACATACCGTCAGCGAGATTCTTAGCTACCGTAGCCTCGCCGGGATCGCTGGTGCCTAAATTAGTATAAGTTGCTGCTGCGCCATTAATTTTGAAACCGTGGTTATCGCCAAGGTTATAGGCTGCCACCTGATAAGTTACCTCGTATGTGCCGGCAGGCAGACCGCTTACCGTTTGTGAGAGGTTCCAGTTACGGCCTGAAGAAGAACCAAAGATACCTGACGCACCGGCATTCCATGCTTTCCAGTATGACACGCTGTTATCGGTGCCGCCGCGCTTTTTCTCGTGTGAAGCGTTGCTACCCTTAGAGGCAGTCCATGCCTCCTGGTCGGCGTAACCGAAGTCGGGGGCTTTCATCAGGAAGGTCACATCCTTGGGATTGTCAGAGGTTGCATAATATATTTCGTCGCGCAGGTTGGCCTCGGTGAGGAACTCCCACTGCTGATTGGGGTCATTGGCGTCGGCTGCAGCGGCCTTAGCAACAACACCGTTGGCGTGGCTCACGGCATTGCCGTCGGCATCAGTGAGAGTGTAGATGTTATCCTTGACCTGAGTGAGAGTCCATTCGTTCTCAGTCTGATCCATGAAATAATTGCTTCCGTCATAACGGAGCCACTTGTTGTCGTGGGTAGTCTTGAGAGTGTATTTGTCGCCGCCTTTGCTTGTGGGTGTAACCTTGCTGGGATAGTCGCCCATCACGGCCTGAGTGGTCCATGAACCGCCGGCGCGGAGGAACTCACCCGAGCCGACGTTGCGGAGGAAATAGGTCGTGCCCGACTTGACAGCTTCCTTGGTGCCGGTGGGGGCGGGATACTCAAAGCCGGGCTTCTCGATATCTTTGGGGCCTTCGATCACCATTGAAGCCACAACGGGATAGTGGTCGGCAATCTGCGAGCCGTCGGCGTATGTGAACGAGTCGTCGTGCAGATAGCCCTCGCATGAGAGCTTGCAATCTGACTTAGCGTTGTTGATGTAGAACACCTTGTCGACGACCTCACCCTTCTGCTCGCCATACTGGCCGACCATAATTGAGCCGGTGCCGAAAGTGGGGTACACGCCGTCCCACATCAGGTCGACCCACGGGTCGTGCATATTCAGGTCGGGGTCTTCATTGATGGCGTCGATGAAATCGCTCTTGAGAGGGTCGCGGGTGTAGCGGCAGTTGGTGTCACCGAGGATGATGATAGGGTTGGTGCCCTTGTGAGCCTTGATGTAATCGGCAAACTGTTTGAGCTGCTTGGCGCGGGCCTCGTTATCCTCGGGGTCGCTGCCGGCCTCCATGTGGGTGATATACACGTCAACCACATAACCCTCGGCGAGAGTCACCTGATAGAAACGGAACCCCTTGCGTATAAGGCCGTCGGCCTCGTGGTCGGTAAAACCATAGTGGTCGTTCCAGGGAATCCAGTTTTTACCCTCGCCCTCGGCGGCGTTAGCCGGAGAAACCGAGTATTTCTTACGGGTAAGAAAACCCAGACCGTCGGTCTTCATATAGAGACCTTTACTATCGGTAGGTGTAGCACTGGGATAATTTATAAGACTGCCGGCGAGATTGCTCTGGTCAATGAGACCGCGCCAGGTAGCGGCATTGTAATAATTAGAGACTCCCTCCATAATGTAGTTATGGTAATTGAAGTCCTCAGACAAAGCCACGATATCCCAGAGATTCTCGGCTATGAGCTGACCCATGCGGGTTGCTCCCGGTTCTTGCGAGCCGTCATCGTTCATGTGAACATCACGGCTGCCGACAGTGTAATTGATGTGGACTACCGGCGGGAGACCATCAACATTGGCAGTCACCGCCTTAAACTTCAGCGAGCCGGCCGATGCCGACAGCGCCAGCAACGCAGCTAAAGCTGCGCAACAAAGTTTTTTCATGGTTTAAGCTAAATGTTATAAAGTTAGGTTGTTATCTTGGATAATATATGAGTGTACACACTACACCCAATATTGTGATGCAAATTTAGTATATATTATATGGTGTAGTCAAGCATTTAATGTTTTTTAACAACAGATTAACAACACTGTCGTCAATTCACAATGCACAATTCACAATGCACAATTGTGCTACCCAAGCAAGTGGCCGCTACCTCAATTTGCCATCTCAATTGTGCATCGTGCATTGTGAATCGTGCATCGCGCATTGCGTTTGGGGTGGTCAAAAATTCAGCGATTTTTTGGTTTTGACAACACAAAGCAACCAAAAATATGCAGAATTTCAATTTTAAGGCTAAAAAAATTCGCTAATTGATAAAAAAGTGTTACTTTTGCACCATGTATTAAGTTTGCAACAATATTTTCAACTTTGATTAAAATATAAAACCAATCATTATATAGGCATGAAACATTTCTACTCAAAGGTACTTTTAACAGCCTTAACCCTGACCGCAGGCAGCTTGTCGCTGTCGGCCCGTCAGGCCAATTTCAATGAGTTTGATCTTACCAAACTCAGATACCAGATTGACAGCAAATCGGTATTTTCAAACAAGCAGACCCGCAACATTGCCGACATCAACCGCCTCGTCGAGCACAAGTCGGGCATCATGAAGGCAGCAGCCGTTGAAAATCCCGAGCCTGAGATCACATTTGCCCCGGCCAACCAGACCGGCAACATCGATGCTCCCAACGGCGAGCTGTGGTACTACACCGGCAACTTCGTGTATGAGGAGATTCCGCCCCACGACAATGTTTATTTCACCGACCGTATTCTCCAGTCGTGGTCGTTCGACATCTACAACGCCCAGATGGAGCTGATAGGCACCATCAACGACAAGATGGACTATGCCCCCAACGAGGTGCGCGTCCCCATGTGTGAGATAGCACCTGTCGCCACCCGCAACTTCTTCAACACCGACGACAAGATCGAGATTATCATCGCGCTTGCCGTCAACCGCGATGGAGGCGGCAACAACTACCGTTCATTGGTATATTCGCTCGGCGGCGAGAAAGATGCCGACGGTGATGACGTGCCCGTGTACACGCTCGATGACATCATCGGTGACGTTATCGAGGGCCCCGCATCGCCCGACGGCAGCGACAACTTCTACATCTCGCTGATGAGAGACGTCTACGAGCCCGCCGCCGGTGAGCCTGTAGGCGACGATAACAATTCGTTCTGGCCCTATCTCCTGGCTCAGAAGGTTTCGATCGAAGTTTATGGCAAGGCAACAGCCGACAGCAACGGGCCCCGCTTGCTCCACAAAACAATCATTCCGCTCATCCAGCTTCCCGGCGATCAGGAGAACATCGGCCCGATGATGTCAATGCTGCGCGGCGATGATGTCGTCTACATGATATCTTATTATAAGGAGCCGTTCTACAACCGCTATGACGACCCTATGTCTGAGGACATGACCCAGCGCGAGGGCAACAGCCTCATAGTCGAGCTCTACCAGGCCACCGAGAACGATTTTACCAAATTCTCGACCACCGAGATACCTGTCGTACACGACCCGATGAATAACTCGGCCGGCGAAGCCACCTGCCTGTTCTCATACTTCAGCGTCGGCAGCCTCCGCTACACCGGCGACGTGCTCTTTGACGCACCCGGTGCCTCAGCCACCGCCCCCGACTTTATCGTTACTCGCGGCAACTACCAGATATCAACCGACGGTATTACCGACTCATATTTTACCTACAAGAACGACGGCACGCTCAAGAACACCCTCGCCACCTATGCCGACGGCACCCTCGCCATGGGCAACCTGCCCGGTTTCGAGCCCCAGCAGTTGTTCGTGTCACAAGATTCTTACGGTTACCTCTACAACTTCGTTGACCTTTACTCTGGTAAAACCGTCGTTCAGATCCCGGCCGACTACTACTATGACGACGACTCTGACTCAGAACTGCTCATGGCCAACGTGGCCCGTTACCTCGACGGCAACTCATATAAATATGTGTTCGAGCTACGCTATCCCCTCGTCGACGATAACGAGAACGACATTCTGCGCTTCATGCACATCAACAGCAAGGGTGAATATGACCACATCGACTATCTTAACATGGGCACGAACGTAGCCTATGCCCAGAGCTATCTGTCGACCGAGGCTATGGCACCCCACGCCTATTCGACCTCTGATGTACCCACCTACATGTTCCTTGTCAAGCGCGGCGTAGCCGGCTCGGTGATGGTGGAAGAGCTCATGATTGTCGAGGCCGAGACCGATGAGAATCCTGACGGCAAAGTCCTGCTTAAGATCGGCGACAGTGACAATGGCGTACTGGCCTCGATCGTACCCGAGTTCGCAACTGAAAATCAGCCCGGCCGACTGTTCGTTTACTACATCGACAACGTTACCGACAAATACGCGCTCGATATTTACGCTCTCCCCATCGGCGAATCGAGCGGCGTGTCTGAGATCACCGCTGCCGCCCCCGGCCTCGCTATCGAGAACGGCATTGTAACCGCCGAGGGTCACATCACTGTCTATGCCATTGACGGCCGCATCGCCGCCACAGCCATCGGCACCCTCGATACTGCTATCCTCAACCGCGGAGCCTACATTATCACGGCCGGTGGAAAGACCTGCAAGTTCATCAAGAAATAACACATTTATTAATCACTATTTATAATTAAAAGCAATGAAAAAATTTTATTCTTTGTTTCTGTTGCTGACCATGCTGCTCTTCACGAGCGGCCGGGCGTCTGCAGTATCTGCGACGCTCCAATGGGACACTCCCGGGACAGTAGCTCTTCAGCTCGGAAACATGTCAGGTCCCTATGCGGAACTGAGTGCTGATCAGACGTCTTATGAATATGAAACGTCATCAACCTATAGCTCCGTTTACGTCTATCCGGCCGAAGGCTATGCACTTGTAAATGCAGTCTCAACCGACGGATCTATAACCAGGACTCCCAGCAGTTATGGCGGAAAACAATACATTAATATTAGCATTACCAATACCACAAACGGTCTGACATACAAAATCAATGTGGTAAAGATTGAACGTAACGAGACATTCGATATCGACATCGTCAATGGTCTTGATTATGTGACAGCTACGTTCGCTTCGGGTTACACACTTGATTTAAAGAAAGGTAAGAATACCTACAATTTCAATCCAACGATTGATGGACGACTCACATTAGGATTTAAAAATAATGTTACACCCTATAGCATAACACTTAATGGCGAGCCCGTTGCATCATTTTATGGAAGCTATCGTATTGATAATCTTACTCAGGGAAGCAATCTCGTAATCCGGGTGCTTGAAGAGGAAGAAATCGTAGACGAGAAAACCGATTGCAAACTCACTGTAGAATATGGTGACGGAATGGAAGGTTCACTCGTCAGCATCTTCGACAAGACGGAATTCAACGTTTATTTTGCCAGTGAAATTACAGACAATTCAATAGTCTGCAAAGTCGGTAATAAAATAAAGGTTAATCTGAATACCGAGGATTACACATACTCTAATGTAACACTTGACGGCAAGTCGTTAACCATTGTAGACGGTTCATACGTCGAGTTTGAGATGCCCAAGGCTGAATCGGCCATACTCAAAATCGAGGGTAATGCCCGAGTTTGGGGCACCATCAACTTCACCGGCTACATCATGGGCGCCGAGGGTGTAGAGTTCTCGGAGGCCTACTTAGGCACTGCCCTTGAAATGCCCGCAGGCGAATCATTCTCAGGTTCTTACTCAGTAGGTGGCTACACTCTCAATTCAGAAAATTCGAAGCAATATACCATCCCTGTATCGGAGAAAGTCGGTAAAATATTCTTCCGTCCCAAGGCCGGATATTACATCGCTGACAATTATATATTGGAAAAAGGCAAACCCGAGCAGCACGGCGGCTCGGCATCGCTCTTCCCCGATGTTGATGGCACGACTTTCTATATGATCGTAAAGAAACTGGAAACGCCTTACTCATTTAATGTAACTGCAACCGGTACTACTTACAGTGGTAAATTGGGCAGCACTAACCCTATTACCGATTGTTGGAGTAACCCCACCGGATTAAATAAAATGCTTACCGCAGGCACTACCGAGGCTATCTCATTCTATCCAGGTTACAGTGTTCCCGTACTGCTCTCAGTGTCGGGTGCCTCAACTGTGAACGACGCTGCTGTATATCTCGACGGTGCACCGCTGCAAGGCACGATGAATTCTGAAAGCAACGTTCCCGAGTACACATTCACCCCCTACGTGCCCACCGCCGGTGACGGCATTGCCGAGGGCGCGAAGTCTGACGTCCAGGTATATCTCTCGAGCGCACGACCCTCTTTGTCGGGTGTCTCGCTCGAGCTTGTAGGCAACGCCCAGGCCCAGATATTCTATAGCGATTTCCGTCACGTTGCCGATCCTGCAGGTCAGACACTTATCTCAGACACTAAGGTTATCGTGAAGCCCGCAAGCAAGAACCTCGTTGTGAAATACAAGGGTCAGCCCGTCGAGCTTGACGAGAACGGCGAGTACATCTTCAACGTTAAAGGCGCCGCCCGCAACAACATCGTTACCGTATCGCCCGCTCCCAAGTACACCGCTATCGTTGATGTAGACCCCGCCACAGGCTCTACTGTCAAGAAGATTAATGAAATCAAAGTTATTGTTCCTATCCTCGACGAGGAAATGTCAACAATGCTGAGCACTGACGAGGCTAAGATCAAGGCTGTCACCCTCACCGACGGTACCAATACCTACAACCCCGCCGAGATAGGTGAGCCCCAGGCTAAGTATAACGACACGTGGGAGGTTATCGGTATGGAGTACCCGCTGCTGTTCACCACAGCTGTAACAACAGCCGGCAACTACACCCTGACCATCCCCGAGGGTACTTTCTACGAGGCAGCATGGGACGATGCAACCGAGGCATACACTGAAGTAACCGGCGGTTATATCACCAGCGAGTACAAGGCTACCTACACCGTCGATCCCTCAGCACTGTCACCCATCGAGGACTACACTGTATCGCCCGTAAGCGGCTCTGAGCTCGAGACTATCGACCAGATCGACATCACATTCAACCAGCTTAAGTATGCCGACGTATTTGCCGGTTTTGAAAATCCCGAGACCGTGACAATGACCTGCGGTGAGCTGGAGCATGAGTGCTACATATGGATAAATGATGAAGAACAGGATGTATTGAAGTTATCAATCGTTCCCATGAACGAGGACTGGGAAAACGATCCGATCACCACACCCGGTGTTTGGACTTTGGTAACTAACGACATCACCTACAAGGGCGAGGCCGTAGAGCTCCACCTCACCTACACTGTAACCGGCAAGACTGCCGCCTACACCATCACTCCCGAGCCCGGCAGCACTGTCGACAATCTCTCAGAGGTTACTATCACGTTCCCCGACGCCACAACCGTTGACTATAACGAACTGCCCGTAACCATAAAAGGTGCCGACTACGAGGCATCGTCGACCGACGTTCACGGCTCGGGCAACAGCTGGACTGTATCGTTCCGCAACCCGGCTTATGACGGCGAGTACACCGTGACCTTCCCTGCCGGCGCCTTCACTATCGACGGCGAGGAGAGCCAGGAAGCTACCGCAACCTACACCTTCGAGAGCGCATACGTTCTGACTCCCGAGTCGGGCAGCATTCTCGACAATGTTGAGATCACCATCGCGTTCCCCCACGCAACCAACGTTGAGTACGTAGGCAGCTCGGCTTCGATCATGTTCACCAACAACTCAAGCTACGCTTCACCCTCGATGAACTGCGTTAAAGACGCTACCGCATCGGTTCCCACCTTCGTTATTTCACTTCCCTCTACCGCCCAGAAGCCTGCACTTGGTAACTACAACCTCATCATCGAGGAAGGTGCATTTGAGATCGACGGCAAAGCAAGCGCAGCTATCTTCGCCGACTACACCGTTGAGCACTCTGTGTCTAACTTATATAATCAGGATCCCGACGGTACCATCGTCTACACTGACTGGGGCATCAGCTTCGCTCTTATCTTCGACGAGACTGCCAGCATCACCGCCCCTGCCAAATCGGCTATTGATATCACAGTCGACGGTGAGACTGTCCCCGCCAATGCATACGACTACATGGTTGAAGGCAACTATCTCATGTTCATGATATTCGATCCTACCTATTACAAGGAAGGTGAATTGAACCTGAAGATTACCGAGGGTGCGTTCAAGATCGGTAAGATGGACAGCCCCGCTATCGATGCCAAGTGGAATGTTGTAGCTCCCAAGACTTTCGAAGCCGTTATCACTCCTAACGAGAATGATAAGGATCACGAAGTTGGCCCCATTGAAGTAGCCTACATCAACTTCCCCGAAGCTACCACAGGCGACATCTTCAATGAGTATGGTGTATCGCTCCGCAATACAGCCTACTCTTACACCGAAACCGCTACTATCGAAAAGGTAGAGACAGCCAAGACAATGGCCGACGGCGACGAAGCCAAGGGTGTTACCTTCGCTGTCAAGTTCCCGAAGGCTACCGCGAGCGGTGAATATATCCTCTCAGTAAGAGAAGGTACCTTTGTACTTGACGGGGTATACAGCTCACCCGAGCTCACCGCTACCTACTATGTCAACGCCACCCTCACTGGCATCAGCGCTATCCTGGCCAACGGCTGTGACAAGGTAACTGTAGTTACTGTCGACGGTAAGGTTATCTACAACGATGCTGCTGTCGAGGTAGTGAATGACCTTGAGACAGGTTTCTATATCATCAACGGTCAGAAACTGTTCATCAAGAAGTAAAGTGTCAAGAGACATATAACTGACTATTAGCTGAAAAGCCGGGCGTCGTAACCTGTCAAAAGGTGGCGCCCGGCCATTTCAGTGAATTAAGGACGACCTTAACAATATAAAACCAAAAATAACATACGATGACAAAACGACTTATTACTCCATTAGTGGTACTGGCTGTGACGGCACTGGCACAGGCTGTGACGCTGAGCCCCGACGAGGCGCTGTCGCGCTATCGGTCGCAGGGTGGCGAAGCTCACTCGCGCGCTGCCGGCGCTGAACGCCTGCAGCTGGTGCACACGACGCTTACCGACGCCGGCGAGGCTGCCTTGTATGTGTTCAACCGTCAGGACGACGGCGGCTATATGATTCTGAGTGCCGACGATATGGCCCTGCCGGTACTCGCAGTGGCCGACGAGGGCGAGTTTGACTCAAACGATATGCCGCCCGCACTGAAGTGGTGGCTGGGACAGTATGCGGCTCAGATTGAGTATGCACGCAACCATCCGGCACCCTCAGTAAACAGCCAGAAACTGGCTAACGCCATGCTGGCCAAAGCTGCTGAGTCGCGCGAATCAATAGCGCCTCAGATTAAAGTACAATGGGATCAGGGCACGCCCTATAACAATATGTGCCCGCTCTACACTACCATACGCACCTACACGGGCTGTGTGGCTACATCGATGGCCCAGGTGATGCACTACTGGCGCTACCCCGAGAAAGGTACCGGCACGGTCACATATACAGCCGAGACGCTGCAAAAGAAACTGTCGATGAACTTTGCTCAGAAAAAGTTTGACTGGGACAACATGCTGCCTACCTATATCGAGGGACAGTACACTGATGCCCAGGCCGACGCCGTGGCCTATCTGATGAAGGCGTGCGGATATGCGGTACACATGGACTATGGCATCGACTCGTCGGGCGCGCTGGCAATGAACGTGCGCAATGCTATGTACAAGTACTTCAACTATGACGGTAACATGTTATACACGTTGCGCAACCTGTACTCGACCGACCAGTGGTATGAGATGATGTACAAGAACATTAAAGAGGTCGGCCCCGTAATCTATGGCGGCGGTTCAATGCTTGGCGGCGGTCACTCGTTTGTGTGTGACGGCTATGACAAGGAGACCAATATGTTCCACTTCAACTGGGGATGGACAGGCATGTCTAACGGCTACTTCTCGCTCGACGCGCTCAACCCCGAGGCTCTGGGCACGGGCGGTGGCAGCGGTGGCGGCTACAACTTCACTCAGGACGCCGTGTTCGGCATCCAGCCTCCCACGGGCCAGCCGGTGATACCCCAGGAGCTGCTGCTCACACAGCAGGGCTCGCTGATTGCCGAGATTGCAGGCGACGCCATCATCTTTGACCTCGATATGCAGGAGGGTGCCATGTGGGTGAACTACAACCCGTCGAAGATCAATGTTGAGCTGTGGGCCTCGATAACACGTCAAGGCTCGACCGAACCTGTGATGGAGATGTGTGTGTCAAAGCACCGCTATGAGAATCTCGAGCCGGGCTATGGCTTCGCTGCCCACAACATTCAGAACGGTGTCGACTACGGCGCCAATCCCACGGTGCAGCTCGCCGACCTGCGCGAGAATCTGGCCGACGGTACTTACAAACTGACGTTCAAGACACGCAACTTTAAAGTGGAGGATGCACCGCTGCTCGACATCCTGTGCCCCTACGCCTACTATAACTACATCACCATAACCAAGGCCGGCGACAATATCAAGGTACAGGACTACATGGCACCGTCGCTTGATATCGTGAGCGCCGGGTTCACGTCAAAGGTGATTCCGGGTGGTATTGCCACATTTAAAGTTACCCTCAGCAACCCCAGTGACATGCAGTTGACAACCGGCCTGGCTCCGCTTATGATCTACGATAATCAGATGCAGTACATAGGCGAGAGCGTGTTTGTCACCGTCAACCCCCACGAGACCATCACGCGCGAATGGGTCACGGCAATTCAGGCCATGACACAGTATCCGTCATCGGGTGTGAAGATGGATCTGCAGATATTTGACGAGGAATCATACCTGTTCTACGTGTTCGATGGTACCGGCAAGGCCGACGTGCAGCAAAGGTCAGCGCCCGACATAAGCCTGAGCAATGAGCTGCGCAACTCTAACCCCAATGTCACGAACGCGGCACGCTCAGAAAAAACCGAGATTGGCGGTCAGGCGACATATACATTCTATATCGACAACCCGTACGACATCCAGGTGACTACCCGCTATAAGATCAATAGCGGCTACTTCGCCTATCCGCTCAACAGCGTGCTGGTTCATCAGGAGGAAGGTGGCAGCGCCATCATGGCCTATGGCGGCGAGAATGTCATGCGCGAGTCGTCGGCAATGGTTCGCTCGTTTAAGACAACGCTGGCCTTCAACACGATGATGGCCAACGAGCCTTATTACATAATGACGGCCTACTATGACGCTCTGGCAGGCTTCTACCCCGTTACAAACGGCGGCAACACGGTTGTTGTCTTCTATGAGACAGCCGGTGTTGACAACGTGTCGGTCGACAAGGACAACCTGACTATCGACTATGACCGTGCAACACGCTCAGTGACCGCACTGTCGACCGCCGGCATCGCCACCGTGACAGCCTACAGCGTCAACGGCATGCAGCTCGGCACGGTAGCAGGCGATGACAGCGACCGCGCCACCCTCTCGCTCGACGGTGCCGCCAATGGCCTCGTCATCGTCAAAGCCATCGACAACAACGGCAACACCAAGACCACCAAGCTCGTCCTCTAAACAATAAACCCATAAACCTCGACCACAGGTCGAATATAACCTCTAAACCAACGAGGCCGCATTAAGCGGCCTCGTTTTGTATATTACCGCCAATTGATTAACTTTGTATCATATTGACACGACTTTTCAACCACTGTGGAAAAAACGATGGGTAAATCTATATTATTTGACTTGGAATCGACTCAGCCCTCAGTCTCAGGCAAGCGACATGGCGGCGGAATCTATGGCGAGGTGCTGTTTCGCAAGCTCATAGAGCTCGGAGCCGACATGGCTGCCTACTACAACTCTGACAAGTGGCTAAATCCCGACATAAGGAATGTGGCTGAGCTGAACAATATCGCGCTGCATGACGTCAAGGGCCGCACGGTCAATGATATAGTAAGTGAGATGAAGCCCCGGGTATTTTATTCGCCGATACTTGAAGACTTCAGGTTTGACGATGATGTGACCGTCATGGGAACGCTTCACGGGCTGCGCCATCTCGAACTTCCACGAGACCCCTTGATGGGCCGATATTCGGGAATACCGATGACCCAGCGCATCAAAAACTTTGTAAGGCCGCTGGCACCGGGACTGATTTTAAAATACAACAAGCGTCGGTTCTATTCATTTCAACTCGATAAGGACTTCGTTGTGGTGTCTGACCACACGGCCCACTCGCTGAAACAGTTTTTTCCCGAGACGGCCGGCCGTGACGTGAAAGTGTTCTACTCACCGTCGACCACTGTTGAAATGGAGCTCGACAAGGCACGGACGGCCGAATATCCGTACTTCCTGATGGTGAGCGGCAACAGGTGGGAGAAGAATGTACTGAGAGCAATAATGGCTTTTGAACGGTTGTTTGACGCCGGATTGCTCGCGGACTATAAGGTTCATATCACCGGCCTGAGGGCGCTTTCCGACCTGCGGTACAGATACCGCCACCCCGACAGGTTTGTGGCGCTTGGATATGTCGACGATGCCGAGCTGCAGCGCCAGTATCGCGACTGCTATGGATTTATATACCCGTCGCTCAACGAGGGGTTCGGCTATCCACCGGTCGAGGCTATGAGGTTCGGAGTGCCCGTGGCGGTCTCGGCGGTGTGCTCGATACCCGAAGTGTGTGGAGACGCGGCGCTATATTTCAACCCTATGGACGTGCCCGAGATAGGCAACCGTATTCTGCAACTGACCGACCCCAAGATACGTGAACGGTTGCACGAGGCGTCGCTCAACCGCTACAAGGTAATAACCGAGCGCCAGAACAATGACCTCGAGCAACTCGCCAGGTACATAATTGACAAAAGCCGCCGATGACGTGACTTAGCGCGAGGTTGGGGAAATTTTTGTATCTTTGCAGCATGATTTATCCGGCTGACAAATATGAGGCGAAGACGGGGTTTGACCACGTCAAGCAAAAGATAGCGGCACTGTGCCTGTCGCGCGGAGCGGCAGCGCGGGTTGACGATATCGCGTTCATGACCGACTATGACGCGGTGTGCCGCCACCTGAGGGCAACTCACCAGATGCTGACAATCGAGACAGGTGACACTCACCTGCCTATTGTGGCTGTGAACGACATTGCCCCGGCGCTGTCACGCCTGCGTGTACCGGGAACGTTTCTACCGGCCGACGAGCTGGTGGGCGTCAGGCGCACGATGCAGTGTATCGCCGACTTGGCCGCGTTCTTTGCCGCGCGCCGTCAGGAGGACGGGACATCGCTCTACCCCGATCTGGATATCGAGGCGCGTCCGCTGACTCCAACCCCGACGGTAATCACGGCCATCAACCGGGTGATTGACCAGTACGGTCAGATACGCGATAACGCGTCAGAGGAACTTGCGTCAATTCGCCGCCGTCTGCAGGCCACCTCGGGCACCATCAACTCGATAATGCGCCGTGTGATAGCACGGGCGGTGGCTGACGGCTATCTCGACAGCGACGCCACACCATCGGTGCGCGACGGCCGCCTTGTACTGCCTGTCGCCCCTGCCCACAAACGCAAGATAGGCGGCATCGTACACGACGAGTCGGCCACAGGCAAGACCTACTTCATAGAGCCGGCCGAGATTGTAGAGGCCAACAACCGCATACGCGAACTCCAGATGGATGAGCGACGCGAGATCACGCGCATACTCATAGCGCTGGCCGACACCCTGAGACCTCACATCGAGACAATGGCCGAGAGCCTCGAGGCGCTGTCGACGCTCGACTTCATACGCGCCAAAGCCCACTACGCCATATCGATTGACGCGACACTGCCCAATCTGCACGACGGGCCCGAGCTGGAATGGTACCATGCCACTCACCCGGTGCTGTTGGAGACCCTGCGCCGCCAGGGCAAAGAGATTGTACCACTCGACATCACGCTGACCCCGGCCAACAGGATGCTGATCATATCGGGCCCTAATGCCGGCGGCAAGTCAGTGTGTCTCAAGACGGTGGGTATCGTTCAGTACATGATGCAGTGTGGCGTGCTGCCGCCGGTCTACGAGAACTCACACATGGGTATTTTCAAGAGTATCTTCATCGACATCGGCGACGACCAGTCACTCGAGGACGACCTGTCGACCTACTCGTCTCACCTCAAGAACATGAAACAGTTCCTGGCCGCCGGTGACAGCGACACGCTGGCACTGATCGATGAGTTCGGCGCCGGTACCGAGCCCCAGATAGGCGGTGCGTTGGCTCAGGCTATACTGGTGAGATTTAACGAAAAAGGAATGTGGGGCGTCATAAACACCCACTTCACCAATATCAAACAGTTGGCCGAATCGACCCCCGGCCTCGTGAACGGCTCGATGCTGTATGACCGGCACCTGATGCAGCCTACCTTCCGACTGGCTATCGGCAGCCCAGGCAGCTCGTTCGCGCTCGAGATTGCGAGAAAAATCGGGCTGCCGGCACCCATCATCGCGAGCGCCGAGGAGATTGTGGGCAGCGACTATGTCAACACCGACCGTTACCTGCTCGACATCGCGCGCGACAAACGCTACTGGGAGAACAAGCGGCTGCAAATCAAGCAAAAAGAGAAGAAAATAGACTCGCTGTTAGCCACCTATCAGGAGGACGCCGACACGCTGCGTGCCAAGCGCCGTGAAATCATCGACGAGGCACGTGACGAGGCACGCCGCATCCTGGAGGGCTCGAACGCAGCCATCGAACGTACGATACACGACATCAAGACGGCCAATGCCGAGCGCGAGTCGACCTTGGCTGCACGTCGCCGTCTGGCCGAACAGCGCCGCGACCTGGAATCGAAAAGCAATGATGCAGGACACCCGTTGCTGGCCAAGGCTCCAAAAGCCAAAAAGACAAAGGCGGCTGCCACGCCAAAGTCCGAGGCTCCGCTCAAGGTTGGCGACAACGTGCGCCTTGACGGGCAGGGCGAGCCGGGCACGATAATGCAGATCAACGGCAATCAGGCTGTTGTGGTATTCGGCCTGCTGAAAACCACTGTAAAGCTGAATCGCCTGAAAGCGACGCTGGCCCGCCCCAAATCGGGAGCGAGCCAGACGACATTCGTGTCAAACGCCACGCTTGACAGCCAGCGTCAGAAACAGCTGAATTTCAAACAGGAAATTGACGTGCGCGGCATGAGGGCCGACGAGGCGCTGCAGGCCGTGACCTACTTTATTGACGACGCGCTGCAGTTCAACGCTCAACGCGTCCGAATTCTGCACGGCACGGGCACCGGCGCTCTGCGTCAGGCCATACGCCAATATCTCAACACCGTGCAGGGTGTCAAAGAGTTCCACGACGAGGATGTGCGCTTTGGCGGCGCAGGTATCACTGTGGTGCAGCTGTAAATGCTTGAAATCAGTTGGCGATGAAACCGATGCGTGCTTGAACACTGTAGGCGCGTGCAAACTGGCGCACGAAATTCAAAGCATGGCGCGACGGCATGATGCGCGCACCCGAAACTGACAATTTTGAAGAAATAGAAGGAGTAGAAGTTTTATCCATAGGCAAGACTGCTAAGAAATTAAATTGTAAACAAGAGATGAACGCCGGCATTGTGACCGGTACGCTATTATAACGCACGGAAATTCAAAAATATTATAAAGCCGGCCCCAAAATTCAACTAAAAGTAGTAACTTTACAGCCTAAAACCACAAATACATATACCTGATGAAAAGGTCTGACACAAATCGCAATTTAGCAACAAGAATCAAGCATTACGCTCTAACTCTTTTAGTCATGACAACTACAGCCGCATGCAACTCGGGCAGCCACACCAACCCGCTGCTCAAACCGTTTGACACCCCCTATCACACCGCCCCGTTCTCGCAGATCACGACTGCCGACTATGGCGAGGCTATCGACGCCGGCATCGCAACCGCCAACGCCGAGATACAGGCTATCGTCGACAATCCCGACGAGCCCACATTCGAGAACACCATCGTGGCTCTTGACCGCGCAGGCGCTGATCTAAGCCGTGCGCTCGGGCTGTTCTACAACCTCGCCGAGGCCGACTCAGACGATGAGATGATGCAGCTGTCGCTCGAGGTGTCGCCCAAGCTGAGCGCCTACTCGACCGGCATAATCCTGAACCAGCCGCTATGGAACCGCGTCAAGCACGTGTGGGAAAACCGCGACAAAGAGTCACTCGACACCGAGGACATGACTTTGCTGCAAAAGACCTACGACTCGTTCGCGCTGTCGGGCGCCGACCTCGAGGGTGCTGACCGTGACCGTTACAGCGAACTGAACGCTCGCCTGTCTGAGCTCACGACCCGCTTCGGGCAGAACGTCCTGCGCGAGCTCAACACCTACGAGGTGTATCTGACTGCCGACGATCTCGCCGGTCTACCCGAGGATCTTATCAACGAGGCTGCCGCCGATGCCAAAGCCCACGACCGTGATGGCGAGTACCGTTTCACACTGGCCGCGCCCACTTATATCTCGTTCTTGAAGAACAGCGACCGCCGCGATCTGCGCGAGAAGATGTACCGCCTGTACAGCGGTCGTAACACCCAGGGTGAGTTCAGCAACCTCGACATCATGCGCGAGATTGCCACCGTGCGTCTCGAGATAGCCAATCTGCTCGGCTCGCCTACCTATGCCGACCACTCGCTGCAGCGCACGATGGCCCACAACCCGGCATCGGTCTACAACCTTCTCGACCAGCTGCGCGAGGCCTACACTCCCGCTCTCAAAGCCGAGATGGAGCAGCTCACGGCATTTGCCACCGAGATGAACGGCGGCGAGCCCATCACTATACAGCCGTGGGATTACAGCTACTATGCCAATAAGTTGAAAAACAAGATGTATGCCTACGACGAGGAGGAGCTTCGTCCCTACTTCGAGCTCAATAACACCATCAAGGGTGTGTTCGGACTCGCAACACGTCTCTATGGCGTACAGTTCAAGCAGCGCGACGACATCGAGGTCTATCACCCCGACGTGACAGCATGGGAGGTTACCGACCGCGACGGCCAATACCTCGGCATCCTGTACACCGACTTCTTCCCCCGCGACTCGAAGCGTCCCGGCGCGTGGATGACTAACTTCACCGACCAATATGTTGACGCCGAGGGTAATGATCAGCGCCCCCACGTATCGATCGTGATGAACTTTACCAAACCGACCGCCGACAAGCCGTCACTGCTCACCCCCTACGAGGTCGAGACATTCCTTCACGAGTTCGGCCACTCACTCCACGGTCTGCTCACCAAGTGCAAATATGGCTCACTGTCGGGCACTTCGGTCTACCGCGACTTTGTCGAGCTCCCCTCACAGTTTAACGAGAACTATCTGACCGAGCGCGAGTTCCTTGATTCGTTCGCACGCCACTATGAGACCGGCGAACCTATCCCCGCCGAGCTGGTAGACAAGATTATCAAGACAGCCCAGTTCGGGGCCGCCTATCAGTGCCTGCGTCAGCTGTCGTTCGGCTACCTCGACATGGCCTACCACACACTCTCTAAGAATGATATCGACAACGGCGTGCTCAACGACCCCGCCAAGTTTGAGAACAACGCCACCCTGTCGGTGCGCATCTTCGAGCCCGTCGAGGGCGCTATGACCGCTCCCCAGTTCAGCCACATCTTCTCGGGAGGCTATGCCGCCGGCTACTACAGCTACAAGTGGGCCGAGGTGCTTGACGCCGATGCGTTCGCTCACTTCAAGGAGCATGGCATCTTTGACCGGGAGACTGCACAGTCGTTCCGCGACAACGTCCTGAGCCGAGGCGGTTCAGACGACCCCGCCAAGCTCTACCGCCAGTTCCGCGGTGCCGACCCCGGCATCGACGCCCTACTGGAGCGCGACGGCATCAAATAATTACGCCATCTTGAAGCTGAATGGGAAACGAACATTACCATATAGCAATAGCCGGTACAGGTTATGTGGGGCTGAGCATCGCGACGTTGCTGGCCCGGCATAACCGTGTGACGGCCGTTGACGTTATCCCCGAGAAGGTCGAGAAAATCAACAGCCGCGTGTCACCCATACAGGACGACTGCATCGAAGAGTACCTGTCGACCAAAGAGCTTGACCTGACCGCTACACTCGACGCGGCCAAGGCTTATGCCGACGCCGACTTTGTGGTTATCGCCGCGCCCACCAACTACGACCCGGTGAAAAATCACTTTGACACTCACTGCATCGAGGAAGTCATCGACATCGTGATGGACGTTAATCCCAAGGCCACAATGGTCATCAAGTCGACCATTCCCGTGGGCTACTGCCGCTCGCTGTACGTCAAGTATGCAGCCAAAGGTGTCAGCGAGTTCAATCTGCTGTTTTTCCCCGAGTTTCTGCGCGAGTCAAAGGCGCTATATGACAACCTGTACCCGTCGCGCATCATAGCCGGCATCCCTTCACACATTGCCGAACCAAAGAACGACGAGGACGTGAAATTTAACGACGTGTTAGCGTCACTTACCAACCTTGAGTCACTCACCGACCGGGCTCACACGTTTGCCGCACTGCTGCAACAGGGAGCCCTGAAGCCCGACATACCCACCCTGTATATGGGTATTCAGGAGGCCGAGGCAGTGAAACTGTTTGCCAACACCTATCTGGCACTGCGCGTCAGCTACTTCAACGAGCTCGACACCTACGCCGAGGTCAAGGGGCTCGACTCGCGTGCCATCATCGAGGGCGTTGGACTCGACCCGCGCATCGGTACACACTACAACAATCCGTCGTTCGGCTACGGCGGCTACTGTCTGCCCAAGGACACCAAGCAACTGCTTGCAAACTATGCCGAGGTGCCCCAGAACATGATGACAGCCATAGTTGCATCCAACCGTACCCGTAAGGATTTCATCGCCGATCAGGTGCTCCATCTAGCAGGATGGTATGACTACACAGCCAACAATACATACGGTGCGGCTCACGACGCCGAGCCTATCACAATCGGTGTGTACCGCCTGACAATGAAGTCGAACAGCGACAATTTCCGTCAATCGTCAATACAGGGCGTGATGAAGCGCATCAAGGCCAAGGGCGCCAATGTGATCATCTATGAGCCGACACTGGAGAATGGCACAACATTCTTCGGCAGTCGCGTTGTGAACGACCTCGAGACGTTCAAGGCCCAAAGCCGTGCAATCCTGGCCAACCGCCTGGACGTCTGCCTGCAGGACGTGCTCGACAAAGTCTATACACGCGACATCTTCAACCGAGACTAAAATAATGAGGCCGCCCAGTGCGGCCTCGTTGGGTTAGATGTTTAATAACAAAGCTGTGCCGGTAGCACAGCTTTATTCGTTTATAGGTCTATGAGAGACAATGCCGCCCTTGTCGCGGCGGACGCAAAAATTCGCATCCCTACTGATAGTCAGCACATTAGCATGACCGTGCATTGTGCATCGGCGGGTGGGTTAGCGGAGTTTGAGGCGCTGGCCGACTTTGATCTTGGAGGTGGTGCGGAGGCCGTTGAGGCGGCAGAGCTGCTGGAGGCTGAGGCCGTTGCGCTGGGCAATCTTGCTGAGGCTGTCGCCTTTGCGGACGGTATAGGTCGATGCACCGTTGCCGCTGCTGCTGCCCGACTTGCGTGTCGAGGCTACGCGCACAGGCTGCGGGTTGGCCTGACGCCATGCCGTTGCATACTGGGTGTTCGCAGCGGGGTCATAGTTGCGGGCATTCTGGTAGGTGTCCTTGTCAAACGTGTAGACGTCGGTGTGGACTGTCTGGTTGGCGAAGTCAAAGATGGCGGCGGGGTTGATGGGATAGCCCATGAAACGGGTCTCGAAGTGGAGGTGAGGACCGGTCGAACGGCCTGTGTTGCCGCCGAGGGCGATCGGGTCGCCGGCTTTGACATACTGATTGTCCTCGACAAGGAACTCCGAGAGGTGTCCGTAGACGGTCTCGAGTTCGTTGGTGTGACGCAGTATGACATACTTGCCGTATCCGCGGCGCTGGTAGTTGGTGAGACGCACCTTGCCGTCAAAGGCGGCGCGGATGGTGTCACCGATGTAGACTTTGATGTCGACGCCTTTGTGCATGCGGCGGAAGCGCTTACGGTAGCCATAGGGCGAGGTGATGTAGCCGCTGTGGGGCATCACATAGCCGCTGACGTCGATGTCGCGCGTCTGGGGCACGACGGCGTTGGCATAGGCGTTGACAAGACGGCTGTCCCAGCCCTCGGTGTAGATGTCGAGTTCGGGCTCGTCTTCATCGGCAAAAAGATTATCAATAAAGGCCTGGGTGTCTTCGACACGTATCTGCGAGCCGATACGATCCTGAGATGCAAGCATCTCCTGGTGGGCGCGGTTATGCTCGTCGGGCACTCGGTAGCTGTTCTGGGCCACCAATGCAGACGAACCGGCCGCGAGAGCCAGTATCAGCGAGATTGTTATGTGTTTGAATTGCATTATTGGTTTATATATGTACTTGTGTTGACAATTGGTTTATGACGTGGTTCCTAAGATGGGTGAATCAGAACTCAACCTCGTCGGGTGAATACAGGAACTTGAACATGTCGCAGGTGTAGTCGAACACTTCGCCCTGAGCGAAGAATCGGTCTATCTCGATGAGCGCATTCTCGGGGCTGTCTGAGGCGTGTACGATGTTCTCCTGTCCGCTCATGCAGTAGTCGCCGCGCAGTGTGCCGGGGGCGGCGGCACGACCCTTGGTAGCGCCGGTCATCTCACGCACCACGTGAACAGCGTCGAGGCCTTTCAACACCATCGCGATAATGGGCGTGCGGGTCATCGACTTGAGTAGGAACGGGAAGAAGGGGCGGTCGACAAGGTGAGCATAGTGCTCGCGACATATTTTCTCGTCGAGCTGCATCATCTTCATACCTGTGATAATGAGGCCTTTGTTCTGAAAACGGGTTATGATTTGACCGATGAGGCCGCGTGCCACGGCTGAGGGTTTGATGAGGACGAGAGTTTGTTCCATGATAAGAAGATTTACTTTTTGTTGGGAGTTGTGTTCATAGTTTATAGTTGGGCAGGTTGCTATATACCCAATAAACGGCTCAAAGGTACAAAAAATTCTGCCTGCATCAAAATTATTTACAATTTTTATAATTCGGTGTTGTAGGGGGATGATTCATCACGCCCATAGGGTAAATGCAGGACGAGGCTGTCTAACAAGTTTAGGCGGTCTCTTTTTCTTTAAGGTGCAGGTAAAAAATAAGGATTTCATGCTGAAATTCAGCGCGAAAGCCTTTGTCATGTCATAGATTTTTTGTAAATTTGGGTTGCAGATAAATCACTAATAATCAAAACATAACATGGCAAAGTTAGCGATAAAATCCGACAATAGAAAACAAAATCTGCTTCTTCCCCCGTCACTGGACGAACTCGTCCCTGAAAATCACATGGTAAGGGTTGTTGACGCGGTCATAGACCAGCTTGACATCAGCGATATACTGTCAACCTATCGTGGAGGTGGAAACAGCGCTTTCAATCCGAAGATGATGCTCAAGGTTCTGGTCTTCGCCTATCTGAGCAATGTCTACTCCTCGCGACGCATCGAGGAACTCCTCTGCAGGGACATCTATTTCATGTGGCTTGCCGGCATGAAGCGTCCTGACTTCCGCACCATCAATTATTATCGTGGCAAACGGTTGAAGGAGGGTTTTGACGCGGTGTTTACCCAGGTGGTGGAGTTGCTTCATGAAGAAGGCTTCGTATCGTTGAAAGTGCAGTATATCGACGGTACGAAGATAGAATCGGTTGCCAATAAGTACACCTTCGTATGGCGCGGTTCGGTTGAGAAAAACGACGCTAAACTCAAGGCGAAAACCGAGACTCTTCTCAGGCAGATAGAGCTGAACCATGCCATTGAAACACAGGAGAATCCCGTATCGGAGGACCTTACAGCCGAAGAGGTTACCCAACGGGTGGAACGCATCAAGGCCAAAGTTGAAGCAGCTAAACTGAGCAAGGAGGAACGCAAGGACTTAAAGCGGATGAAAGAGGATGCCGTGCCGAGAATGAACCGATATAAGGAGCAGCTCGCAACCATGGGTACCCGTAACTCATACTCCAAGACCGACCCCGATGCCACATTCATGCGGATGAAAGAGGATGCCATGCTCAACGGCCAGTTAAAACCCGGTTACAACGTGCAGATATCCACTGAAAACCAGTTTATAACAAACTTCGGCATCTATCAGCGGCCCACAGACACCCTGACAATGATCAGCTATCTGGAATCTTTCAGAGCCCGATACGGGATACAGAGTCAGTAAATCGTCGCCGACAGCGGATACGGCTCGGAGGAAAACAACCAATACATGTTCGCCGGCGGCATGATACCATACGTCAAATACAACATGTTCCATGTTGAGCAGCGGCGCAGCTACCGCAATAATCCCTTTCGCGTCTCCAACCTATTCTACAATCCTGATGATGACTTCTATGTCTGTCCGATGGGATAGAAGATGAAGTTTATCCGTCAGGAAAAACGCTATTCCGCAAGCGGTTATCAACAGACTGTAAGTGTTTACAGAGCGAGCAGAT
>CAMWLW010000029.1 GCA_947175245.1 uncultured Bacteroidales bacterium
CCTCAAAGCGAGTGCAAAGGTACGCCCTTTTCTTATACCTGCCAAATATTTTTACAACTATTTCAGCCCCTATTTCCGCATAAACAGCACAAAGCACTGTCAATCACATTGTTTCGCATGTGTTAAATTTTGTAAACACACAAATTTTTCATTCATTTCTTATACTGTAACCTCAAATTACAGTTTCACTCTATAAGTATTATAGGCGATACAACGGCCTCCGTAACCGATTTTTTGTATTGCGAGCCCTTCATTCAAGATTCGCCCGCCATCCTCGCACGACGGCCCTAAATCAAAATACCTATAACGCTGCTGAGAATATTTTTCAATGAGGATACTGAATAAATAATCCAGCGCATTGACTTCACGACCGGCAGCCGTCGACGCGATATACTGAGATTTCACGACCGGTGAGTCAACGAACAACACGGTACCGCCTAAAATACGCCCTGCCGGGTCGGCAATCATCCACAAAACGATATTTTCAGGAAACCTGCCTTTTAACAATCTAATCTCGTCGAGCGAGTGTACGGGTCGCGCACCATATCGTTCAGACAAACGACTCTCCAAAATCAACCAGAAAGCCTCGAGGTCATCAGACATGGAAACCTCATATCCCTTCCCCTCGATTTTATTGACATGACGACGTGAACCCTTGTTAAAATGGATGGGTGAGGTCAAGTCAATGACCGACGAAGCGAGCACCGATTCAATCACAGCATTGTTGCGGAACAACACATACTGATCCTCCTCGGAAGGATACTTATTATATATATGTGGAATTGCCTTATATAATAATGTGTGACAACCGAGCGACCTATAATAATCAGCCATCAGCCCCCACGCCTCGAGAAGTTGCAGGACATTAGGACGTGTACGACCCAAAATCCAGCCGCCATAGGTGAGACCGGCATGTGACGACACCACACCGTCGGCCATTGACGCGGGCAACAAAGCCAGCAGTGCATTTTTGTCGTCATACAACATGAGCGACGCATCCTGAAAACGATCGGCATGATAGTCCATAAAACTTCGGCGCAAAATGAATGTCGCATTGCGCGAATTGGAAACGAACTGATCCCATTCAGAGGCATCGGCAGGTGTGTAGGGGCGTATATACATGGTCTGTAACGGCTGTTATAATTGTGACACTAAGGCAAAGATAGCTATAAAACTTGATTTTTAAATAATAATTACTAACTTTGCGGTCAGAAAACTATTATAGACATTTATATGATAAACGCTCAAGACATTAAAAACGGCACCTGCATTCGCATGGACGGCCGCCTGTATTTTTGTGTAGAATTCCTTCATGTTAAACCCGGCAAGGGTAACACATTCATGCGCACCAAGTTGAAGGACGTCGTAGACGGCCGCGTACTGGAGCGCCGCTTCAACATCGGTGAGAAACTCGAAGAGGTACGCGTTGAGCGTCGCCCCTATCAGTATCTCTATGCCGAGGGTGAGGATGATATCTTCATGGACAACGAGACATTCGAGCAGGTACCCATTTCCAAAGAGCTCGTAACCGGCTCGGCATTCATGAAAGAGGGTGATGTTGTCGAGGTAGTCCGTGACGCATCGACCGAGACCGTACTCTATGCCGAGATGCCCATCAAGACCATCCTGAAGGTAACTTACACCGAGCCCGGCATCAAGGGCGACACAGCCACCAACACACTGAAACCCGCTACCGTCGAGACAGGCGCTACCGTACGCGTTCCCCTCTTCGTCAACGAGGGCGACTCAATCGAGGTCGACACCCGCGAAGGCAGCTATGTAAGCCGCGTGAAGGCATAAAAATTGAGTAAAAGATAGTGCAAATTATAAAAATTATATATTTTTGCACCGTAAAATATACACATCATTAATCTATAAACGAAAAAAAAGAAACTATGGCTTACGTAATTACTGATTCATGCGTGGCTTGTGGCACTTGCCTGCCCGTATGCCCCGTAGAGGCTATCTCAGAGGGTGACATCTATCACATCGATCCCGACACCTGCATTGAGTGCGGTTCATGTGCCGAGGTTTGCCCCAGCGGTGCAATCAATCCCCCCGCTTGATAAGCACTGAGACTGAAAAGAAATCACCCCATCGTGGCCCAAACAACGGCCCGGTGGGGTATTTTCATACAATAAACCACCATATTCGTAAAAATTTTGCAGTTTTCCACATCATCATTATCAAATAATTATTATCTTTGAGTTGTTAATCAACCCCATCACACCAAACAATGAATCAGCCCCTGATCAGCATAATAACCGTCACCTACAACGCCGCCGACGCCCTGCGCCCAACGATGGCAAGCGTCGCCGACCAGCTGTTCACTGACTACGAGCACATCATTGTCGATGGAGCCTCGACCGACTCAACGCTTAACATCGCCCAAGAGCTCGCCACCGACCGCACCATCATTCATAGCGAGCCCGACAACGGCATCTATGACGCCATGAACCGCGGGCGCGGCCTCGCACGTGGCATCTATCTTATATACCTCAACGCCGGCGATACATTTCACTCACCCCGGACACTCGGCATGATTGCAAACGCTATCCACGACACCGACACGCCGGGTATAGTGTACGGGCAGACCGTGATCGTCAGCGGAGAAGAACGTGCCGTCACCGGGCCGCGGCATCTCACCGCCCCGGCCCACCTGACCTACCGCAGCTTTGCTGACGGAATGGTCGTGTGTCATCAGGCCATGGCCGTACTGAAACGCATAACGTCGCCCTACGACACACGCTACAAATACTCGGCCGACTATGAGTGGGTTATCAAGTGCCTACAACACTCGCGCCACAATACATACATCGACGATATCCTCATAGACTATCTTGACGAAGGCGCCACAACCAAACACCTGACGACATCTCTGATGGAGCGATTTCGTATCATGTGCCGATACTATGGCACATTGCCGACCATCATACGCCACGTCAAATTCGCCTCCCGAGGGATAAAACGCAGATTACTAACCAACAGCAAACAATAACCACAAACCGATGGAATACTATATAGCTTCACCACAAGGCCCCTTAGGCCCCTACACTATCGAGCAACTCAAAGCACGTCAGCTCAAACCCGATGACCTGTTGTGGCGCGACGGACTGACCGAATGGACTCAGGCCTGCGAGCTGGAAGAGCTGTCGGCAGTCCTCAACAGTCAGGCCCTTCCGCCCACTTTCGACCGCGCCGCGTTTGAAAGCGCCAATAACCTCAGCACCGACCAAGAGCAACAACAGCAGCAATACGCCACGACGACCTCCGACAACGGCCCCTGTCCTCCCACCTACCGATGGCTCGCCATCATCGCCTTCCTCGGCCTCGTACCTTGTGCCATCGTGGCACTGATCAAGTCGATCATGGTGACTCGACTGTGGGAAGAAGGCAACCCCGAAGGCGCCGCCCGACAGTCTCGCCAGGTACTGATATGGGGAATAATCGGTATAGCGATCGGCATACCGTTGGACATCTTCTACCTGACCAGCCAAGGCGACATTTTTCAAGAGATATTACCACTATTAGTAGATTAACCAACTAAAAATAATACAATTATGGACACAAAACAGACTCCCGTACCCAATTACCTCGGACTCGCAATCGCCGCGCTCATCCTCTTTTTCCCTCTCGGCATCCCTGCATTGATTAAATCAATTCGCGTCAACACATTACAAAATCAGGGCAAAATCGAGGAAGCTATCGCCACATCAAAGTCAGCCCATAAGTTTGGCAAACTCGGCATCATCATCGGCGCTATCGTGATAGCTCTCTACATCATCGAAGTTATCGTGATTATAGCCGCTAATTGTTAATTCCCTCACGCGGCATGTCATTCATACGTAACACCACATTCATAGTAGAACGCGGCGCTATCATTCAGTTCACCGAGTGGGCGCGCCGCGTCTTTATCGAAGCCGCACGCTCGAGCGGTCGGTTTCACGACATCACGATGGCACGTATTCTCACCGAGATCGACCCTGACACCGTCAGCTTTGCCATCCAGATGAAAGCGCCCGACATTGCCGCACACGACGAATGGCACCGCGACGTCGCCACATTGCTCAAAGATGACATTGCCGCCCGACTCGGCGCCGACAAGATACTCTTTTTCTCAACCGACATGGAGGTTATCGAGTGATGGAAGCACATCTCAAGGAGTGGGATCACATCATACTCGGCATCGACCCCGGCACCAACGTGATGGGATATGGCGTACTCGGTATCAAAGCCAACAAACCGGCCATGATAACGATGGGCGTCATCCAGCTCAACAAGTTTGAAGATCACTATATGCGCCTGAAACGCATCTATGACCGCGTGCTCGGTGTCGTAGAGAACTACCTGCCTGACGAACTGGCTATTGAGGCGCCGTTCTTTGGCAAGAACGTCCAGTCGATGCTGAAACTCGGGCGCGCCCAGGGTGTGGCTATGGCCGCCGCACTATCACGCGAAGTGCCTATCACCGAGTATGAACCGCGCAAAATAAAGCTCGCAATCACCGGCAACGGCGGGGCAAGCAAAGAGCAGGTACAGGAAATGATACGCCGCCAGCTCAACATTCCGCGCGAAAACCTGCTGCCACAGCTCGATGCCACCGATGCACTCGCGGCCGCTCTTTGTCACTTCTACGAATCACGCAAACCAGCCGTCGCTAAAGGAGCCGGGAGCTGGAAAGCATTCATCGCCGCACATCCCGAACGCGTTCAGGGCACCACACCCAAGAAATAACCCCACATCCAAAACCCTAACAGCAGTTGGAGCGTTCTATCTATATAAGTGAACGTTTCAACTGCTGCAATTTTATGGATAAGCCATCCCACACCCGCTACGCCCGATTTATCAAATGGCGCGAAATGCACATCACCGACACCGGATTTATTCTCGTGCTGGCACTCATCACCGGCATACTCGCCGGCGTGAGCGCATGGCTGCTCAAACTGCTCATCGCCTCAATCACAAGCCTTACACGTCACGGCATCGACGCCGTTAACGCCGACTGGCTCATAATCATCGTGCCGATAGTCGGAATAGCGCTTACCGCCCTATTCAGCCGATACATACTGCGCGACCGTGTCGATAACGGCGTGGCACGCATGGTCAGCGACCTGAAAGCTAAAAAATACAAACTCAGCGCACGCGTCATATATGGTTCACTCATAGGCAGCGCACTGACACTCGGCACGGGTGGTACCGCAGGCTCGGAGGGGCCTATCGCCTACACCGGCGCCGGCATCGGCAGCAAACTCGGCGAGCTGTTCAGAGTCAACCAACGCATGATGATGGTACTGCTGGGCTGTGGAGCCGCCGCCGGTATAGCAGGCATATTCAAAGCCCCGATCGGCGGTGCGCTGTTTGCACTCGAAGTGCTGCGTATCGAGTTCACTACCGTCGCAGTCCTCGGCATCTTCCTCGCCACTCTTGCAGCCTCGCTCGTAGCCTACGTCCTGTCGGGATGTACGCTCGACATCAATGTCATTTCACCCGGCCCATACGACGTTCACACGCTCGCATGGTGTGTCCCGCTCGGTATCGTATGCGGTCTATACTCACTTTACTACACCGGCACAGGCGCACTTATGAAGAAATGGCTCACGGGCGAACGCCACGCGTGGCTCAAATGGATATCTTCGGGACTCGCAATCGGTGTCATGATTTATCTTTTCCCGGCCATGTACGGCGAGGGCTACGGCACAATCACCGATGTCATCAACGGTAATTTTTCAGCCCCCGATAGCAACGACATACTGCGTCATTGGAGCGGCGACGCCTGGATGCTTCCGGTTGCATGCGCCGGCATCCTCATGCTCAAAGGCGCCGGTTCGTCAGCCACCAACAACGGCGGCGGCGTGGCCGGAGACTTCGCCCCCACCCTCTTCGCCGGCTGTATTCTCGGCCTGCTATTTGCCGTCATGATCAAGATTGCAGGCTGGACCGACCTCAGCCCCGCCCACTATGCACTCATAGCGATGGCCGGCTCGATGGCCGGTATCATACGCGCACCGCTCATGGCGATATTCCTTACCACCGAGATGGTGGGCGGTGTGGAATTCCTGTTACCGGCCACAATCGTCGCACTCATCTCCTACTCGATTGTGATGATATGCAAGCGCAACACATTCTATCACAGCCAGCCGTTCATATCATCATCGGTACAGTGACGCGCCGCGATTATCACAGGAACAGGCACGCGTCGCCGTAACTGAGGAAGCGATACCCGTTGTCCAACGCATGCCTGTAGACACGATGCCAGTCGTCGCCCATCAGGGCCGAGACAAGCAGCAGTAATGTCGATTTGGGCTGATGGAAGTTAGTCACCATTCCTTTTACAATCCTATACTCATAGCCCGGCGCAATGATAATGCGCGTGTCGGCCACAAAAGCATCCAGACTCTCACGGTCAAGATACTCAAGCACAGCGGTCAGAGCATCCCTGGCCGACAGCTGAGGATGCGACTCGGCATACGGGTACCACTGCGGCACCTCGCCCTGCCACTTCCCGGTCGCGATAAGACACCCTGCATGGTACAGGCTCTCGAGTGTACGCACCGATGTCGTGCCGACGGCAATCACCCGTCGGTCGGTCGCGGCAAGCTCGGCAATCAAGGCGCGCTGCACGGCGATAAATTCACTGTGCATCGCATGCTCGCCAATCGAATCGGTCTTGACCGGCTGAAACGTGCCCGCCCCGACATGCAGTGTAAGCTCACGCCGAGGAATGCCGCGTCCGCTAATCGCATCAAGTACTCCGGGCGTGAAATGCAACCCTGCTGTAGGAGCCGCCACCGACCCGTCGATGTGTGAGTAGACCGTCTGATAGTCGCGCGAGTCCGACTCCTCGGTGCTTCGGTTCAGATAGGGCGGTATAGGAATCTCACCTACCGCCGCGATAATATCTGAGAATGTGACGCCGTCACCCGATTCCCATTCAAATGTTATCACCCTGGCATTGCCGCGCGTATCGCCCATCGACGCCCTCAGTTCCACTTCCCGGCCACCAACCTTTACCGGCAGTACGAGTTGCCCTTGCTTCCACTTCTTGGCATTTCCCACAAAACAAAGCCAGCTGCAGGTCGACGTCGATGCAAAATTGACGGCATAGTCGGCCGGCGACACCGGCTCGAGGCAGAAAATCTCAATCAACGCGCCGTCGGGATATGACTTTCTGAAACGTAAACGGGCATTGATTACCCTCGTGTTGTTGTAAACCAGCATCGTGTCGTCGGGCAACAGCACCGGCAGCTCGTTGAAAATGTGATCGGAGATCACACCATCGTGTGAACGCACCAACAGCTTGCAGGCATCGCGCACCTCGAGCGGATGTGAAGCTATACGCTCCTGAGGTAACGGATAATCAAAGTCGTCGATTGTGAGAGTTCGTGGATCTGAAATCATGGCGAAAGTCTATAGAACTGATTACATGAAAAAAAAGAGAAAACTTCCCAACGCTCATCGCGGGGCAGCTTTCTCTTTTATATATCTAAAGAGAATATCGAATCTTACTTCAGAGCGTCCTTTACAGCGTCGTTAGGAACCATTTCTTCCTTAAAGACGTAGGCACCGGTCTTGGGTGACTTAACCATCTTGATAACTTTGCTGTAGGTACGGCCTTCACCCTTCTGGAGTGATGCAACGGTTTTCTTTGCCATATCTTAGAGTTTTATTATTTGATTTCCTTGTGGATGGTTACTTTCTTGAGAATGGGGTTGTATTTCTTCAACTCCAGACGCTCGGTTGTGTTCTTGCGGTTTTTGGTAGTGATATAACGAGAAGTACCGGGCATGCCGCTTGCCTTGTGTTCGGTGCACTCCAGGATTACCTGCACGCGATTACCTTTAGCTTTCTTTGCCATCTTCTTAGTATACTAAATATTTGATTTCAGTTAAATAACCCTTTTCGGCTGCCAGCTTGATAGCGGCGTCGAGACCCATTTTGTTGATAGTGCGCAGGCCGGCTGCTGAGATGGTGAGTGAAATCCAGGTATCCTGTTCAACCCAGTAGAACTTCTTGTTAAAGAGGTTGACATTGAAACGACGCTTTGTGCGACGCTTAGAGTGCGATACATTGTTACCTGTCATCGCCTTCTTGCCTGTAATCTGACAAATCTTTGACATGGCTGTTGATCTTGAATTTATCTTGTTTCTTATTGCTATTTGTTATAATGTCGTTGTGTCACCATCTCAGTCTCATATCACGGCTAAACGCATCTTTTTTAGCTGCTTTACAGGATGAGCCACAAAACAGTGTGCAAAGTAACGAATTTTTTGGAACATAACCAAACTTTTTTAGTACAATTCTACAAAGTACCCAAAAACTACGCACATTTTCACCCACGAATCGGCAAACCACCCCACCCTAAGGCCTCGTGGAGGGAATTACAACAGGCTTGGTGTAATAAGATATTATTCCCGATGTGATGGCGCCCAATTCCTTCAATTCGGCAATTCCCAATTCTTTGCCCTCGTTTTTTAACGCGAATTTATATAGAGCGCAAACTTGCATGTATTCAATCTGCCTGAACTCAAAGTCCCGGTTTGTCATCAGATTCTGACGTTCAACCTCACGCTCAAATGCGACAATAAAATCATACAGCTCATCATTTGAGTGCCCGATATGTCTATAATATTTGATTAAATAGAGCATTTTCCGATAAAATGGTTCGCCTGATTCTTTTGTACACTCATCGGGATGTGAGGCAACATATCCCATCGCCGGCTGTCGGGAAACCGCATACCTATCAAAATTGTCAATGATAGATATTCTGCCTTTCAGGCCACTCTCGTCATACGTGAACGAAAATTTCATATCCGCATCAGCCACGTCAAACGGTGGCCGATCCTCCCTACTGCAATCGGCTCCCCATATTACCGACAACATGGAATATACGTCAAGCTGCAGCTGTTTATATGTTTGAGCGATGTAATACTCCGAGCATCCACACGACTCAAATATATGGTACACACAAGAGTCCGTGTCAACCATGTCGATCTTAACAGCTCCGGGGCCTTGGCCCGATGCACTGGCCGGCTCTGAAACGTCTGAGAACGTTTCTATATGACCATTATTTAAATTTATGTGTACTTTGGCCGATGAGCCCAAGCATACAGTAAGGCAGACAATAACGATCAACCCCACGACAGGTATCTTGTAAAATACGCTTGACATGCTAATTACGGTTTTAGCTCCATTTCGATAATTACTGCTCTACCCACCAACCGAGCCCATCCGAATCATCTACCAATATCAGTGGTAAAATTGTGTCACCGCCACTCCATTTACGATATACGAGATATGCATCCATATCAGAATCGGGTTTGGTCACGCCAATCCTTACCGAGACAGTGTCGTTGCTAAGAGTATTGTATTTATCTGATTTTTCAATCCAATAAATTGTAAAATCATTCTGATTATAGTAACGTGGATCATAAGTAGTATCACTATTACTACTATAATGTTCTATTCCGAACCATTTCAACATCTTGTGCCTGTCGATGAAAGTAGTATCAATACGGCCTGTCGCTATGTCACGCTCAATTATGGCAACGTGCGAATCGTGGGTGGTATAACTCCCTTGCCCGTAAATTATAGTATCTTCAGGCACCATGTATTTAATGATTCTCACAGCCTTTACAGCTCCGACGGTATCAATAATTGATGTTATACGATAAGGTCTGACAAAAAATAAATTTTCGTCAAATATCGAATCTCGGGGATTGCAGCTATTATCGGCCACTGTAACCGTCCGCGTTTCGATCGAATCCACAGACGTGGCTGAATCAACAGCTATCGTTTTGATAACGTGGTTAGAATTGCCGTGCCCGTTGCAGCCTATCAATGTGGCAAGTAGCAATGTAATGATTAAATAAATTGATTTCATAGTGCATATTATTTAGTTTTACGCAACAACCCGTTTAGTACATCATATTTCGTCGTAACGATAATGAGCATACTGAGTTTTCCAAAAATCAATAGATACTTCATGGTATCAGTTTCTTATATGTTTCGGATTAGAGGATTGCCGGTATCAATGTGTTTACATCTGATATATCGTGCATCAACAAGCTTTCCATTTTTGATAATCAGCCTACAAACATAATAGTAATGAGAAGAACATATTGATGCATTGGAAATACATATTGAGTCAAGTACTGTCTTATTCCAGTTCTTAATAGCGTTGAGATATTTGTGATTGTCTTTTAATTCAGTCCTGATGCTTCGATCCAATTCTATTTTGTGAAACATCTGAAGCGCCCTCACCGAGTCCTGAGACGATATCAGCTCACATTTATGGCATGCATATGCAACGTCAATATTGTTGATATATAATATTATATCGTTCTTCCAGTTGTATTTGAAAGTATCTGTAGCAATCGTGTTCTGGTCTTGTTCGAGCATTGTAAAATCCAACAATATTGGATAAACTTCTAATATCCAATCATTTTCTTGCTTGTTTACGTATTCTTTCACCATTTGGTCAGCAATTCCCAATAATCCGGGTTGAAATTTGCTGTAACTGATATATCTCGGATTAATGCAGCTATCGCTCTGACATGGTTTGGTGACCGTCTCATGCACGGCAGGGACTGTTACCGATTTCTTTCGGTAATCACCGTATATAATAATCACGAACAATACTACTGCTAACAGTGCACACAATACTAAATATATCTGCTTCATAATTGTTATTTGTTAGAAACTGCCAACAGTTGGAAGTCAGCAGTCAGACGCAAAGATAATACTCAATCGGATATCACGCCACCTATTGACGGACAATCAGAGGATTGGAGGAATCGGTCATATCGATTACGGTACTGAGCGACCCGTCCGACTCGCCGGCATCCACCACGTAGTCAACTTCGTGCCCGACTGCGAGCGCTATCGAATCGGGCGACAATGTGTCGTCATCATCGGCTCCGGGCCAAGTCACAGTCGTGGTCATCAATGGATTACCAAGCTGACGGGCCAGTTCACGCGTTATATCATTATCGGGAATACGCAGACCAACCTCGTGACGTCCCTTGAATGCCTTTGGCAGACGCGGGGTGACAGGTAATATATATGTGTACCTGCCCGGCAAATTACCGCGCACCTCGGCAAAAGCGCGATTGTCGATACGCACATACTCGCTCGCCTGAGACAGGTCGGCACACACCATCGACAGCGGGTGCTTCTTCGGGTCAATATCCTTTAGACGGCACACGCGCTCAATCGCCCTGTTGTTGAGAGCGTCACAGGCAAAGGCATAGCGCGTGTCGGTGGGTATCACAATCACGTCGCCATCCTTCAGCGCCTTGACCAACATGTCGACATACTGCATGTTGATGCTCGTGGGGTACATTTTAAGTATTCTCATGATACAACATCTATTCTGACATCATGCGCGTTACAATAGGTCTCGAGCAGGCGCGTCGCCTCAGCCACAATATCGTCGACAGGCATATCGTCACCATATATATTAATTGTAACCATCAGGCGGCGGGTATTCATCGACACCTTTGTGCGTTCGTTGTCGCTGGTGGGCGTTCCAACTCCACCGACAGCATCGCGCCACACGGGCATCCCGGCGATATTCAACTCTCCGCGCCCTATTCCCTCATAGGGTTCCCCTTCCCGACCGATACCGAGCGTGAGTGTGCCGCCCTCGATAGCATCCATATCGAACGCACCGATAGAGTGGCCCGATTTGAGCGACAGCAGATTAAACACATCGACAACAGCGCTGACACGCCACAGTCCGTTACCTTTAAGCACCCGGCGACACAGCTGTTCGGTCGACGGCCTATAGCGGTTGGGGTCTTTGCCACATGCTTTATAGGCTGCCCGCGTGGCCGCGATACCCGGCCGTCGGTTTATATCGGCGATTTCCAACAAATCACACAGCGACCCGGCAAAGTTCTCAACCTCGCGCCAAAGCTCATCGGGGGTCTCGGAGTTCACGACATCGGCCTCAATCTTCACAAGTTTATAACCCGGAGCCGCCTGTTTAATCTCATTGCTTAAAATAATTTCCATGTATGCAAAAGTAATGTTATATTTGCAAAAAACATAAATTCCATGACTAAAAATAGCGGCCATACAGCCAAACACAGGTTAGGACTTCTACCACTTATAATATTAGCCATTGCCGCCGGCATAGGGGCCGGATATATCTTGCCCCAATGGCTCGCCAGGGTGTTCATGACATTCAATGCCATTTTCAGTCAGTTTCTCGGGTTCACCATCCCGCTGCTTATAATCGCATTCGTGGCATCGGCCATCGCCGACATAGGCCGCAGTGCCGGCAAGATGCTTGTAGTGACCGCCCTGCTTGCCTACATTGCGACATTCAGTGCCGGCATGGGAGCATACCTTACATGCTCGTGGTGCTTCCCCAAACTAATCAGCGCCACGGCCTATGTCGGTGCCGAATCGGCAGGCGGCGATATCGCGCCCTATTTCACAATCGAGATGCCGCCTGTGACAGGCGTAATGAGCGCGCTAATACTTGCGTTCATCATTGGTCTCGGTACAGCACGTCTCACAAACACAGCCAGCCCGCTGCGTGGTCTGCTCAACGACTTCCGTGACATTATCCTGATGGTTATCAACCGGGCAATTATCCCGTTATTACCGATTTATATATTCGGTATTTTCCTCAACATGACTATGGTGGGCGAGGTAGGCACGATACTCACCACATTCATCAAAGTAATAGCAGTCATCTTCGCGCTTCACGTGCTGCAGCTCATCATCCAGTTTGCAGTAGCCGCGTTGTTTGCCCGCAGGCCTATAAGCCACAACCCGTTCAAACTGCTATGGGGCATGATGCCGGCCTACTTCACGGCCCTCGGCACCCAATCGTCGGCCGCCACTATACCCGTCACCCTAGAGCAGACGGTAAAGAACGGCGTCAGCAGTCAGGTCGCAGGATTTGTCATCCCGCTATGCGCCACCATACACATGTCGGGCAGCACCCTGAAAATCGTGGCATGTGCCCTCGCCCTCATGATAACCCAGGGGATGGACTATAACATAGGTCAGTTTGCCGGCTTCATAGCCATGCTGGGCATATCAATCATCGCCGCCCCGGGTGTTCCCGGCGGTGCCATCATGGCATCGCTCGGCATACTGAGCAGCATGCTCGGATTTTCACAGGCCGATAACGCTCTGATGATTGCACTCTACATCTCGATGGACAGCTTCGGCACGGCCTGTAACGTCACCGGCGACGGCGCTCTGGCCATCATCGTCGACCGCATTTTCCCGACACGTACTACCGTTAATCAAGGGTAGCCGAGGCGAGAGTGAGCACGCTTATCGTCGCGTCGGGCACTGAGCGGCGCACGGCTTCACAACATGCAAGGACGGTTGAACCGGTCGTCATGACGTCATCGACAATCAGCAGGTGCTTTCCGGTCAGTTCACCGGCGTCGGCGACATCAAACAAGCCGGCGACATTGACATATCGGTCGTAGGCTCCACGGCGCGTCTGAGATTTATGCCCATGGCGTGCCCTGAGGTTATCACCTACAGGCAATCCCGTGACACGCGACAACCCGTGAGCAAGTATCTCGGCCTGATTATAACCGCGTCTCAACTCCTTGAACGGATGCATCGGTACCGGCAATATAATATCTATTCCGTCAAAGAAACCGTCAGGCTGAATTTCGGCCGCGAACATAGCGGCCGCATCGGCGGCGACTCTCGGCCGGTCATAATACTTTGCCTGTAATATTATATTGGTGTAAGGACTCTTACGCTTATAATGAAACCACGATGCCGCCCGCTCGACATGAGCGTCGCCCATAAGCCGCTCGTGCATGTGATTGAACCGCGACAGGTGATAGCGCGTGCGCGGCATGGCGACATTGCAGTGCAGGCAGATGAGGTGTTCACCCGACACAAGAGTGCGCCCGCACACCACACACTTCTCGGGGAACAATACCGACATCAGGGCCGTCAGGCCCGACTTCAACAGCGCCGGCGCGTTCATCGGGGGAACAGTTTTTTTATCATGTCACCGGCCAAGCCCATTTCAAATCCACGCGAAACGGCATATTTCAACAGCTTCATGCGCGACTCATACGTCCCGACTTCACTGAGCGCCCGAGCCTTGGACTCAAGGACATCGGTAAGCGCCTGCCTGTACTCATCATCGTCGATACCGGCAAGCCCGTCGGTAATCAAGTCGGCGGGCAACCGTTTCTGAACCAGCGCGAGCCTGATTTTGGTACGCCCCCAGCGGTTGAACACCACCTTGTCACGCACGAACGCCTCGACATATCGGCCGTCGTCGACATATCGGTCACGCTTCAGAAGCGCCAGAATCTTTGCCGCCGTGCCATCGGGCACCCCCCATTTTCTGAGGCGCTCTAGTATCTCATGACTACACTGCTCGCTGCGCGCACACAGCTCCTGAAGTTTGACGAGAGCTACCGCCGGGCGAATGGGTCGACGCTGTATCATCGTTTACGGGCTATTGCAAATCTCAGTGCGCCCTGACTGTCACGTGTGATATCGACATCGTCAAAATCGGTGAGAATTTGCCTCATTTGTTCAACAAACAGTGGATTTATCTCAAAATACAGCATGCCGCCGGGCACGAGTGCATGACTTGCATAGCCGGCAACGGCTCGATAGAACTTAACCGGGTCATCATCGGGCACAAACAGTGCTTTATGGGGTTCGTGATCCAAAACATTGGCATCCATATCGACACGCTCACGGTCGGCGATATAGGGTGGATTGCTCACTATGATGTCATATCTTTGTGAGTCGGACGACGGCAAAGACAACATATCGGCCTCCCTGAAATCGACACGGGCCTTGAGCCTCGCGGCGTTATCCCTGGCAACAGCAAGCGCGTCACCGTCAATGTCGATAGCCTCGACACGGCTGAACGGCAGATTGCGGGCAAGGGCCACGGCTATACATCCCGAGCCCGTGCCGCAGTCGAGTACCCGTAAATCACGGCGATCGCCCCGGTCCTTAACTATCATATCAACAAGCTCGGCAGTCTCAGGACGGGGAATAAGTACCGACGGTGTGACTTTAAACGTCATTCCATAAAAACAGGCATTGCCGGTCACATACTGCACAGGCTCGCCGTCGTTCACACGACGCGCCATATCTATTATTTTGTTTGCCGTGTAGTCGTTGAGTTCATAGTCACCACGCGTCACGAGATCGGTCACCGACCACTCCATGACATCTTCAAAGATGACACGCACAATCCAGGCAGCCTCGCGTGCGCCATAGCGGTGCTCGAGCAGCCTCACTGCCTCAATCTTGACTTCACTAACTTTTTTTTGATCGTTCATGAACTATTTCTCTCCCGATAATGTTGTAACAGTAATGAAACACAAATAAAACTAACGACCGCCATGATTACCATCAAGACCATCTGGATTGCACTGATTGCCGCATCGCTCGCAGGCATGTTCATCTACGCTGCCGCTATGGCTGCACGCCACAACTCGATGAACGATGTTGTAAGCCGACCGGTTCATCGCCGCGTATAATACGATCATAGCACCGAGGCGAGAAAACCTCGCATAGTCTGAAGGTCTGATGCGCGGCGCGCGGCATAGTCCTCAAGTTGTGTCTCATCAATCGGCCCGACATCAAAATATCGTGCCGAAGGATTATAAATAACAATTCCTGTTGTAGTGGCCGAGGGGTGCAATGCACCGTGCTCGGTCAGTTTTATATCCAGTTCCTTATATTTAAGCAGCTTGTCGAGCTCAAAGACGAGACTTTGATCGGGCATCATGGCATATCCTACAGCGGGGCGTATGCCTGTTTTACCCGTAGCGTCGGGCGTGCTGAGCGTTCTATGTAACAGTTCGGTAGCCGCCTCAACCAGTCGGTGAGCGACACTCTGCCCCAACAGCTTATCATACTCGTCGGCCGAATTCGCGTCTATATCGGGCGCCGTAACAGCAAACGCCGTCACCACATCACTGCCGTCGGGATTGACAAAATCGACAACCGACATCGTGTGACCGTCAGCATCGGGTACCTGGCTCCGCAACATGGGGAGACAGCATGCGCCCAAAGTGAGCGTATCAGTTGCCCGGTCGACAGCCGCAGCCATTGTCACCGCCCGCGCGCGCACGCGATATCCTGTGGTCTCGAGCCTGTCAAGGAGCTGACACATCGAGTCGGTCAATTTACGGGCCTCGGGCGCCTGTGGTAAAGCCGGGTCAAGTTTCCACGCGAATAACAGCGCTTTAATATTTATCAGATTTCGCAGCTGTGACGGAGCAAATTCATACTCATTCACTCCGACAGCACAGCGGTTACCAATCGTGCTATGATGTGGTAACACAACAGCTCGGCGACGCGCCTCGTCAAGCGTCAGAAGTCTGAGCCCGGCATTATCGGAGGCATCACGCTCGGCCTCCTGCCCGGCTCTGATAGCCTGTGCCTCGGCTTGGGCTGTAGCCGCCGACACCAGTCGGGATGCGATGACCGGAACTCGGGCGGCATCGCGCGTATAGACTGTAACGCCCTCACGGCAAGGTGCAATCTTTACTGCCGTATGGCGAGCCGATGTAGTGGCGCCGCCTATGAAGAGCGGAATCATGATACCACGTTCCTGCATCATGCGTGCAACCCGACACATCTCGTCGAGCGAGGGCGTAATCAAGCCGCTAAGGCCTACAGCATCGGCATTGTGTTCAATGACAGCATCGATTATCTTGTCGGGCGGAACCATCACCCCGAGGTCTACGACATTCCATCCGTTGCACTTCATGATGACGGCGACAATATTCTTGCCGATATCGTGGACATCGCCCTTGACTGTAGCAAGTACCATGCACCGGCGTGAACTACCTGCGGTACTGTCCGTGCGCTCCTGTTCAAGCCTCGGCTCAAGTATGGCGACGGCATTCTTCATCACGCCCGCGCTCTTGACAACCTGAGGCAGAAATAAACGTCCCTCGCCAAACAAGCGCCCTACAGTATCCATAGCACTCATCAAAGGGCCGTCGATAAGGTCGGCCACACGGTCATAACGCCGTGACACCTCATTGATTACCTCTTCAAGATTAAGTGCCGAGCCTTTGATAATAAGATTTTCGAGACGTTTCTCGGGGTCAAGGGTCTCGGTCTCGGATGGCGTGTTAACTTCTCCCGAATGTGCATCTTTGAGTTCGGCAGCGAGTTGCGTCAGACGGTCAACCGCATCGGGACGCCTCATAAATAATAAATCTTCGATCGCCTCGCGCAGCTGCGGTTCAATATCATCTACAGCCATCAGACTGGCGGCGTTGACAATAGCCATGTCGAGACCGGCCGCAACCGCATGGTACAAAAAGACGGCGTGCATCGCCTCACGAAGATAGTTATTGCCGCGGAATGCAAACGACAGGTTGCTCACGCCGCCACATGTCTTTGCGCCGGGCAGTGTCTCCTTTATAATCCTGACGGCATTGATGAAGTCAATTGCATATGTATCGTGCTCGGGCATGCCGGTAGCGATTGTCAGTATATTGGGGTCAAATACAATATCGTGTGGAGAAATACCTACTTTTTCGGTAAGAATCGTGTACGCACGTGTACATATTTCAACACGGCGTTGCAATGTCGTGGCCTGCCCTTGCTCATCAAATGCCATCACGACCATAGCCGCGCCAAGACGGTGTATGGCGCGCGCCATGTTGATAAACGCCTCCTCGCCCTCTTTGAGACTGATTGAATTGACGAGCGGCTTACCCTGCACCCGTTTCAATCCGGCCATGATGACATCGCTCTTTGAAGAATCGATGACCATAGGCACGACCGCCACGTCGGGTTCAACTTGCAGACGGGCAACGAATGATGACATACACTCGGCCGCGTCGAGCATACCATCGTCCATATTGACATCGACAGCCTGGGCTCCATTGGCAACCTGACCCGATGCAATTTCCAAAGCCTCCTGTATTGCGCCTTCCTTTATAAGACGGAGGAATTTGCGACTGCCGGCAACGTTACATCGCTCGCCGATATTGACAAGATTTGACGCCCGGTTGACAACAAGCGGCTCAAGACCTGCGAGTCGTGTCTCATGTACGGGAGCCGGCACCTCACGGGGTTGGCAGCCGGCCGCGATAGACGCCAGCAGTCTGATATGGTCAGGAGTCGTTCCGCAGCAGCCTCCGACAATGTTAAGTCGACGTGAGCTGAGAAGCGGCTCTATCACACGACCCATTGTTTCGGGATCCTGGTCATACTGCCCCATCTTGTTGGGCAGTCCGGCATTAGGATACATGGCGACGGCATAGGGCACATATTGCAGCTGTTCGACATAACGGCTCATTGACTCGGGGCCGAAGCCACAATTCAGACTGACAATCAACGGCTCGGCATGAGCAATTGAAACGATAAACGCATCAAGCGACTGTCCCGACAGCGTACGTCCGTTCTCACTCAGTGTCACCGACAGCATCAGCGGCACGCGCACACCGAGCATATCCATAGCGCGCTGAGCGGCATGAATGGCAGCCTTAGCGTTTAAAGTATCGAATATTGTCTCGATCAGCAATAGGTCTACTCCACCCTCGACAAGTGCTTTGGCCTGGTCGAAATAGGCTTGTTCCATGTCATCGAACGTGATGGAATCGCCCAGATTGACAGCCATGGTGAGCGATTTCCCGGTAGGGCCCATACTGCCGGCAACCCATACCTGACGACCGGCCGAGTCGGCGACCTCACGCGCGAGACGCACGGCGGCACGATTGATTTCGGCAACACGGTCGGTGAGTGCATACTCATCGAGCGACAAGGCATTGGAATTGAAGGTACAGGTCTCGATAATATCGGCTCCGGCTTCAACATATTGCCTGTGAATGTCGTGTATAATGTCGGGGCGTGTTATTGTCAGAATGTCATTGCACCCCTGCATTATCACTCGGGCAGCATGACCGGCGGGGCGAAAATCGGTCTCGGTAAGACCGAAACGTTGTATCATAGTCCCCATTGCGCCGTCGAGAACAAGTATGCGCTGACTGAGCGCATCGACCAACGATTGAGCGCCCGGGGTATATCTTGAGTTCGTAGACTGAGTCATCGGCGTTTGGCAAAAAAATCTTTCATAAGGCGGGCACATTCGTCTGCGCGCACGCCCGATTTAACTGTTGCCCGGGGATGAAACGGATGGTCGGTATAAGCACTGAAGCCACGTTTCACATCGGTGGCGCCATACACTATGCGGCTTATCTGAGACCACGCTATAGCCCCGGCACACATCAGGCACGGCTCGACAGTCACATAGAGGGTGCAATCAGGTAGGTATTTGCCTCCGATTGTCTGAGTAGCCGATGTGATGGCGAGCATCTCGGCATGGGCAGTGACGTCATTGAGCTGCTCGGTCATGTTGTGACCGCGGCCTATTACCTGGCCGTCACACACGACAACGGCCCCAACGGGTATCTCACCCTCTTCAAAGGCCTGCCTGGCCTCGGCCAGAGCCATATCCATATATATTGAATCGCTGTCGATCATATTTTCACAATAAATCAACGGTTAAGCCTTCGTTGGCAAGTATCGTATTGGGGAATATAGCCTTAGCCTGGGCAAGGTGCATATCCTCATTTTCGTAACTTTTAGAGTAGTGCCCAAGTATAAGCTGCCGCGCGCCTGCCTGCAGGGCGACACGCGCCGCCTCAGACGCGGTAGAGTGACCGCGCTCACGGGCTTTCACGGCATCGGCATCTATATATGTGGCCTCATGAAACACCGCGTCTACACTGGCAACGGCCCGCGCGACACGTTCATCATACTGGGTATCCGAACAATAGGCATAGCTCACGCAAGGATCGGGGTCAGTGGTAAGTCGGCTGTTGGGAACCACAATTCCGTCACGACACACAAAGTCTTCGCCCATCTTGATACCATGCAATTTGCTCACAGGAATATCATAATATCTGACCATCTCACCGTTAAGGTGACGGGGCTTTTCTTTCTCGCGGAATATATAACCGACACAGGGTACACGATGATAAAGCGGGAAAGCCGTGACGGTGAGTGCATGGTCTTCGTAAACCAAGCCTCCGTCATGGCTCACAGGCTCATAGATAATGTCATATCCCGGCTCGCGGCAGAAGAAGCTGACCACATCCCTGAGCAACTCGATTCCCTCAGGGAACGTATGCACTGTCACACTGCCGGTCTTGCCCTGCAGAGCAAGTGTCGAGAGCAGCCCCGGGAGACCGAGGACATGGTCACCGTGCAGATGACTGATGAAAATATGATTGAGCCGCGAGAACTTGAGCCTCATGCGCCGCATTGCGAGCTGTGTGCCTTCGCCACAATCAATCATCATCAGGTTGTCACGAAAGTCGATGACCTGAGAAGACGGTTGATGACGCAACGACGGAGTAGCTGAGCCACAACCTAATATATTTATGCGAAATCGTGCCATAATATCAATTTTCAACAAAGTTACAACTTTTCTGCAAAGCCTAAACACTTCTCGCCCATTTTTCAAAGATTGCATCAAATTTTCAATAGTTACTTAGTTGCAAATATCAAATATTTTATCGTAATTTGCGGTCGCATATCGTCTGAGGAGTCCCGATATGGGGTTCGTGGGCGGGTGCAAAAGTGTGTTACGGCCTGAGGCCGGGACAAAGACATATTTATTTAAAGAGCGTTTATCGACGCTCGTTCTTGACGGATCGAAATCTGGCAGTTTCATTATCTGAGTCAAGGATGAGGCAACGATAGGCGTCCCATGGTATGATACTAAATAAGAGTGTGCTGACAGCATATTCTCTTGTTGTTATATCATACAGCGTGAGGCTCCTCGTTGCTCGTTCTACTCAGATGGGCACATGCCAGAGCCTCGATTCGTGGAGCGAGTAACAGATACAGGCACTCGCGCTTTTTTGTTATATGTTGGACTGTGTGCCTTCCAACACCAACACATTAATCACAGTCCATCTATGAAAAAGATTATCGCAGGACTTGTTGCCGTGATGCTCATATCGGCATCGGGCATCGGCTACGCCCAGTCAGCAAAAGAGCAACGCAAGGAGCGTCAGGAGCTCGCAAAGGCTTCAAAAAAGGAACTTAACGAGAAAGCAAGTAAATCGGCCCGAAAAGAGGCTAAACGCCTCTCAAAAGAGGGCTGGCTGACGGCTCCGGGTGCACTACCTCTTGAAAAGCAGCTTGATAAATCATATATGATGCAATATCAATATGATTCGGAAGGTTTCCCTGAATTTATAATGGCCGAGGCAATGAGTACCGGCGGCAACTATGACGCTGCCAAAATGCAGGCTCTTGAGTTGGCAAAGCAGAACCTGGCAGGTCAAATTCAAACTGAGATTACTGCCCTTATTGAGAATACGGTATCTAACGAGCAGATGGATCTGGGTGACGCTGCTTCGATTACGCGCAGTGTCATGGCCGCAAAGAATCTTATCTCTCAAAGCATAGGCCGAGTGATTGTCGTATCGGAGACCTACCGGGTTGTAAAAGGCAACAATCGTGAGGTGCTTGTGCGTATAGCCTATAGTCAGGCTATGGCTAAGCAGGCAGCTAAGAAAGCTGTTAAAAAAGAGCTTGAAGCGCGCGGCGATTCATTGCACGGCAAACTTGACGAACTCCTTGGCTGGTAACTTGTATGAAGCATCTCATTATATTAATGATTTGTGGAATCACGTTTCAGATTGCAGTTGCACAAAAAACAAAAAACGTTTCTGCTTCTTATACATATTACGCACCAGAAACGGTGTCTATTGAAGATGCAAAAAAAATAGCAATTGAACGTGCGCGAATTCAAGCTATTGCTGATGAGTTCGGAACTGTCATATCGCAGAATACCTCTACTGTTGTATCAAATAAAAATGGCGAGTCAGATACGCAATTTTTTTCTTTTGGAGGCAGTGATATAAAAGGAGAATGGGTGGCTGACACGACAACGCCTGAAGTCTCAGTCACTTATGAGGATAACATGCTTGTAGTTCATGCAAAAGTATGTGGAAAAGCAAGAGAGAAGAAAACGGCTGACTTTGATTTATCCATAAAGACACTTTGTAATAGAATAGAAAGCGAGAGGTTTCATAATAATGACCGTTTGTCAGTCCGTTTTCAGACTCCAGTTAATGGTTTCTTATCAATATGGCTTGCGGATGACAATTTGAAAAAAGCATATTGTCTCTTGCCTTATGAGAATTCCAACGGAGAAGCACGTGAGATAAAAAGTAAGAATGATTATGAACTCTTGTCAACTGCTGACCCCCAATATCCATTCAGAGAAGAAACAATATTGACGACTGAGAACGATGAGGAGATAAATCGACTTATATTTATTTTTTCTACAAAGAAATTTACGATGCCATTGACTAATAATGGTGAATATGTGCCTGAACTGGCATTGTCTAAATTCACTGAATGGTTGCAAAAGAATAGAATAAAGGATGAGTATATGAATGTGACTTATAGAACGATAGAAATTAAGAAATAACACAATAAAATATGAAACAAATAAAATTCCTGTTGCGGCTAATATTAGTCGTACAATTTTTGTCAATCGACTGCTTTTCAGCAAAAATTATAGCCCAGACAAATTCGGCGAAAGTGTATATATTCAGAAAACAAACATTTGGTACTCCTGTAAGACCGGAAATATCAATAAACAATATAGCACTTGGAAATTTACCTAATAAAAAATATATGGAATGTACTGTACCGGCAGGTAATGTATCGGTATCAATGTATTTCTCGCTATCGGGTGCAAATGAGGCTATAAATTTCGTAGCTGAAAGTGGGAAAACCTACTACATAAAAGCGAATATACAACCTATAAGTCCTAATAGTCCTCTGGCGAATTTGAATCTATCAAGAGTGAGAGATGCCGAGGGGGAGAAAAGTATAAAGAAATGTAAGGAAGAATTGGTTGCAGACGTTACCGATTATATAACATCAGACATTCCTGAATACGCATATAATCCTTCTGAAACCGTTGTTCAGCCGATATCTTCTAATAATGTTCCGAATAATTCTAACCCTATCCCTGTCAGCGATGTAGATAGAAATATCCCTAAAAGTGAAACCAAGAATTCAAACACATTTGTACTGATTATAGCCAATGAATCATATACATTTTTAGACAGTGTGGAATATGCTCTGAATGACGGTGAGAGATTTCGCGAATATTGTATAAAAACACTCGGAATCCCTGAGCAACAAATATGGATGTATCAAAACGCCTCGCTTGGAATTTTATACAGCGGAATCAACAAAATGGTGCAAGCTTTGAATATATTTGATGACGGGAAAGCGATTATATATTATTCAGGTCATGGTATTCCAGATGAGAAGACCGGGGATGCATATATTATACCTGTAGATGGTAAGGGAACTGATGTGTCATCTTGCTATAGCCTTAATAAATTATACAATACAATGTCTTCGGCCAATGCTTCAAACGTAACATATTTTATGGATGCTTGTTTTACCGGCGCCAATCGCGATGGATCTATGCTTGTAGCTGCACGTGGTGTTGCCCGTGAGCCTAAAAAGGAGACGATAGGGGGTAAGACAGTGGTATTTTCTGCCGCATCGGGTGACGAAACGGCTATGGCATACAAAGAAAAGGGTCATGGATTGTTTACATACTATTTGCTTAAAATATTACAGGATACTAAAGGTAATGCGACTTATGGAGAGATAGCGGATTATATTAATGAAAATGTCAAAAAAGAAGCATTTTTAACGAATGAGAAACCTCAAAATCCTGTTGTCGCAACCAGCGAAGAAATTTCAAGTAGTTGGAAGAAAATGACTCTGAAGTAAATTCCCTTAAAATACATGAGACACTTATGCCAATACTGCGCAACTACGTCGTCATCTTATTGATTATATTTTCATTAAGTGGTTCTTCTCAGAATTATCGGGATTACTACAATTCATTTAAGAAAAATGCGATTAATGGGTACAAGTCGTTTAGAGCGGAGTGTAACAGTAAGTATGCCGAGTTTTTGAGGGGTGCGTGGGAGTGGTATGAGGGGAAAGAGCCTCTGCCGGTGCCGGTTGAGGAAAATCCTGCGCCTCCGCTTCCTTATAATAAAGATGAAAACAGGACACCGCTTGAGCCGATGCCGGTTAAGGTCGAGGTCACGCCGATAATGATTGAGCCCCGGCCTAAGCCGATAGAGCCTATAAGGGAGATACCGCACACCGACGATAAATACTTCACAATAGATTTTTATGGCGTTCAGTGCAAGGTAAGATTGCCCGAATGTGCCCCTCGGGAGTTGAAGGATTGCAGCCCAAAATCGATTGCAGCCGGTTGGGAGCAGTTAGCATCGGGAGGCTGTCTAGATAATACAATACGCGATTGTCTGGAAACAAGGATAAGATATAATCTTTGTGACTGGGCCTATTTGCAGTTCCTTGAAGCGCTGAGCCATAGTTTTTGCACAAATGCCAATGACGCGACATTACTGATGGCGTTCCTGTACTGTCAGTCGGGCTATCAGATGAGGCTCGCTGTAGACTCGGGTACTCTCATAATACTGTATGGAAGCAAACATTATATATATGGCAAAGAATACTACAACATAGACGGCTGTCAGTATTATCCGTTGGGCAATGTTTCTAAATCGATAAGTATATGTAATGCGGCGTTCGACGGTGAGGCGCCGATGTCATTGCTTATAACGGGAGAACAATTGCTGGGTGACGAGTTGTCGGATGACCGTACGATCAAATCAAAACGGTATGACAATGTGAGAGGGGTGTCACGTGTACCCCGAAAACTGATTGAGTTCTATAATGGCTTTCCTTCATCGGCTATCGGCGGTAATCCGTTGACACGTTGGTCTATGTATGCCAATGTGCCGTTGGCCGGGAGTACCAGAGCCATGTTGTACCCGATGCTGACGAGTAGCGTTGAGGGGCTGTCTGAAATTGATGCGGCTAACAGGTTGCTCAATTGGGTTCAGACAGGATTCGTTTACGAATATGATGATAAGGTGTGGGGACATGATCGGGCATTCTTTGCCGAAGAGACCCTGTATTATCCTTATTGTGACTGTGAAGACAGGTCGATCCTATTCTCGCGTCTCGTAAGAGATTTGCTCGGACTTGATGTCGCGTTGATATACTATCCCGGCCATCTGGCTACAGCAGTGTGCTTTAACGAAGATGTCGATGGTGATGCAATGATGATCGGAGACAAGAGGTTTGTTGTGTGTGACCCTACTTATATCGGAGCGCCGGTAGGGGCTCAGATGCCCGGGCTGGACTATGCCAACACACGGGCGATAATTTTGAATCGATAATAAAATTGATTTTGTGGTTTGAGAATTTATCACCACCTTTGTATTACCCAAAAATGCAGTTTCATTCAAACTTTGGTAATATGATTATACCTCGACCTACATATCTCAATCAGCTAATTGCTGCTATGGGCAATCGTATGATAAAAATTATTACCGGCATACGGCGGTGCGGTAAGTCGTTTCTTTTGTTTGAGATTTTTCATGAATACCTTAATTCTATTGGAGTCAACGACAGCCATATCATAGAAATAGCCCTCGACGACCGTGCAAATGCCGACTACCGTAACCCCGATAAGTTATTGGAGCATATAAGGGCTCGGATTACTGATAATGAACAGTATTATGTTCTCCTCGATGAGGTGCAGATGGTAGATGACTTTGTTGGCATACTAAACAGCATCCTGCACATGCGCAATGTTGATGCATATGTCACCGGCAGTAATTCACGGTTTCTATCAAAAGATATTGTTACTGAATTTCGTGGACGCGGACAGGACATACACATGTACCCGCTTTCCTTTTCTGAATACTACAATGCTTTGGGAGGTGATCGCTCATTAAGATGGCGTGATTATTATACATACGGCGGATTACCGCAAACACTATTACTCTCAGACGCAAAATCAAAGAGAGATTATCTTTCGCATTTAAACAACACCGTTTTTATTTCGGATGTGGTAGACCGCCACAAAGTACGCAATAACCATGAACTCGAAGAACTGTTTATGATTCTTGCTTCTTCTATTGGTTCTCCGTGTAATCCTACAAAACTGTCAAACTCGTTCAAAAGTTTAAAGAATGTTGTTATATCCCACAAAACTATTTCTAATTATTTGACTTACTTATGCGATGCATTTTTATTAGAAAAGGCCCTTCGATACAACATTAAAGGAAAGAAGTATATCAATACGCTCGCAAAGTATTATTTCACCGATATGGGATTGCGTAACGCTTTGCTTGGTTTCAGGCAATTGGAACAAACTCATATTATGGAGAATGTTATATTCAATGAGTTACTGTTCAGGGGGTATTCTGTTGATGTTGGTATGGTAGAGATAGCAACTACAGATAAAAACGGCAAGTTTATCAGAAAACAATTTGAGGTGGACTTTGTGGTCAACGATTCTGACAAACGTTATTATATTCAATCGGCATTCGCCATTCCTGACGAAGAAAAGATGCAACAAGAAACCGCTTCATTCCGTAATATCAACGACTCATTTAAACGTGTGGTTATCGTGAAAGACGATATTACAGCATATCACAATGATAAGGGTGATTTGTTTATTGGCCTTTTTGATTTTCTCCTCGACCCCGAATTGCTAATAAAAGGCTGAAAACTTTATTTAGATACGGTTGTACTGCTTATTTTTGAGTAAATTTGCACGCTCAATTCGACAAAACTTTGTTGTATGACTTTTGGAAAAAGTATCACAGGATATACGCTTGGAATAGTGGCTGCTGCGACTTATGGCCTGAATCCGCTGTTCGCATTACCGCTGTATGCCGACGGTATGGATGCCAACTCGGTATTACTGTTCAGGTATCTTGCAGGTATTCCGATTATCGCAATCATGGCCATAGTGAGCGGTGACCGTCTGTCGCTTAATCGCCATGAGATACTGCCTCTCGCTGTACTGGGTCTGCTTATGGGATTCTCATCGCTCGCTCTATTCGAGAGCTATAACTGCATGGAGGCTTCAATTGCATCGACTCTGCTATTCGTCTATCCGCTTATGGTAGCGGTTATCATGTCGCTCTTATATCATGAGAAATTCACCTGGATTACGGGGATATGCCTCGTTACAGCCGGAATAGGCCTGGCGTTACTCTACAACGGTAAGCCCGGCAGCTCGATTAGTTTCAATGGTATAGCCTGGGTAATGGGATCGGCATTGTCATACGCTATTGTTCTCGTGGGCATCAATCGGTCGGCATTAGCATCAATGCCATCTAACCGCATGACATTTTATCTCCTGCTTTTCGGTTCACTAATATTTGTAATACCGTCACTGACATACAAGCCGGTGATTATACCGAACAATAATATTCTTTGGCTGTGTGTTATGGCGCTGGGGTTGTTGCCGACAGCAGTCTCGCTTGCATGCACGGCCAAAGCCATTCACTACATCGGCTCGACGCCGGTAGCACTGCTCGGAGTGTTTGAACCTGTGACAGCGGTACTATGCGGCGTGCTCGTATTCGGAGAACAGCTCACAGGCCGTGACACCGCAGGACTTGTCCTCATAATGATTTCGGTGTTACTCGTCATTGCCGGAGGCCTTATACGCAAACGCCTTACCAGCGAGTCGTAACCGATACTCCAGCTACCTGACAGCTTATAGGAGGTGTTAGCTTGGTAAGTTTTACACCTCCGCCCTTTACGACAGGGAACTGTGTCACAATCGCACGTCGCACACGCCATACTACATTTTCGAGCAAGTTGGATGGCACTGCCATTTCGCGTTTGACAATATCAACAATGACGGCATAATTTATAGTATCGTCAACCAAATCCGACTCCATGGCATTGCTCAGATCGACATCAAGCCGCACATCCACAATGAAACGGTTACCCACAACGCGTTCCTGCTCAAGAACTCCGTGACGGGCCCAAATCTCCAGCCCGGTTATTTCGATTGACTCCATAAAAAGGGGTATTTTTACTTTTTTCGTTTAAATAAACGGTCATGAACGGCAAACACCAATAACAACCATGAGGCTGACAGTTTCAGAGCCGCCAACTTGAAGGAAGTTCTCGCCGGCCAATAGTTACGGGCAAAATATAACTGACTGTCTATGCTGTGACGCAGGATTTTATAAGATTTTACGCGACGGGTTGTCGAGGCCCCGAGATGAATACACTTAATATCGGTATCGACATAATTACGTTTACCTATACGCTTGAATTTCTCTGCAAGAATATTCTCTTCCCAATACAAGAAAGTGCCCGGGTCAAAACCTCCCACACTTTCAAACAAATCTTTACGGCACATCATACAACTGCCCGAAACGATCGAAACCTTATGGATGCCTGTTGAAGGACTGACGGGAATATAGCATCTGCGGTACACAGACGCCGGACAATAAGTGAGCAGCATATTAACGATGGCCGAATCGCGCATACTGTTATAGTTTCGCGCACAATTGACGTCGACACCCTGAAGATCCTTCTTATAGAGCAATGGTGTTACAAGAGCGGCATCGTGGAGCGTATTGATATCGGCCACGAGTTTGGGAATAATATCCTCAACAAAGAGTGTATCATTATTGAGGATGAGCACTTGGTCAATGTCACCGTCGGCATAGGCTAGACGAAGGCCTTTATTGTTACCGCGTGCATATCCATCGTTGACAGCCGACTTAACTATTGTCACTTGTGGCAACGGTGCATCGGGAATGTACTGATCATCGACTTCTATTACTGAGCCAAAGAGTCGTCTGACAGCATCAGAAAGTTGCACACGATCGCTCTCTTCGGGCGAGCCATTATCGACCACGATAAACTTTACCTTATAGGTATTGTATTTTATCACGCTACTGATACAATCAATGGTCGCGTCGGCGTTGCCATATTGTAGAATTATTATAGCTACCTGTCCCATGGTCATCTTACTCAATCACAAACCTACGCTGGTTTATATGCCCGGCCAGATTGTTGGCAACAAACGGGGTACTATTGTCATCTGATTTTCTATAAATCAGATATAATGCCATCATTATCACAATTATTTCTTGGTTATAATACCACACTCCTGATGCGATACCTTCCAGGAAAGCACATATCATAAAATATGTAAGATATTGCTTATCGGGCGATTTTCGTTTAAAGATTGCACAAAATACGATTATTAGTAAGGCCAGCGTACCGATTATACCATACAAAAACACGCATCCTGCCCAAGACACATCGGCAATAAGTTCGCCGGATTCCTCAGCATAGGCTTCAAATCGCTTACCCCACACGGATTTACCAACCGATGGGGTTCCGTTTCCCAAGAAAAGTGTCTCTATATTTTCATGTCCCTCATAGGCATAATACCGCCACGCTCTAATCCTGACATCTTCTTTACCATCAACCGAATCATCTATTTGAGTCTCTGAAATCTCCTTTAGATTCTTATATATAGGCAGATTTATAACCACGACATAGCCAATAGACAATATTATGCAGCCATAGACAAATTTTTTGACCCATGACATTTTCTGCAACAATTGGAGAAAACACAGCAGTCCCATAATAGCCATAACCTGCCGTGTCAAGGATAAAATAACCATCATGAAGCCAATGCCAATCAACCACCACCACTTCTTGTTTTTGGTAAGCGACCACTGATTTATTGAATAGAACACCAACAACATAATAACATTAAATGTAGGTATCGGCACTCGGGGCATACCTCGAGTAGTGTCAGTAAGGATTGGAGTACCGAAAATGTTGTGTGGATATGTCGCAAGATTCATGAAATATATGACCAACGACATGGCCGACATATAAAACAAATACCGTATGAGCTTTTTAGGGTCGGGATTAAGCAATATAAGTACAAAAAAATACATATATGCAAATATGGTTGTTGATTGCGACACTAACGATGAATAAAATGACTGATGATGGTAAAACACTGCCATAAAAACAGCAACGACCAACCAGAGCCCGAATAAAAACCACGCAAGACCAGGAAACCCACTCACGC
>CAMWLW010000030.1 GCA_947175245.1 uncultured Bacteroidales bacterium
AAAAACAAACAAACAAAAAAAAATTGAGAAATCAAAATTAAAATTTATAAAAATATCAACCAAATATTCACGCAACAAATTCAAAACTTAAATATTTTAGGTAGTTAAATTGCAAGTTACAGGAAGAAACGTTAAATTTGCAGTCTGAAAAATCTAAACTCATACGTAATTTACACTAAACAAGAAATATAGCAATCATGAACGTTACACTTGAAAAAAAGGATGATGGCACAGGCATCATCACAGTGAACATCGAGGAAAAAGACTACGCACAGAAGGTTACCGACAACCTTAAACAAATAGGTCGTACACACACCATCCCGGGATTCCGTAAAGGTCACATCTCAATCGACCAGCTCCGTCGCCGCTTTGGCCGCGATGTCAAAAGCGACGTCATCAACCGCGAGGTAATCGAGGCTGCACTCGCCTACATACGCGAGAACAAGATCAACTGCCTCGGCGAGATTCTCCCCGTCGAGGTTAAAGAAATCAATCTCACCGACGCCGACTACACATTCCAGTACGAAATCGGCGTAGGCCCCAACCTCGACATCGAGCTCAACAAGGATATCACCATCCCCTTCTACAACATCGAGGTCACCAACGAGATGATCAGCGAGCAGGACGAGGATCTGCGCCGTCGCTTCGGCAAGCAGGAGCAGAACGAGGATGTTACCGCCGACGCCTTCGTCAAAGGCACCATCATGGAGCTTAATACCGACGGTACAGTCAAAGAGGGGTGAAAGCGCCATCCAGAACAACAACGGCATGCTGCTCGTGAACCACATCGCCAAGGAAGAGGCCGACAAATTCATAGGCAAGAAAGTAGGCGACAAGGTTATCTTCAACCCTGCCAAGGCCACCAACGGCAACACTAACGAGCTCGCATCACTTCTCGGCATCAGCCCCGAGGCTGCCGCCAACGTCGAGGGCGACTTTGAGTTCAACATCGCCGACATCATGGTTGTGAAGCCCGCCGAGCACAACGAGGAGTTCTACAAGATGGTATTCAACAAAGAAATCAAGAGCGAGGAGGAATACACCGAGGAGCTCAAGAAATATATCGCAGCCCAGCTCGCACCCAACAGCCAGATACTGTTCGACATGACCGCCGAGAAGGTTCTCGTCGAGAAATACGGCAACATGGAGCTGCCCGCCAACTTCCTCAAGAAATGGCTTGTATCACGTCAGGACGGCATCACCGAGGAGACCGTCGACGAGGAGTACACACGCATGGAGCCCGCCATCAAATGGCAGCTCATACGCGACGTCATCGCCGAGAAACACCAGCTCGCCCCCACCAAGGAAGACGTCGACAGCTATGCCAAGAGCTACGCACGCCGCCAGCTCATGCAGTATGGCATGGTTGACGCCGACGACGAGATGGTCGACGGATTTGCAAAACGCTTCCTCGAGGACAAGAACTTCGGCCGTCAGATCGTAGAGCAGGTTGCCAACCGCAAACTGTTCATGTGCATCCGTTCACTCGTCAACGCCGAGGAGAAAACCATCAGCCTCGACGAGTTCAAGACCCTCGCAAACGCCGAGAAATAATCACGCAGGTTAACAACCCGATAATAAGACGATGGGCTGTCACAAAAAAATGTGACGGCCCGTCATTTTTTTAGAATATTTTTCAGCTTATCAAAAAATCAAAAAAAATTTTGTTGTTGAATTGTTTTTTATTAATTTTGATACATGATTGGACAGCAGTGAAACGACAGCTGCCATCCACACAAACAGCTAAAACATTAAACCACATCTATGAATAACGATTTCAGAAAATTCGCTGTAAAGCATCTCGGTATGAACGGGCTTGCCCTCGACCAGTATGCGTCAGCAACAAACCGCACAATCACCTCAAGCTATATCTCCCCTACCATCATTGAGGAGCGCCAGCTCAATGTAGCCCAGATGGACGTGTTCTCACGCCTGATGATGGATCGCATCATCTTCCTCGGCACCGACGTCAACGACTACACCGCCAATGTGATACAGGCCCAGCTGCTCTATCTCGACTCGGCCGACCCCGGCAAGGATGTATCAATCTACATCAACTCGCCCGGCGGGTCGGTATATGCCGGTCTGGGCATATATGACACCATGCAGTATATCTCGAGCGACGTGGCGACGATATGCACCGGCATGGCCGCATCGATGGCTGCCGTACTGCTCGTATCGGGCACGGCCGGCAAGCGTTTCGCCCTGAAGCACTCGCGCGTCATGATTCACCAGCCTATGGGTGGTGCCCAGGGCCAGGCAAGCGACATCGAGATCACGGCCCGCGAGATTCAGAAACTCAAAAAAGAACTCTACACCATCATCGCCGACCACTCGGGTCAGCCGTTCGATAAGGTTGAGCGCGACTCAGACCGTGACTACTGGATGACTGCCGAGGAAGCTCTCGCATACGGCATGATCGACAACGTTCTCACAAAAGCCAAGCACTAAACAATCAATAGCCACAATGGCAAAACGTAATATACAGAAATGCTCATTTTGCGGTCGCCCCGGCGACATGTCTGAGGTGCTCATACCGTCGGCTACCGAGACCGGCACATACATCTGTGCCGAGTGTGCCGACCAGATTCATGAGCTGCTTATAGGCTACCGCCACGAGAACTCGAGCGGCGTAGGAAGATCTAAAGCCGGGTTAGGCGACGGTATCAATCTCAAGAACGTCCCCACCCCACGCGAGATTAAAGATTTTCTTGACAAATATGTCATCGGTCAGGACTCGGCCAAGCGCTACATGTCGGTTGCCGTCTACAACCACTACAAGCGTCTTGCCCAGCCACAGGATGACGATGTCGACATCGAGAAGAGCAATATCATAATGGTAGGCCCGACGGGTACAGGCAAGACACTGCTTGCCAAGACAATCGCGCGCCTGCTCGACGTGCCCTTCACCATTGTCGACGCCACCGTCCTGACACAGGCCGGCTATGTGGGCGAGGACATCGAGAGCCTGCTCACACGTCTGCTTCAGGCTGCCGACTATGATGTGAAGCGTGCCGAGCGCGGTATCGTGTTCATCGACGAGATTGACAAGATAGCCCGAAAGGGTGACAACCCGTCAATAACACGCGACGTGAGCGGCGAGGGTGTACAGCAGGGCCTGCTCAAGCTCCTCGAGGGTTCAATCGTCAATGTCCCGCCACAGGGAGGCCGCAAACACCCCGAGCAGCACATGATTCCGGTCGACACAAAGAACATCCTGTTCATCTGTGGCGGCGCGTTTGACGGTATCGAGCGCAAGATAGCACAGCGCCTCAACACCCACACCGTGGGCTACTCGACCGGCAATGGCAAGAAGCGCATAAACCGCGACAATTTCCTCGAATACGTTGCTCCTCAGGATCTGAAATCATTTGGTCTCATACCCGAGATTATCGGCAGACTGCCCATCGTGACACATCTTGAGCCACTTGACCGCGACGCGCTGCGACGCGTGCTGACCGAGCCCAAGAATGCCATCACCAAGCAGTATGAGAAGCTCTTCAAGATGGACGGGGTGACGCTCACATTCGAGCCCGAGGCGCTCGACCGTATAGTCGACATCGCGGTTGAATACAAGCTCGGAGCACGCGGACTCAGAGGCATCGTCGAGGAGATCATGATGGATCCGATGTTCGAGATTCCCAAAAGCAAAACCAAGAAATTCAATGTCACCGTCGATTATGTCAACGAGAAATTAGAAAAACTCAGACCCGACATGATAATCAATGAATAAGAATAAATAACTGAATACAAAATCAAGCTAAAGACCGACAACCCCCAAATTTAGACCAGTCATCCTAAAGCTACAAATCACTCTCCCCAAGCGCTATGAGTAATAAAACTAAATTGAACGAGGCCTTGAAATTTTACTTCGGTTTTGACTCGTTCAAAGGGAACCAGGAAAGCATCATGCTGTCACTGCTCGATGGCCATGATACCTTCGTATTAATGCCGACAGGCGGTGGCAAATCGCTTTGTTACCAGCTACCGGCACTGATATCTGACGGTACGGCAATCGTCATCTCCCCGCTCATAGCATTGATGAAGAACCAGGTTGACGCGATGCGCAACTTCAGTGAGGATAACGGTATCGCTCACTTTATTAACTCATCGCTCAACAAGGCGGCAATCGATCAGGTCAAAGCCGACATCCTGTCGGGCAAGACCAAACTGCTGTATGTAGCCCCCGAATCACTGACTAAAGAAGATAATATTGAATTTTTAAAAACTGTTTCCATATCGTTCTATGCAGTCGACGAGGCTCACTGTATCTCGGAATGGGGTCACGATTTCCGTCCCGAGTACAGGCGCATACGCCCTATCATCAACGAGATATGCAAGCGCCCGGTGATAGCTCTCACTGCAACGGCAACACCAAAGGTACAACACGATATTCAGAAAAACCTGGGCATGCACGAGGCCGTGGTATTCAAGTCATCGTTCAACCGCGAGAACCTGTACTACGAAATCAAGCAAAAGAACGCCAATACCGACAAGGATATCATCAGATACATCAAGGCCAATCCGGGCAAATCGGGCATCATCTACTGTCTGAGCCGAAAGAAGGTCGAAGAACTTGCCGAAACGCTGACCGTCAACAACATCAAGGCGCTGGCCTACCATGCCGGCATGGACTCGGCGACACGATCGGCCAATCAGGACGCCTTCCTGCTCGAGAAAATCGACATTATCGTCGCCACGATAGCATTCGGCATGGGCATCGATAAGCCCGACGTCAGGTTTGTCATTCACTATGACATGCCCAAGTCGCTTGAAGGCTATTATCAGGAAACCGGTCGCGCGGGCCGCGACGGTGGCGAAGGCCAGTGTATAACATACTACTCGGCCAAAGACCTGAAAAAACTTGAGAAGTTCATGCAAGGCAAGCCCATCGCCGAACAGGAGATCGGACGTCAGCTGCTGTCTGAAACGGCCTCATACGCCGAGTCGTCGGTGTGCCGCCGCCGTTCACTGCTACACTACTTTGGCGAGTTATATGATATTGAGAACTGTGGAAACTGTGACAACTGTTTAAATCCTAAGAAACAAGTGGAAGCAAAAGATGACTTGTGTGCAGTCATAGAAACTGTTACTGCTTTAAAAGAGAAATTCAAATCAGACTACGTGATTGATGTTATGTTAGGTCATTCTAACGCTACAACCCAAAGCTACGGTCATGATGACCTCGAGGTGTTCGGTTGTACCGCCAAACAGGATGAACGCTATCTGAACGCCGTGATACGTCAGGCCATCATAGCCGGCTATCTCGACCGCGACATCGAGAACTACGGTCTGCTTAAAGTGACACCGACAGGCAAGAAATTCCTGAACAAACCGGTTTCATTCAAGATTGTTGAAGACAACGACTTTGAGGAAGAAGAGGAAGCGCCCGTCAAGAGCGGAGCCTCGTGTGCCGTAGACCCCGAACTCTACAGCATACTGAAAGACCTGCGCCGCAAGATTGCGAAGCGTCTCGACCTGCCCCCCTATGTCATTTTCCAGGATCCGTCGCTCGAAGCAATGGCTACCACCTACCCCATCACCATTGACGAGCTCCAGAACATCACCGGTGTAGGTGCAGGCAAGGCCAAACGCTATGGCGAAGAGTTCCTCAAGGTTATCAAGACCCACGTCGAAGAGAATGAGATTGAGCGCCCCGAAGACCTGCGCGTGCGTATGGTTCCCAACAAGAGCCGCCTGAAAATATCTATCATACAGGCCATTGACCGCAAGATAGCGCTTGACGAGCTCGCCAACTCAAAGGGTCTCGAGTTTGACGAGCTGCTTGACGAAGTCGAAGCGATCGTGTACTCGGGTACCAAGATAAATATATCATACTTCCTCAACGAGGTCATGGACGACGACCGCCAGGAAGATATATTTGAATACTTCAAAGAGAGCGACAGCGACGACCTCAACGAGGCCATCAAAGAGCTCGGTAACGAGTTCTCGGAAGAGGAAATACGCCTTGTCCGCATCAAGTTCCTCTCAGAGTTAGGCAACTAATACAGTCACCCCAATCAGGTACCGATGAGCATCGTTGACTACAGAGGCGTTGAGATTAACCGCAAAGAGCACGCCGTGCTGCGTGATGTCACATTCAGGCTCGAGCCCGGAGAGTTTGTCTACCTTATAGGCAGCGTCGGCAGCGGCAAAAGCAGCCTCATGAAATCGCTCTATGCCGAGGTTCCCATCATCAACGGCGATGCCCGCGTGCTCGACTTTGACCTGAGGCACATATCGTTCAAGGATATACCGTTCCTGAGACGCCGTGTAGGCATCGTGTTCCAGGATTTTCAGCTGCTCAGCGACCGCTCGGTCTATGATAACCTGCGGTTTGTTCTCGAAGCCACAGGCTGGAACAACGTCGAGTCGATCAATCAACGCATCAACGAGGTGCTCAAAGAGGTGGGCATGGACAACAAATGCTACAAAATGCCCCACGAGCTCTCGGGCGGCGAACAGCAGCGCGTGGTCATAGCCCGTGCCCTGCTCAACAGCCCGCGCCTGATTATAGCTGACGAGCCTACCGGAAACCTTGACCCCACGACCGGCGAACATATAGCCCGACTCATGCACGCCATCGCCCGGCAGGGCACAACCGTGCTCATGGCCACTCACAACCTCGCTATGGTCGAGCAATTCCCCGCCAGGGTGTTGCGCTGTGACCGCGGCAGCGTATATGACGACGGCATCGTGTCATATACATGATATTAACACTAATTAAAAAAAAACGTAAGTAACTATTCAGATACCGAAATGAAAGTATTAAAGTTTGGTGGAACATCGGTAGGCTCGGCCCAACGCATCAAGAACGTTGCCCAACTGATTGCCAACCGCGGTAAAAATATCGTGGTGCTGTCGGCCATGTCAGGCACTACCAACTCGCTTGTTGAAATCTCAGACTATCTTTACAAACGCAACATCGAGGGCGCCAAAGAGATAATAAACGCGCTCGAGAACAAGTACCGCGCTGTAATTGACGAACTGTTCGACACCGAGGAGTTCAAGATGCTTGCACAAAATGAGATACGTGATTGCTTCAATTACATACGTTCTTTCAGCAAGGATATTTTCACTCTATTTGAAGAGAAAGAGATACTGTCGCGCGGCGAGATAATGTCGGTGGCGCTGATGTACCACTACCTGCGTGAAAAGCATGTCGACGTTGCAATGCTGCCGGCGCTCGACTTTATGAAAACCGACAAGAACAATGAGCCCGACACACAGTACATCAAGCAGAAACTTGAAACACTGCTCGAGCGCAATGCCGACGCATCGCTGTATCTGACCCACGGCTATATATGCCGCAACGCCTATGGCGAAATCGACAACCTGAGGCGCGGCGGCAGCGATCTGACGGCATCGGTGATAGGAGCCGCCCTCGGGGCCGATGAAATCGAGATATGGACCGACATTGACGGCATGCACAATAACGACCCGCGATTTGTCGAGGGAACCAGACCTGTCGACGAGCTTCACTTCGAGGAAGCTGCCGAACTTGCATACTTCGGTGCCAAAATCCTGCATCCCACCTGCGTGCTCCCGGCCAAGCTCAACAATATCCCCGTCCGCCTGCTCAACACTATGGATCCCGAGGCCCGCGGCACCGTAATCTACAATACCGTGCCCTCGCGTCGCATCAAAGCAGTCGCAGCCAAAGACGACATCACCGCCATCAAGATAAAGTCGAGCCGCATGCTGCTTGCCTATGGCTTCCTGCGTAAAGTATTCGAGATATTCGAGACCCACAAGACATCGATCGACATGATTGCGACCAGCGAGGTAGGCGTGTCGGTAACAGTCGACAGCACCAAAGGCCTCGACGACATAGTCAATGACCTCAAAAAATTCGGCACCGTGACTATCGACCACGACATGGTGATAATATGTGTCGTGGGCGACCTCGAGTGGCACAACACCGGCTTCGAGACACGAGCAATGGAGGCCCTCAAAGATATCCCGGTACGCATGATATCATACGGCGGCAGCAACTACAACATATCGTTCCTCGTTAGCAAGAACGATAAGGTAAAAGCCCTCAACGCCCTCAGCGACAAACTATTCAAGAATTAAGAATGGAAAATGACCTGTTGAAAAGCACTTCAACGCCCATTTACTATTACGATATAGCGCTGTTGAGACGCACTATCGAGTCACTGCTCTCGGCAGCATCGATCGATCACCGTTTCAAGGTACACTATGCCGTCAAGGCAAACACCCGCGCCGAGATACTTGCCATCATCAGCGCGGCAGGGCTTGGTGCCGACTGTGTGAGCGGCGGCGAAATCAAGGCTGCGCTCAATGCCGGCTTTCCGGCCGACAAGATAGTATTTGCCGGCGTAGGTAAGACCGATAAGGAGATAAAGCTCGGACTGAGTCACGATATCGAGTGCTTCAATGTCGAGTCGATGCCCGAGCTGGAAGTCATCAACCGGCTTGCCGCCAAGATGGGCACGACAGCCAACATAGCGATACGTGTCAATCCCGAGATTGATGCCCACACACATAAGTATATCACGACCGGACTGAGTGAGAATAAGTTCGGCATACCGATGTCTCAACTTGACGAGACTGTCGACCTGGCTCTCAGCCTGCCCAATATACGCCTCAAGGGGCTGCATTTCCACATAGGCTCGCAGCTCACTGTTCTCGACAGCTACCGACTGCTGTGTGAGAGGGCCAACGAAATAATTGAACACTTCAGAAGCCGCGGTGTCGAGTTTGAAATCATCAACGTAGGCGGTGGTCTCGGTATCGATTATGACAACCCTGACGCCCACCCCATACCCGACTTCAGATCATATTTCCAGCTGTTTAAACAGCATCTCAAAATCAAGCCGTCACAACAGGTTCACTTTGAGCTCGGAAGGGCTATAGTGGCTCAATGCGGCTCGCTGCTCACGCGTGTGCTCTATATCAAGGAGTGCCCGACGCGACGCTTTGCCATCGTCGATGCCGGCATGACCGACCTTATAAGGCCCGCGCTGTATCAGGCCCGTCACGCCATTCAGCTCACCGGCGACGACATCACAGGACGCCCGATGATGCGATATGACGTCGTAGGCCCGATATGTGAGTCGAGCGACGTGTTTGACACCGACGTGGAGCTCCCCGAGCTAAGGCGTGGCGACATACTCGCCATACGCTCGGCAGGTGCATACGGCGAGATAATGGCATCGCAGTACAACATGCGTCCGCTACCCGGCGCAATTTTAGATTAAATAAACATACATATAACTGAAACTACTATGGTAATTCAACGTTGGCAATCGGTCTACCTCCTGTTAGGTGTTTTTGCTATGATTTTGGTATGCATCCGTCCCTTTGGCATGATAATGACTCCCGACGGCGCCGTCGATACCCAGCTGGTGGCACTCGACTACCCCGTGTTCCTCATCGTCAATATTCTCACCGGTGTGCTGTTGCTCATTGACATTTTCCTGTTCAAGAATCTCAAACTACAACGCATGGTGGCGGCAATATGCCTGCTGCTCATTATCGCTTCGGCCGCCACGGCTGCCATTGTACTGACATCGTTCGGTGACCTGTGGCAGGTTGCATGGTACGGCGCACCCGTCGGCCTGGTTTGTGCATTCATCTGCACACTGCTCGCACGTCACCGCATGGGTGAGGATGAAAAGAAACTTCGCAGCTACGACCGCCTGCGCTAAGACAGAGTCGGGCTGATACAAAAATGGCACGCCGCTTATCGGGAAGTTGGCGTGCCATTATTTTATTCAGTGATTTATCGCGTCGGCCAGGAAACGCGCGGTGTAGCCCTTGTTCTGAGCGACAATCTGCTCGGGCGTACCCGTTGCGACGATATTGCCGCCGAGGTCACCGCCCTCGGGGCCGATATCAATTACATGGTCGGCACATTTCACAACGTCCATGTTGTGCTCGATAATCACAACCGTGTGACCGTTGGCGATAAGGCGGTTGAACGAATCGAGCAGGCGGTTGATGTCGTGGAAGTGCAGACCCGTAGTGGGCTCGTCGAATATGAACAGCGTGTGCCCCACCTTCTCATCGGCAAGATAGTATGCCAGCTTGACGCGCTGATTTTCTCCACCCGACAGTGTCGACGACGACTGGCCGAGCTTAATGTAACCGAGACCCACATCCTGCAACGGTTTCAAACGCTTCACGATGCGGCGCTCGATCGTACCGTCGTGCTCGCCGAAGAACTCGATGGCCTGATTGACCGTCATGTCGAGCACATCGCTTATCGACTGGCCGTGATACTTCACCTCGAGCACCTCGCGCTTGAAACGCTTACCGTGACACGCTTCACACTGTATGGTGATGTCGGCCATGAACTGCATCTCAATGGTTATGGAGCCATCGCCTTTACACTCATCACAGCGGCCGCCGTCGGCATTGAATGAGAACGTAGACGGCGTGAAACCCATCTGCTTGGACGCCTGTTGGTCGGCAAACAGGGCGCGTATCTCATCATAGGCCTTGAGGTAGGTGGCCGGATTGGAACGTGACGATTTGCCTATCGGATTTTGGTCGACAAACTCAACCCCCTGCACGCGCTTGAAATCGCCGGCAAGCTCTTTGAATGCACCGGGTGCATCACCTGCCTCGCCGGTCTGACGCAACATCGCACGATACAGGATGTCACGTACGAGAGTCGATTTACCGCTGCCGCTGACACCGGTAACCACCGTCATTACCCCCAACGGGAACTTGACATCAATATCTTTAAGGTTATTCTGTACCGCGCCTTTAATCTCGATATAGCTGTTCCACTTACGGCGCGATGGCGGCACGGGAATACTAAGACTGCCGGTAAGATATTTGGCCGTGTAGCTGTCAGTTGCCTCAGTGAGGTGCTCGTAGTCGCCCTGATAGACAATCTGACCGCCGAGACGGCCTGCAAGCGGGCCGACATCGACAATATAATCGGCCTGCTCCATTATCTCGCGGTCATGCTCAACCACAATCACCGTGTTGCCCAACTCCTGCAATTGTCTCAGCACATGTATCAGGCGGTCGGTATCACGCGGATGCAGACCAATGCTCGGTTCATCGAGGATATAAAGCGAACCGACAAGGCTGCTGCCAAGCGACGTCGCAAGATTTATGCGCTGGCTCTCACCACCCGACAGCGTGTTAGACAGGCGGTCGAGGGTCAGGTAACCGAGACCTACATTAATCATGTAGTCGAGACGGTTCTTAATCTCGGTGATAAGCCGGTTGCCGATGCTGAGCTCGCGCTCGCTGAGCTGCAGTGTGTCAAACCACTGCCGCAGGTCGGTTACAGGCATTTTTACCAGCTCGGTGATGTTCTTATCACCCACCTTAATACACATCGCTTCGGGTCGGAGACGGTTGCCGTGACAGGTCGGACATACAGTCTTACCACGGTAACGTGCCAGCATGACACGATACTGTATCTTGTACAGATTTTCCTCGACCATTCTGAAGAAACCGTCGATGCCACTGAAACGTGAGTCGCCGTGCCACAGCTGGTTAATCTGAGCCTGCGTAAGCTGGTTGTACGGACGGTGAATAGGGAAATTGATCGACCTGGCGTGACGTATGAACTCATTTTTCCACTCGCTCATTTTCTCACCTTTCCAGCACACGACAGCATCTTCAAACACCGATAGCGCCTTATTGGGCACCACGAGGTTCTCATCAATACCCATTGTCTTGCCGAAGCCCTCACACGTGGGGCATGCACCATAGGGATTATTGAAGTTGAACATCTGGTCATTGGGTTCCATGAACGTTATCCCGTCGGCCTCAAACCGCTTTGAGAAGTCATAATGCCTGACAGCGCCGTCGCTCCACACAACGAGACGCATGAAATCGTGTCCTTCAAAAAATGCTGTCTCGGTCGAGTCGGCAAGCCGGCTGATCTCATCGGGGTCATCGCTCACCATCAGACGGTCGATAACCAGATAGCAGTCGGCGGCATCAACATCGCCGGCTTTAGCCATAACATCATCAATGTCGGTGAACTCATCATTGACCAGCAGGCGCGAGTAACCCTCCTTGGCAAGGATGTCAAGCTGCTGGGCAAACGTGCGCCCCTCGGGCAACGTTATCGGCGCCGTGACTGCAAGCCGCGTCGACGTGGGGAAGCTCAACGCGGTCTCGACAACGTCATTGACCGTGTGCTTCTTCACTTCCATGCCCGACACCGGCGAGATTGTACGGCCAAGTCGCCCGTAGAGCAAGCGCAGATAGTCGTATATTTCGGTTGACGTGCCAACCGTACTTCTCGGGTTGCGGGTCGTCACCTTCTGCTCGATGGCAATTGCCGGGGGCAGGCCCTTGATATAGTTCACCTCGGGCTTGGACATGCGCCCTACAAACTGACGGGCGTAGCTCGACAGGCTGTCGACATAGCGACGCTGACCCTCGGCATACAGCGTGTCGAAAGCCAACGACGATTTGCCCGAGCCCGATAGGCCGGTGATAACGATAAACTTATTGCGAGGGAGCGTTACGTCAACATTCTTCAGATTGTTGACACGCGCCCCCTTGATTTCTATATTTGATGAATCCATTTAGTCTTCAAGATAATACGTAATGGTTGATACGACCCTGACGTTCTTGATGTAGGGCGTATATGAATCACGGTCGTTGATTGTGAACTGGCCCTGCGAGGCTGTTTTAATCTTTCCGAGTTTGCTGTCTGAATCTTCGGCAAACTTCTTGGCGGCTTCACGCGCGTTGGCCGTAGCCTCGGCAATCATCTCGGGCTTGATGGTGTTAAGCTCGGTATAGTCGTAGGTGATACGGTTGTCCCAACCGCCCGAGACGACAGCCACGCCCTCCTTCAGCAACTCGCTCTGACGCTTTACGAGCGATGTCACCAGGTCAACATTATTGGATGTCACGACTATGACGCCATTGACAGTATATCGGTTAAGCGGTGTTGAATAGGCATAGGAATTGGCCTGATTGTCAGTGACACTTGGTGCGATAACCTCTATCTCGCTATCCTGTATGCCGTTGGCCTTGAGGAATTTCACAATTGCCGTGCTCTTGGTCTTAATATCGGTATAGATTGTATTGAGGTCATTGGCAGCACACTGATACACAACAGGCCACGTGACACTGTTGGCTTTCACCTCGCGCTCGGCCAGACCCCTCACCGACACGATGCGGTCGCGATAGGAATAGTTATCGATACCCTGCTTGATAAACAAACCGAGTAGCGCAATACCTATAGTCACAATTACAGCCGGAATTATTTTGTGATTTTTCATAATTTCTGGATTTGTCGTTAAACTTATGATTAAACCTGTGTAAATATAATACAAATATAGCACAAATATTCGTGAACAGGAGTTTATACATCGTGAATTTTTTGTAACTTCGTGCCAAAATATACTAAAAGTAACTCCAGTACCATGCTAATAATAGGAATTGCCGGTGGCACCGGCTCAGGTAAAACCACAGTTGTCAACAAGATAATCGACAGTTTCCCTGCCGGTGAGGTTGCCGTCATACCCCAGGACTCATATTATAAGGACTCGAGTCACGTTCCTGTAGAGGAGCGCAGCAAAATCAATTTTGACGAGCCGGCGGCAATCGAGTGGACACTGCTCGTAGAGCATCTGAGACAGCTGAAAGAGGGAAAATCGGTCGAAATGCCCACATACTCATACCTGACCTGTACACGCCAGCCCGAGACGGTTCATGTCGAGCCGCGCGACGTTGTCATTGTCGAGGGTATTCTCGTGCTTACCGACCCCGTGCTGCGTGACATGATGGACGTTAAGTGTTTTGTCGATGCCGACCCCGATGACCGTCTCATACGTGTCATCTCACGAGACTGCATCGAGCGCGGACGCACGCCCCAGATGGTAATCGACCGCTATGAGGATGTCCTCAAACCCATGCACTGCATGTACATCGAGCCCACCAAGAGATTTGCCGACCTCATCATCCCCCAGGGCGGTGCCAACACCGTGGCTATAAGGCTTCTCACCGACTATATCGAATCACGCCTCAACAAACGCTGAAATGAAACTTAGCACCGACAACCTCGTCAAGAAATATCATCAGCGCACGGTGGTAAACCATGTGTCGATCAACGTGACACAGGGTGAAATCGTTGGACTGCTCGGCCCCAACGGTGCCGGCAAGACAACCACGTTCTACATGACGGTGGGCCTCATCACTCCGAACGAGGGACACATATATCTCGACGACCTCGACATCACCACCTACCCCGTGTACAAACGCGCCCAGCATGGTATCGGCTACCTGGCACAGGAGGCATCGGTGTTCCGTAAGCTGTCGGTCGAGGACAATATACGCGCTGTACTCGAGATGCGCCCCGACCTCAACAGGCAGCAGCAGCGCGAGCAGCTTGAATCGCTTATCGGCGAGTTCTCACTCGAGAAAGTGCGCAAGAATCTTGGCGACCAGCTGTCGGGTGGCGAACGCCGACGCACCGAGATTGCACGCTGTCTTGCCATCAATCCCAAATTCATAATGCTCGACGAGCCGTTTGCCGGTGTCGACCCTATAGCGGTGGAAGAAATTCAGCGCGTAATATACAAACTGAAGGATAAGAACATCGGTATCCTGATTACCGACCACAACGCCCCAGAGACACTGTCAATTACCGACCGCGCATACCTGTTGTTCGAGGGCAAGATTCTTTTCCAGGGCACGAGCGAGGAGCTTGCCGAGAACCCGATGGTAAGAAAGAAGTATCTGACCGAGAGCTTCAAATTCCATCGCAAGAAATTTGACTGATATCCCCCACTCCACTCTGCCGCCACTGAACATTAACGCGTCGTGATGGGTTTATATTTATGTTACACAACTAAATTCAAGACTCATTATGCGACTGTTATTAACTATCATCTTCTCGACTATATGCTCGGCCGGTATGTTCGGACAATGGAAGCCCGACTCGCTGCTCTCACACTACAGCTACCGCACTGTCAGCCAACCCGATGATTACCAGGGTAAAGTTGTATCGACCATTATAAAGCACGACAGCATTGTGCCCGGCGGACGTGGCGTGGTTTACATACACGGATTTAACGATTATTTCTTTCAGGGCGCTTTAGGCGACAGCCTCGTAGCTCACCGATGGAATTTCAGGGCAGTTGACCTGAGACGTTACGGCCGCTCACTGCGTCCGGGCATGAAACGTTATCAGGCCCGCAACCTCAATGAGTATTTTCCCGACATTGATTCGACTGTCGTTGACATGACAAAAGCAGGCATAGATACCATCGTGATTATAGGCCACTCGACCGGCGGATTAATAGCCTCGCTGTACATGAACAGTCACCCGTCAAATGACGTCGGCGGCCTCATACTCAACAGTCCGTTCCTCGGGTGGAACATGAACGGCTTCACTCGCAATTTCCTTATCCCTATAGTGAGCTGCATAGGCTCACGGTTCCCAAATATATCGATAAGTCAGGGAAACAACCCGAGCTATGGCGAAAGCCTCAACGCCGATTACAACGGAGAGTGGAAATTTGACACGACAAAGAAACTGCTGGTATCTCCCCCCGTTACAAGCGGTTGGGTGAGAGCCATACAGGAGGGGCAGCAATACCTGCGCAAGCACTCTGATATCACCGTTCCCATACTGCTCATGCACAGTAACAAGAGCGTCGACAGCGAGCACGTGAGCGAGGGCGACGCCGTGCTCAATGTGGCTGATATAAGCAAATGGGGACGCCGACTGGGCCCCGATGTTACCGAGGTGACTGTACCGGGTGGCCTGCACGACTTGATATTGTCATCGCCGGCCGTCAGGAATGCTGTCTACGCGTCGATGTTCAGATGGCTCGACAGGCAGTTCGGCCGGTGAAATCAGTCGCCCGACTGTGTGGCGAGACGCTCGGCCTGTGAACGGGCTATCTCGAGCTGACGGTTCAGACGCTCCTTCTCAAACGCGAGCTGACGGGCATCCATGATGGTGTGCGAATAGTCGTAACAGTTGATTATGGCATCAATCTGCTTGGGTGTCAGCTTCATCGTCTTATTTTTAGCACCGGTAAGCGTCAGTGTCATAGGACTGCCCTTATGAGCCTTTACGAACGCTCCGACAGCATCACTCTGCTCGGCCGGATAGGTGACAATCTCGCTACCGTCGATGCGATAGTTGAGCTCACCGTCATAGGCAATCGGGCCGCCCTGCACACTCTCACCATCACATGATATGGTGAACCCGGTGTGCTTGAGTGCCCCGCCGTTGGCCGATGACAGGAAGTACATCTGACCGATGGTCGACACGCGCGGCTGTATGCCCGTGCTGTTCATAAACTGTGGGTCATAGCTCGCAGCGTCGACATAATAAGGTTCCACAAGCTGTGCGTTTGATATAACCTTCATCTTGGACTGAAGGCTGTTGTGTTCCTGTTCAAGCACAAGCAACGAGTCGTCGACGGCACGTATCTGCTGGTCGCTGGCATTGATTATAAGCGTGGGGCGCAGCTTCATCGACGCGCGCTGCCACTCGGTCTCGGCCGGATAGGCATTTTTCAGCGAATCGAGCAATGCGATTGCCCGAACAGGCTCACCGGCGATGTTGGCCTTGCCGGCTTCTTCATAAAGCAGTCGGGCTGCACGGGCCGACTCGCTCTCGCTGTTACATGATGTGATGGCGAGCACACACAGGGCACCCGCGATAAATTTAGTTGCTGCGTTGTACATTTTTTACACCTTTTACTGTGATAAGTTTCTTTATTAGCTGATTGAGTGCCGACAGGTCGTTGACGCCGACCGTGAGGTTACCTTGGAACATGCCGTCATTTGAATCGATGGCAATGCTGCGCAGGGTGACACTCTTCTCCTTATTTATAATAGATGTGAGGTTGGTTACAATGCCGATGTTGTCATTGCCTACCACACGCAATACGGCTATAAACTGCGAGCCGGCTTTTCCCGACCAGCGCACTTTGATAACACGATAGGGATAACGGCTCCTGATGTTCTGAGCGTTGGGACAGTCATGGCGGTGAATCTTCACGACACCCTCGGCCGATATGAAACCGAACACATCGTCACCATAGATGGGGTTGCAGCACTTCGAGAGGCGGTAATTGAGTCCCTTGAGATTTTCACCGATAACGAGGATATCATCGGCATGCGTACGCTCGGTAACCTCATTGTCCTGTAGTGTAAATTCGCTGGCGCTGCGCACAGCCTCCTCTTCAACAACGGGCTCCTGCAATTCGAGATACCGCTCGATGATGGTGTTGATGTCGAGCCGTTCCTCGGCAACCTCGGTGAAGAAGTCGGTTACAGTCTTGTAGCCCATCTTCTTTATCACTTTCATGAGGGTAGACTCTTCCATCTCGATCTTGCGGTTCTTGAAACGGCGCTGAATCATCTCTTTGGCAAGCTCGGTGCCGTGCGACCGCTGTTCGTTAATGGTCTGGCGTATCTTGCTACGGGCTTTGGATGTGACAACGATGTTCAGCCAGTCGAGCTTGGGCTGCTGTGACGACGATGTCATTATCTCAACCGTGTCACCGCTCTGCAGCTTGTAGCCGAGCTTCTCGGTCTTGCCGTTGACACGGCCGCCGGTACACTGACATCCGAGTTTGGAGTGGATATTGAAAGCGAAGTCGAGCAGTGTGGCGCCCTGGGGCAACTTGAACAGGTCACCCTTGGGAGTGAACACAAACACCTCCTTGTCATAGATATCCATTTTGAAATTGCGCATCAGTTCCATCGGGCCGTTCTCACCGGCTTCGAGGATATCGCGCACATTGTTCATCCAGGCATCGAGATTACTCTCGCTCTTGATACCCTTGTAGCGCCAGTGGGCAGCGAGACCTTTCTCGGCGACAAGATCCATACGCCGTGTGCGTATCTGCACCTCGACCCACTTGTTCTCGGGGCCGTAGACGGTGATATGCAACGACTCGTAACCGTTACTCTTGGGTATGCTTATCCAGTCCTTCATGCGCGACGGGTTGGGCTGGTACATGTCGGTGATGAGCGAGTAGACCATCCAGCAGTCGCTCTTTTCGCGCTCTGGCGGCGTGTCAAGAATTATACGTATGGCAAACAGGTCATAGATATGCTCCATATCGACCTTCTGCTTCTTTATCTTATTCCAAATCGAGTAGATTGACTTCGTGCGGCCCTTGATGTCGAAATTCAGGCCGGCCTGCTCGAGTTTTTCCTTTACGGGCTTGATGAACTCGGCGATGTAGGCGTCACGCTTGGTCTTGGTTGCATTGAGCTGACGGGCAATCTCGGTATATGTCTTACGGTTAGTGTACTTTAACGACATATCCTCGAGTTCTGACTTTATCGAGTAAAGTCCGAGTCGGTGGGCCAGCGGTGCATAGAGATAGTTGGCTTCATAAGCGATGTCGCGCACGAAACTCTCGTCGGGATGATGATTAATGGCCTTGAGAAGCGTGAGGCGCTCGACAATCATCATGATGATAACGCGTATATCCTCGGCAAACGTCATGAGCAGCCGCCTGAAATTGTCGCTTACAACAGTGGCCGAAGCGTTCTTGCCATACAGGGTCGAGACTTTGAGCAGACCATGCACGAGCTTGGCGACGTCGCTGCCCCAACGGGTCTCGGCGTCGGCCTCGGTCATGGCTCCGATATTGCACATGCGGTAGGCCAGCAGGGCGATAACGATATTGCGGTCGGGACTGACGCGCTCACAAAATGTAACCGCCGTCGTGATATCATGCACAACGGGATTGATGCCGTGCTTGTCGCGCATGCAGCGGTCGTCTGAGACGGCCTGTGATATAACCGCCTTGAGTTCCTTGAAATCTATCGGCTCATCGAGGTCGGCACACAGGGTGACAAGACGCCTGTAATTGTCACGTAGAATCAGCCGTTCGTCGGGAGTGAATGTCAGTTGTGCCATGATTGTGTATATTTTTTATCAAAATTACATATTACAGACCAATCTGCAAAACGAAACGCGAAGAATAGTTACGATTTTCTTAACCTGCTCAGATGGGTCGGTGTAATATTGAGATATGAGGCAATGTCTTTGAGTGAGAACAACGAGAAGATATCGCGGTAACGGGCAATAAGTTCAGTATATCGTTCCTGAGCCGACTTTGTGTGCATGTCAATATATCGGTTATAGGTCGTGTCAAACAGCGCGGCCGTAGATTCAGCAATCATCTTGTACAATTCCTCGTCTGACATCATGCGCTGCCCTATGTCGGCAGCAGAAACACAATATATCTCACACGGCGTCACCGCAACAATGGAAACGCGCGACGGCATGCCATAAAGCGAGAACGGGAAGTCGGCCACAAACTCACCGGCGAACTCCAAACCGACCACATGCTCTGAACCGTCTGACGAATAGGTTACATACTTTAATGTACCCGACTTGATATACCCGATGTAACGGGCGACTTGCCCTCGCTCGGCAAACAGTTCGCCTTTGTCAAAACAGCATAGCTCGCCCTCTTTGACGCAAAGATTTCGCCAAAAGTCTGAATCAATATTATCGTAATATGTATTGAAGTTTGAGGTTATCACGTAGCGTCAGCATTAATTCTCAGTTCAAAATTACTAAAAAAGGGATTACCGACACGCATACTGCTAATGAATTTTTACTTTAAAACACAATTGCATCCGGCCACCTCAACTGAATGCAGATGACCGGATGCAGTTATAAATTCGTGTTTCAGATTATTACATATCGCTGTTACGCGGATTGTTATTGAGCTGTCTGACGTCGTTTTTTACTTCGCGGGCAGTGGCCGTGTCTCTATCAGCGGCGTCGATAGACATTCCGGCATAAGTCTGACGGGCTCTGGCAATTTGCTCTTTTGTAATTCTTTTAGCGTCCATAGTGTATAGAGTGTTTAAAGGTTCGTAATGTACATATATAACATGTGTGCGTGTGTGTTTGTTCAATATTACATCAACTTCATTCCACGACCTCGGGAGCACGGGGCAGTTTATTCAGTTCCTCGATATAGTCGAGCAGCTCATAGCGGCCGCGGCCGTCTTCGCTTGACGTCTTGAATATCGGGGGCAGAGCCTCCCACTGCTCGAGCAGCTGCTCGCAATATACGGCGACTGACTTTTTGGCGGCGGTAGAACTGAGCTTATCCAGCTTAGTAAAGACTATGCTGAACGGTACACCCTCCTCACCGAGCCATTGCATGAACTCGAGGTCATTGCGCTGAGGCTTATGGCGACCGTCGATGAGCACGAAGAGGTTTGTCATCTGACTGCGACCGGCTATATACCCTTTGATCATGCGCTCAAGCGCCAGGCGGCTGTCCTTACTGCGCTGGGCATATCCATAGCCGGGCAGGTCGACGATATACCACTCATCATTAATCAGGAAATAGTTGATAAGCATTGTCTTGCCGGGAGTTGATGATGTCATGGCCAATGATTTACGGCCTGTGAGCATATTGATGAGTGATGATTTGCCGACATTACTGCGACCAATGAATGCATACTCGTGCCTGTCGCCTGCGGGACACTTTGATACATCAGGACAACTGGTTATGAAACGGGCTGAGGTTATATCCATATTAATATATATTATTCACTGTATAATTCACAAAATTATAAATTTGAATTCTAAAACCCAAAAATTGTCGCTACCTTTGCCATCGCATTTTCAGGTAGTCACTCATGTAAACCCGCAACAGGAACCAAATGTTCAGATTCAAACAATTTACAATCAACGATACCGCATCGGCAATGAAAATTGGTACGGACGGCGTGTTGCTCGGAGCCTGGGCATGCAGTGGGCATAGGCCACGACACATCATTGATGTCGGTTGCGGCAGCGGGTTAATCGCGTTGATGCTGGCTCAGCGGTTTGGCGATGCACACATCACCGCCATAGAGATTGACAGCCGTGCAGCCGATGAAGCACGTGGAAATGTGACCCAATCACCGTGGGCCGACCGTATCGAAGTTATAAACTGCAATTTCACTGATTACACGGCTGACGACAAAGTTGATGCAATTGTCAGCAATCCGCCGTTCTTTGACGAAGCGTTAAAATCGCCGCTCGCACAACGCGCCGTCGCGCGTCACCAGGCATTGCTCAGCCCGGCGAGCCTGATAGAATGGGCCGTGACGATGTTAGACCCGAATGGGACTTTATCACTAATCGCCCCGGCCGAACAGTCAGACCGTCTGATATATGACGCAACGTTGAACCGACTGGACTGCGCACGCCGGACTCTGATACAACCCAATACATACACGCCCCCCATAAGGGTAATGCTTGAACTGAATAAAGGGCTGACACATACCTATATAAACGAGACTCTGATTATCAGAAGCAGTGATAACAAACGATATACCGAACAGTATCGCTCACTGACTCAGGCATTTTATCTGGATTCAACATTTAATTGAAATTTAAACCGCAACAATATATGTTACAGCAAACTCCGAGAAACAAACAATTTGTAGCACGTCCGGGTGCATCATTGGCAATACTATTCGGCACATTCTTCTTTTTCCTGTGCCTGTTCTCGCTTATCAGCTCACTGCTGTCGCCCCGCATCAGCGACCCCACAACACTGATGAGAGTGCTCACACTCTTTCAGGCAATATTCATATTTATAGTGCCCGCATTAGTGACAGCCGTCTTGTCGACAAAGCTGCCGGCCACCATGCTGGCCATAGACCACAAGCCGAAATTATACCCCACCCTGCTGATAATTCTCGCCCTCGCCACCGCAATTCCGACAATGAACATGATCATAGAATGGAACAACAACTTGAAGCTACCCGAGTCGATGGCAAGCCTTGAAGCCACACTGCGCAGCCTCGAGGAATCGGCCGCCGCCGCGACGCAAATACTTATGGGTACAAATTCAGTCGGGTCGTTCATAGTCACATTACTGATTGTCGGCGTGATGGCGGGCCTGTCAGAAGAGCTGTTCTTCAGAGGCGCCCTCCAACGCATATTGACATCGGGGCGACTCAACCCACAGGTCGCCGTATGGGTTGCCGCATTCATTTTCAGCTTTCTGCATTTTCAGTTCTTCGGCTTCGTTCCACGCCTGCTACTGGGCATATTCTTCGGCTACATACTGCTTTGGGGCAATAATCTATGGTATTGCATAATCGCACATGCGACGAATAACATCCTGGCAGTGACGGCGATGTGGCTTGGCGAACAAAAAGGCACATCAGTAAATCTTGACACATTGGGTCAGACTGTCGACAGCACACTACCCCAGATTCCGCTAATCGCCGTCAGCATAATTGCTACAACATTAGTAATCATTGTTTTAAAAAGACAACTAAAGAATGTGGCGTAAAATTCAGACAAAAATTTGCACAGGACAAAATTAAATTCTACCTTTGCAGAGCAAAAGCGGAAACCACCGCAGGAAAGGAGAGGTGGGTGAGTGGCTGAAACCACCAGTTTGCTAAACTGACGTAGGAGCAATCCTACCACGAGTTCGAATCTCGTCCTCTCCGCTTCACTTCCAAAGAGAGACAAGCAAGTTGCTTGCCTCTCTTTGTTTATACACACATTTAAAAATCCCACGCAAAAATTATAATTTTTTAAATATTATTGCTAACTTTGCGATAGCATAAATATCCCCATGAAATCTCATTGAGTTATACCGAGGGTACAGTGCTATAGAATGAGTTATTATCAACTTGTTAGACATAGGAATTGCTCAACCAGCAATCAAACAAGGCAAAACTGCTTGAATGACAACAATATATACATTCAGGCAGGATTAGAGAATATTGCCTAAACCTTAACATGTTACCTAATGGAGACAGTTAGTGAATCTCAACAGCAATGGTTTGTAATGCGCGACCTTAAACGGCCAAACGCAAAACTTCCGGCATACAAACAACTGGGAGAGATGGGCTTTGAAGTATTCACACCGCTGACTTCAAAAATAATGACAAATGGCAGTAAGAGGGTCAGAATTCAGGTACCTGTTATCCAAGACTTGCTTTTTGTACATTCAGATAAAGACAAACTGGACAAAATAGTCGCAAAGACTGCAACCCTTCAGTATAGGTTTGTGAAAGGAGCACCGTACTGCACACCAATGACTGTGCCGACGAACGATATGAATAGGTTCATGGCAGCTGTAGAATACACGAAAACACCAAAGTTCTATACGCCCGATGAAATCACTCCCAATATGTACGGGGCTACGGTAAGAATGGTGTGCGACGGTTCAATAAATGGACTTGAAGGCCGACTTCTCAAAATAAGAGGATCGGCTAAAAAGCGATTTTTAATAGAGCTCCCAGGTCTGCTTGCGGCTTCAATCGAAGTAGAAAGCCCCGATTATGTTGAGATTGTCAATGACTGAGATATTTCAATTACGATAAAACAACGGATACATTCCTATAAAATATTGGATATGAAATTCAAACTTCTGCATAGAGCGTTCTCGTGGTATTTCAGTAAAAGCGCACTGCCCTATTGGAGTGTACTTGCATTGGACTGCGGAATTCTGCTGGCGTCAGGCATGCTGGCGTATATATTGAATCACGGACTATTATCGACGGCGAGTTCGTTTATAGCTGTACTATGCTCACTGTTGCTGTTCATGGTCGTATTCATAGTGTGCTTCAGGGTTTTCCGCACATATATGGGTGTTTTCCGTTTCTCGTCGTTCGTAGATTTGCAGCGACTGGGAATAGCTCTATTCATCGGTATGTTAGGCGTGATGTGGCTTCAGTATTTTATCATGCCCAATGACAATTTGGCCGAGTTTTACTTTTCTGACATTCTGCTGACCTGCCTGATGGGCCTGACGATAATGTGGTCAGTGCGAATATGGGTTAAGCGAATCTTTGACGCAGTTGTATGCCGCACGCCCAACAATCAGCAGAGGGTATTCATTTACGGAGTCCTGACGGGAGGTGTCGCGTTAGCGAAGAGTATACGCCGACCCGAATCAAAGTTTGAGCTCGTCGGCTTTATCAGCGACGATAAGGAAATGAAGAACCACAGCCTCATGGGCGTTCCGGTATTCCACAACGATGACTCGCTTGTTGAAGAATTGAAGAAACGCGGCGCGACAGGAATACTTGTATCGCCGCTTAAACGCGAAAAGCTCAGGAACAACACTGCAATGGTGGATGCTTTGCTCAATGCCGACATACGTTTGTACATGGTTCCTGAAGAGGATGAATGGGACGGGCACTCAGACATAGCGCACTCGAAGTTACAGGAGGTAAAAATTGAAGACCTGCTACCCCGTGAAGAAATACAGGTAGACATGGACGCCCTGAAGGATATGCTTGGAGGCAAAAGAATTCTTGTCACCGGCGCCGCCGGCAGCATAGGCAGCGAGATCGCACAGCAGATCGCATCATTCGGTCCCGAAGCACTCATCCTCATTGACCAGGCTGAGACGCCTCTCCATGACATCCGGCTCAAGATGGCCAAATTTTATCCCGGGATTGTGGCACCGACAATTGTGGCAGATATATGTAATGCGACAGTCATGGATGATATTTTCAGGAGATTCAAACCCGAATACGTCTTTCATGCGGCAGCATACAAACATGTACCAATGATGGAAGATAACCCGATGGAGAGCATCAGGAACAACGTAATGGGTACAAAAATCGTAGCAGATTTGGCACTTACATACAACACCGCTAAATTTGTCATGGTGTCTACTGATAAGGCCGTGAATCCGACAAACGTAATGGGCGCATCCAAACGTATATGCGAGATATACGTCCAGAGTCTTGATAATGCCGTCTGCGAAGGCACCAAACAAGGTTCGACACGATACGTGACCACACGATTTGGCAATGTCCTGGGGTCAAACGGTTCGGTCATTCCACTCTTCAAGGAACAGATAAAGAATGGCGGCCCGGTTACAGTTACTCATCCCGACATCATCCGCTACTTCATGCTTATACCCGAAGCCTGCAAACTCGTTCTCGAGGCCGGCAGCATGGGTAAGGGCGGAGAAATTTTTGTATTCGATATGGGCAATCCCGTTAAAATTGCCGACCTGGCTATGAGAATGATTCAGCTGAGCGGAGCCAGAGATATTGAGATAAAATATACAGGCCTCAGAGACGGAGAAAAGTTGTATGAAGAAGTCCTGAATGACGAGGAGCTGACGTTACCTACTTTCCATTCAAAAATCAAAATCGCCAAGGTACGCAAATATGACTTTGAAGCCGTACGCGAACAGATTGAACAATTAATCCACGATGCTGACCGTATGGACGACATGCATACAGTATCCCAGATGAAACAAATCGTTCCCGAATTCAAAAGCAATCACTCCAAATACGAAAATCTAGATTAAATACATTTTTTACTTACGGGCATAGGTTTATGTAATAGAATTTTTGTAAATTTGCGCCGCTATTGATATTCGGAAGGCAAAATTGATTTAAACCAATCTTATAGAATCACGTGAATACGAGCTTAGAGTGTACCAGTGTTGAGACAGCGCCTAATGACGTTGGTGGCACTAGTCATATAGAGACTCGTAAATGGTACGTGGCATTGGTAAACAACAATACTGAGAAAGCAGTACAGCAGAAACTGACATCACAAGGCTACGAAACTTATGTAGCAAAGCAGTCGGTAATGCGCCTTTGGAAAAATGGAAAAAAAGCTACGGTAGAAAAGGTTGTACTTCCGCTGACGGTATTTATCAAATGTACTGAGTTTGAGCGCCGTCATTTAGTGACACTTCCTTATATCAACCGCTTCATGGTCAACAAAGCAGCACGTACAAGTAATGGTTCATCGTGTCCGTTAGCAACAGTTCCTGATTCGCAGATAGATTTGCTGCGGTTTATGCTTGGTCAATCTGACATACCAATAGTTTTTGAAGAAGTCCCATTGAAAGTTAACGACCGTGTGATGATAATCCGTGGGCACTTGAAAGGAGTTGAAGGCGAGGTGCTTCAGACAATAGAAGGCAAAAGCGAGGTTATTGTACGTGTCGACCTATTCGGTGCAGCCAAGATGACTATAGATACCACTGAACTTGAATTAATTAAGTAATAAATAAAAATAATATCATATTATGCGCATAAAATTCATAGCAACCGGAATACTTGCAGCGAGCCTTATGCTTGGCTCCTGCTCGACTCCCAAAAATGTAGCCTACTTTCCCGAATTAGAAACAGGCTCTATGGTACAAGCGGCCCAAATACTTGAGATCAAAGTAAAACCGGAAGACAAACTCTCGATATTGGTAAGTACTCAGGATCCTGCATTATCATTACTATTTAATCTTGTGCAAGTACAAAATCGACTCGGTCAGACTACTTCTAATACAAATTCAGTAGGAACAGAAACAAATAGTACCGGTCAGACTTCATTATACACTGTTGACTCAGCCGGCGACATTAATTTCCCGGTATTAGGCAAACTGCATATTGCAGGATTGACCCGTGAGCAGATTGCAGAGAAGATCACTGCAGATTTAATGAAAGAAGACCTTGTCAAAGATCCAATAGTTACTGTTGAGTTTGCTAACACAGGTGTATCTATAATTGGTGAGGTTAAATCTCCTGGCCGTTATGAATTTAACCGAGACCACATGACTATAATCGATGCCATCGCAATGGCTGGCGACTTGAAGATAAACGGTATGCGCGAAAATATCCTGGTGATGCGCAATCTCGGTGGTGGTCAGCAGGAGGCCTACCGTGTAAATCTTCTCAATGCACAGGAACTTGCATCATCACCGGTGTACTACCTACAACAAGATGATGTAATATATGTGGAGCCAAATGATAAAGCAAAACGTGAAACAACGCCAAACGGCAACACACCCTACACGCCGTCTTTCTGGATTACTCTTGGATCATTCGCTACCACTATTGCAACTCTAATAATCACTCTCACCCGATAATTTATATTGACACGCTAAATTAAAGTCATGGCAGAATTGAAAGAAAATACAAGTAAAAAAACCGGTAACAGTTCCAACACAGTACCTATACTGGATATCGTTTTCATGACCCTACGCCATTGGCCGTGGATTTTGCTGTCGGTGTTCATCTGTGTAGGTATAGCATATTTTCATCTGCTCCGTACACCGAACGTATATACTCGGTCAGCTGATGTACTTATAAAAAACAGCTTGAGAGGGCAGTATAATGGAGATGAGGAATTATCGGCATTAGGACTTAACCGATCAAAAGCGAACATTCAGAATGAGATAGCCAACCTCAAGGCAAAGGACGTTATGGCCGAAGTTGTCGAACGTCTCGGGTTGGACATCAATTATTATCACGAAGGTACTTTTCATGATGTGGTAGCCTACGGTTACAATCTTCCTATAAGACTGACATTAGCCGGTTTTCCGTCCAATGGCTCTTTCACCATGAAACTAACAGTAGACGCTGACAGTACTGTCGTTATAAAAGATGTGATAATCTCAGGCGATGAAAAATACAGTAAATCATTCACAGGCGTATTGAATGATACTATCAATACTCCGATGGGATACCTGATGGTATCTCCTACATCGGCATATCACAGCGGAGAAACAGTAGAACTATCTATACGCAAAAAACCACTATTTGCCGCTCGTGACTCATATAACGCGAGACTTGGGGTCGTTCAGTCAGACGAAAAGGGTTCGGTATTGCATATCACTATGGCCGACCAATCTGCAGAACGCGCCGAAGATGTAATCAATGCTGTTATAGCTGTCTACAATGAAAATTGGGTAAGAGACCGTAACCAAATTGCAGTATCAACATCTAACTTCATTAATGAACGTCTCGGCGTCATTGAGGCTGAGTTAGGTAACGTCGACTCAGATATATCGACATATAAAAGCGCCAACCTGGTACCTGATATTCAGACTGCAGCCTCTATGTACATGACCCAGAATCAGCAAACTCAGGCTAAAATACTTGAGGTAAATAACCAACTGGCAATGGCTCGATACATTCGCTCATACCTCACGGCTGATGACACTCACAACCAGCTGTTCCCGGCCAATAGCGGCATTCAAAGCTCAAATATACAAACACTTATCGGCGAGTACAACACTACCCTGCTTCAACGCAATTCGTTAGTCGCTAAATCATCCGAGAAGAACCCGTTGGTAGCTCAACTTGACGATCAACTATCGGCCCAGCGTCAGGCAATCATCCGTACTATTGACAACGAGATCATAGCCCTTGACACCCAACTCAAGTCGTTACAAGGAACTGAGGCCCAAACTATATCGCGTTTGGCATCGAACCCCACTCAAGCCAAGAATCTGCTATCGGTAGAACGTCAGCAGAAAGTTAAAGAGTCACTGTATCTCTTCTTACTCCAGAAACGAGAGGAAAACGAACTTTCACAAGCATTCACCGCTTATAATACCCGCATCATCAACAAGCCTGGCGCATCCGGTGTCCCCGTAACGCCCAATCGACGCAAAACTTTACTAATGGCCTTCGTATTGGGATTGGCGATACCTTTCGGTGTTACATTCCTTAAAGAATCTATTAATACGAAGGTACGCGGACGTAAAGATGTTGAACATCTTGCCGTACCGTTCCTTGGTGAGATTCCGCAGTATGTGAGCAAATCAAAAGGCAAAGTCAACGTAGACAGGGAGCAGATTTTGGTCAAAGCCGGTAAACGCAATATCATAAACGAGGCTTTCCGTGTACTCCGCACGAACGTTGAATTCATGTGCAATGCAACTGAAGGTTCAAAAGTTATTGCACTAACATCTTTCAACCCCGGTTCGGGTAAATCGTTCATTTCAGTGAATTTGGGTATGTCTATAGCCCTAAAGAACAGGAAAGTCCTGATCATAGACGGTGACATGAGACACGGCTCAACATCTGAATATGTCAATTCTCCCAAACTTGGACTGTCGAACTATCTCAGCGGTGGTGAAACAAATCTGCTGCCTCTGATCGTACAAAGTCCTACTTGTGAGAACCTCAATATCCTTCCGATAGGCCCTATTCCACCTAACCCCACGGAACTACTTGAATCGCCTCGATTTGCAAAACTGATTGACGAACTGAAGCAACATTTTGATTACATAATTATTGACTGTCCGCCTATTGAGGTTGTTGCCGATGCGCAGATTATTGACCAATACGCAGACCGCACATTCTTCATTGTACGCGCCGGACTTCTTGAACGCTCAATGCTCGTTGATCTTGATCGCCTCTATGAGGACAAGAAGTATAAAAACATGGCCTTTATCCTCAACGGCACACGTACATCACATGGACGCTACGGTTACGGTTATTCTTATCGCTATGGATATGGCTACGGCTATGCATACGGCTATAATTACAATCGTGAATCCAAATCCAAGTCCAAGTAATATACTTTACAAAAAGAAAAATGCCATCAAAAATTTGCATAATTAGATATTAGTATCTACCTTTGCACAACGAAAATAATATCACAGCGGCACAAATCGCAGTGAGGTCCTATAGCTCAGTTGGTTAGAGCACCTGACTCATAATCAGGGAGTCCTAGGTTCAAGCCCTAGTGGGACCACTCAAAGCGAAATCAAATCGCGGAAGAATCCTGAAAATCAACGATTTTCGGGATTCTTTCTTTTTCTCCGACACCGCAAAATCTGGCAAAACGAGGCAATTCGCGTTGGACTATTCGTTGGACTTGATTTTTGTCCGAAAATGTCCAACGATTGTCCGATAACTATCTGAATTACTTTTTGTTTGCTCGCAGATTTTCTTCACTTGTCAAAGAACCATTGTTTAATCAAGGCCTAATATGCAAAAAGTAGGCTGAAATGAGTGTAAGATCGCTCTAATATGC
>CAMWLW010000031.1 GCA_947175245.1 uncultured Bacteroidales bacterium
GCCCCCGACAATGCCCCCCGCAATGTAAAAAAAGACACAAATCAAATCACATTAAATCAACAATAAATCATGGCAACAAATAGAAAAGACCACCTGCGTTACCGTTACGGCATCTGCCTTAACGACAGCTGCTCAAAATGCAAATCAAAAGAAGTGCAGCAGATAGCCGCACGAAAGGATTTCGTGTGTGAGGAATGTCAGAAACCGCTGCGCGAATGTCCTCCGCCCAAATCATTCATGGATAAATATGGCAAGCTGTTAATCGGTGTCATTGCCCTCATCGTGATCGGAGGCGTCATCGCCTTTGTATGGCTGAATGACTCAGACAATTCAGAACCTAAGGGAAACAAACCCGGGGAGACTGAGCAAGTAACGCCCACCGGGCCTGAGACTGAAGAGATTAAAGAGCCCGTTGACACTACCACCGCCCCCGAGCCGACCGATACCTTGGTGAAAGAGCCCGTTACCGAAAAGCCGGATGACAAGAATACGCAACCTGTACCACAACCTAAGTCATCGATAAAAGTTCCGTTCGGAACATACAGCGGCCCGGCAAGCGGCCTGGACGGTGAGATCAAGGTCACAAGCAATTATACCCTCGACCTGCGCAATGCCGCCCACGAGAGCATTGAACTGCGTCCCGGCGACGTTATCACACGCACGAAGTTCAAAAACGGCGAGCTCGTAGCTGGCTACTGGCAGCGCGGGGCCGAAAGCCGCAGCTTCCACAGATAACAGTATGTGTGTATCTTGTAAGATGATGCCGTACGGCAAACTAATCCTTGTGTTTTCAATCTTCCTGATTATCGGGGGGATTGAAAACACCTGTGACGGCAGAACCTTCAGGTCTGACGGGCTTGAGGAGATTTCACGCCATATAGCGATAGAGTGGCCGTCGGGCGACACGACCGTCACGGCCGGTCACGGCAAGCGTGATATCACGGTAAGAGTGGCCGACGGCTGTGTGGAACATATCGGATTCAGCATTTTCCCACAGCAGCTGCGGTCAAGCATAATCAATCCACAGATAGCCGACTTTGTCGAGCGCTACTGGCTGTCGCTCACATTGCCGCTCGACAGGCCCAAGTCGGTCATACAGCAGCTCATAGAGGACAGGTTCACATTCCATCGCGGAGGTGTGGAGTCGATCGGCGTTATACAGCAAGATACAACAATCATGTTTTCGTGTCAGGTCGACCCCGACCTTGTCACGATGATATGGGGCGAAAAAAGCCAGCCCGTCTGCCACATCACGTTCCCTGTTGACCATGAGCTGATTCTCGGCCGCCGCATGCTTGAGAACGACCGCCGTCTGCCCGGTGAGATAAACAGCGTGAGGATACAGGACTGCCCGACACGGGATCGCAGCGCCACATCATCCTCGCTGTATGCTGACACGCTGACTTCGTTATTGGTCGAGCGGGCCGGCAGCTATCTCGACTGTGCGCTGAAGTCAGAACGCTACTATACCCGCGGGGCCGACAGCACCGCCCTCCAATCAGTGTTTGACAGCAACCTGTATCAGGAAAGCCTCATCAACCTCTTCACTGACTATGACATCGAAAAGGCGCGCGACATCAGGCTCAACATACGCCATCAGATATTCGGCCTTAAAGAACAGCTCATTGAGACCACGGTGCAGCAATTTGTGGCCTACTCCATGCTCAACGGCTGCATGCCTTTTGTCGGAACCGTGTCGATTGACGAGAACACGGGAGAGGCCGACGTGCTCGTGATAATGCACAACGCCCAGCTCGGCTATAACCATGTGCTGCGTGTGTCGGTACCGCTCGAGTCAATCTCAACCGGCAACGGCACCGCGACGGCAAGGCTCAATGCTTTTGTGCCGACCTCCAATATCAAAAACCTGTTTAAAAACTAAATAACATGCTTAGTAAAATACGGCTTTTTGTTGCTTTCACCCTATTGATAACGTCGTTGGCCGCCGTGGCCGATGAGGGAAAATCATTTTCCCGGCAGATGAACGAGATCAAGAGGAGCGGCGACTATGTCTATGCCGAGTCTTCGGCACCTAACGAGGCCGATGCCAAAGCGGCCTGTGACGCATTGCTCAAAATCGAGATAACAAAGTATCTTGTATCGGTCGACCCTCAATCACAGACCGACGGACGCATTATCAGGAATATATCGGAATACAACCGCGAGTATCTCGTGCAGCCGCGAGGCGACATGATTCGCGTGTTCGGTTATGTAACGAAATCAAGCATCTCGTCCGGTAAAAAAGGCGGTGCTAAAAAAACGGCGCCCCAACCACAAAAGGCTGATGAAGAGCCTGTCGCTGAACAAGAGCCCGTACAGGAGGCCGAGACTGTGACCGAACAGCCGGCAGCCGAACCCGAGGAATATATGGCCCCATCAACGGCTGCCGCCGAAGCAGAAGCCGACCTGCAGCCTGCCGAGGCTCCCGTCGCCGAGCCCGAGCCACAGGTGACCCAAGCCCCGGCTCCAGAGCCTGTATCGCAGCCTCGGACCGAAGGCCTCAAGACCGACGGGCTGCAACTTGCCCGCTGGCAGACTGACATGCTTGAAAACATAGTCAGGGAGCCCGACATGCCACAGGCAAAAAAACTTCTGAACCGATATAAGTCTCAGAACCGCATTAAGCGTCTCGGCGACCGATCGGTCACCAATCCGCGTCCGGCCGACTCGTTCTACCTGATATACGGCGACAACGGCACGCCGGCCGCCCTGCTGGCCCCGTCATCGACCGGCATGCACTACGACATGCTCTCGGGCACGACAGTCAATTTAAATAATTATACCTCAAATCAGTACTACTGGTTCCAAATATCACAATAACACATATTATGATAAAGATAAAAAACTTCGTGATTGCCGTTACATTCCTCATGTGTATGGCTACGGCCGCGGCCGACGATGTGGTTACATTTGAACTTGACCGCAATGATGGCATAGACCCGTCAATCCCAGCCCAGAAAATTGAGAAGAATATCGCCGGCCTGCTCACCGCCATTAACCGGGCGGCCACAAACCAGTCACCCACAATCGATTTCTCGGGAATTGATATTACCGAAGACGCGTCATACAGCCTCATGCTGATATGGGAGAACGTCAGGATGCACACGTTCGACGACGACATAATCCAGAAATGTATGAGACTGGGCAGCGCGCCCAACCTGCGCGGTTATGAAGTGCAGAACATCGGTGTCGAGATGATGCCCCTTAACCCCAGCGAATATAAGGAAGCCCGCAACCAGGAGATAACAATCACTCTCGACCCGCAGGGACGCATTTCAGACTTCGTTATATCGATGGGACTGCACCAGTATGCCTCGATGATGAAAGGCGCCAAGACGCTCGAGGATATCGACCAGCGCCAGCAGATACTGCATTTTGTCGAGCAGTTCCGCACAGCCTACTGTGAGAAGAACAAACAGTTCATGGAAGACATCTTCAGCGATGACGCCCTGATTATCACCGGTCGTGTGCGTCAGCGCGCCAACGTCGAACAGGGCATCTCAACTGTCGTTGAATACACCAAGCAGACAAAGCGGGAGTATCTCACACGACTCTTCCAGAAATTTGATACACCCAATTCCTACATCAACGTAAAATTTGACGACATAGAGGTTGAGCGCAACCCCATCAATCCCGACATATATGGTGTTACCGTGAGACAGGAATGGCACTCGACCGGCTATAGCGACGTAGGCACAGTCTTTCTTCTTTGGGATTTCACAAACAAGAACAAACCCAAAATCTATGTGCGCACATGGCAGCCTAACGAGGACACCCACCGCTTCAAGACCACTGAGTTTGATTTATAATACATAATTAATCCTACTATAAATATGATACGTAACATTATCTGCAGCCTGTTGGCATTGCTTTCAAGTCTGTGCATGCACGCACAACTCACGGTGGCCGAAGACTGCGCGATCAAGGATGGAGACATCACAGCCTATCGCATGAACGATCTTGACCCTTACATAAATGAGGACGGTGACACAATACCGTTCGCTATTGTCAGGGTCGGCCTGGTCGAGCCCAACGCGACTTTTGACAGCAAATGGGTTCTGAAACAAGAGTTCAAGGACGGTGAGTACTGGGTATATTTCATGGAGGGCGTTAAGTCGGTCACTGTCAAGACCAAGCGTTTCACCCCGTTACATTACAAATTTCCTGAAGCGCTGAAAGCCAAGAGCACCTATGTGATGTCTATTCACAGGCCCGAGGGAGAGAAGTACAAGGGACAACTCAACATCAGCAGTAATGTTCCTCAGGCTCAGGTATATGTCGACGGTGCCAAAGTCAGCGACGGCACGCCGTTCACCTATACGGGTGAGGGCGGCACACACCTGGTCGAGCTCAAGGCCGACGGCTATGACACGCAGTCGCGTCAGATAGACGTGCCGATGGGACAGCAGCTGAACGTGACGATAAATCTTTTCACGACAGGCTCACTGTCGGTCGACGGTGTGGGCTATGGCATGGTACCGATTGAAGCCAAAACGTTCACGATGGGCGACCAGACTAATTACTACACCATGCCGGTGCGCAAGGTCAGTCTGCGCCCGTTCTCGGCAGGCATCACCCTCGTCAGCGTCGACCTGTGGGAGAAAGTTATGGGCGAGGCCGACAGCCGCATAAAAGGCTCGGACGGACAGGTCATTAACGTCAGCTATGACGAGATACAGGACTTCATCACGGCGCTCAATGCCAAGACGGGCAAGGAATTCCGCCTGCCCACCGAGGCCGAGTGGGAATTCATGGTCAAAAATGCACGTAGCCTCGGCATTCACGATATAGGCTCGTCGATGGAGTGGTGCAACGACTGGTTCGGCAAATACTCACTCAACGACACCACCAACCCACAGGGCCCCGAGGAGGGTGTGCTGCGCTCGGTGAGAGGCGGCACCGAGTACACCGACAGCGACCCGATATACACGATGCCGACATACCGCTGGCGCAAACAGCCCGACAAGAGCTCGCCGCTGATATCCTTCCGCCTTGTCATGGACAATTAATATTATATACAATTTATTTTCAATCATTTAAACAATATCAAACATGAAAAAACTTTTATTTTTCTTAGCGTGCATACTCTTGACCGTCTCGGCAAGTGCCGCTGTCAGCACAGTCTACGTCAACCCCATGCAGAACGGCGCTAACGCCAACGCCGTGATCGCCAAGCGCCTGTACAAAAAGGCATTGCTGGGTCTGACCAAAGCCAAGACCATATCGGTATCTTCGGGCTCGAAGAATATGACCCCCGGGTCGGCCGAGGCCAACAACTATGACTACATCATGACCATCAATCTGGCCAAAGCCGCAGTAGAGGAAGCCGGTACAATCGGCAACCTTCTCGGTGCCCTAGGTAGTTCTTCTGCTAAGAAAGAGCCCGATTGGTCGGGAAAACTCACCACCGAGATTGTCATAGTCGACGCCAAGACAGGCGGTGAGGTATTCAAGACCGAGCTTATTCCCTCGGCAACCAATAAGGACAAGTCGCTCGCACTGTTCAACGCTACCAACAACTTTGACTATGACGTCACTGACATGACCGACGACGCGTTCCGCGTATCGGGCGAAGTAATTGAGGCGTTCGATACCGACAAGAAAAACATTGTCAAGAAAGTACGTGCAGGCATCGGTCTGAAAGACGGCGCACGCAAGAATCAGGCATTCGAACTCTACAAAGTTGTCGGTGACAATAGCGAGTTGATAGGTTCGGCCAAATGTGTTCAGGTACTTAACGACGGCGAGTCAATCCTCTCTATCAATGGCAAGAAAGATGCCGACAAAGTAGTCTCTGACCTCATTCAGAATCTCGACGGCTCATATAAAATCGTAGCCTGGTCTCGCTCAAGGAGCGGATTCCTCCACAACAATTTCCAGGGCATCGACAAGATGTTCACCAACGAGGGCCGCGCCCCCTATCTGGATCCCTTCGGCCGTACAGCAAAACCCCGTGTTGCATTCCTGGCTGTTGAAATCAATGACAATAATTTCTCTTCTCAGAGAGAGAACTTCGAGAAACTGGTAGTCAAAGGCATGGAAAATGTACCTACTATCAACCTCGAGAAGGCTATCTACCACAGCATTGACGACGCACGCAAGGCCGGACTCGACGGACTCATCGAAATCTCTATCGACAAGGTATTCAACACCACCGAGAAAACCAAGGAAGGCAAGACCAAATATGATACTAAGATACTGTACACTGTAGCGGGATATGATGTTGCCCAAAACAAATGGATCGACATGAAAACATTCGAAGGTCTCGGCTCGAGCACTGAAAGTACAGCCAAAGCCAATGCCGATGCTTTAGGACTCATGGACAACCGAGTGCAGAAGTACAGCGAAGACCTGTTCCCCGTGGCCGCATCCATCACAGACTCAAAAGAGGTTAAAAAGAATGTAGTGAAGAAAGCCCTTATCAATGTAGGCACAGCTATGGGTGTAAAGAAAGGCATGAAATTTGACATCTATGAGCAGCGCGCCGAGGGTGGAGCCGATTCACGTTTCCTACTGGGTGAAGGCAAGGTCGAGAAAGAGGGTCTGACTGCTAACGAGGCTATTATCAAGGTAAAAGGCAAAGATAATGGTGACGAGAAGCTCCTTGATCTGCTTCAGAATGCCGACGAGAACACCAAGATCGTCCTTATATCAAAAGCAAGCTACGACTTCCTGGATAAAGGTCTTAATTTCTTGAACCGCGATAACTAAGACAGCGTTTTGTGACATGAGAATATTACTATCGTTAATATTTATATGTATCGGCCTGGCATCGTATGCCCAGGATGCCAAAGTTACCTATCTCGAAAGCACGGGTAACAACGGCAATACCAGGGTATTTTCAGTCACGACCCCAATCAAAGTAATGGAAGTAGCCAGTGTCGACGGCAAAGCCAAACTCAAACCCGAAGAACAGGCTTGCCGGGAAGTGCTGAACGCCATTCTCTTTGATGGCGTTGAGAACTACAACGATGGCATGGCCCTGGTAGCCAACCCCAACGACGCGTTCGCCAAGTCACTTGTAAATCCTAAGACCAAGACATTCATGACTTACTTCAAGGAAATACAGCTTGAGAACTCGCCCACCAACAAACAAGTCTACCACTACATCGTTGAACTTAACAACTTCAACCTGCTGAGGCTTCTGAAAATGAGAGGTTCCATCGACTAACCATACTGAGAAGCACATAAAATCAGCCATTTAGCACCCGTCTAAGTGGCTGATTTTTATTGTATCTATACTACACAAATAATTATCAGAGTAAACCGGCCATATAGACAGGCAGGCAAATCAAGTCACCGTCCCGCTTCAAATCTTTGGTGTACAATAAATAGCGCGCACCTATGCGTGATGAGAATTTATTTTGAAATTCATCCAACGACTTATGCGACTTATAACCCGACGATTTAACCTCTATGGGATAAATTTTATCCTTTCGGCTTATTAAAAAATCTATTTCATAAGCACGTGTTGACGCTTCCCCGTCAACCACATTCCTGAATGTATAATAATATAATGTGTGGCCGGCACTTACGAGTAATTGAGACACCACATTTTCATATACATAACCGAGGTCAGCTGCTAACTTGTCGTTTAGCAACTTCTGATATAACTGATTGTCAGTATAATCCCGATCCATGAATGCAAGGGTTATAAATAATCCCGTGTCGGCCAGGAACATTTTAAAATAATCATATCCGGCATGCAGGGCAAACCCCACACCGGGATCATTGGCATGATATGCAAAATTAACAGTCTTAGAATCGTTTAAATCGGCAAATATTGATTCAAGACGCGACAAACGGGCATTCTCGATGACGTCACCCACCCGATAACGCAACGTATTGCGTGCCAGCTCGGCAGGTATTGAATTAAATATTGTCGAGGCGCGGCCTTTCTCATCAATACGTCTGAAATCTTCAATATAAAGCCTCAGAATGTCGCGTTTTACATCATCGACGGTTGAAAAATCCGAGCCATCCATATATTCATTTATTGCCTGTGGCATACCGCCTATAATCATATACAGTCGGAACAAACGCATCATCTCGCGGTTTACACTCTCGCCCAGCGGTTTTAGCTTTTCATAACTGTATCTTATCAGATCAAATGTCGCTTCTTTCCCAATGGCCCATAGAAACTCCTCAAAGTCAAGCGGATACATATTAAGATAACGTTCCTCGCTTGGTATAAGTATATCCTTGATATTCTGCTTTATAGATATGAGCGAACCCGTCTCTATATATTCATACCTGCCATCCTTTACAAGATGTTTTATTGCCTGACGCGCTTTGGGGCAAAATTGAACTTCATCAAATATGATAACCGACTTGCCCGGCTTCAACACTTTGCCGGTCAATGCCTGGAGACTTACGAAAAAATATTGTAGGTCTGACACATTATTAAACAAGTCAATAATATCCTGACTCACATTTGAAAAATCAATTGTCAGAGAGTTTTCATACTCATTACGTGCAAATTCTTCGGCTATCGTGGATTTTCCCACGCGACGTGCTCCCTCTATCAGGAGAGCTGTTTTACCTCCCGATTTTTGCTTCCACTCGAGCATTTTTGAGTAAATTTTCCGTCTGAAAATCATAGTTTGTATAAATTACTGATTTGCAGGCAAAATTAATAAAAGTGGCAAGAAGTGCAAAATGTTTTACACCATTTTTGTACAGGTTACGCAAAATGTTTTACCCCGGTTTTGTACAGGTTATGCAAAATGTTGGGGTAAAAAGGGGGCGCGGGGTGTTTTTGGGTGACAAGGTTGCACAGTTTGTCGGTTTTGCTTAATTTTGCACTCTATGAAACGATATGATTTTGACCGCGTAATTGACCGCCACGGAAGCGGTTCTATTAAATATGATAACCTGAAAGCCACTTTCGGGTCGGAGGATCTGATACCGATGTGGATTGCCGACATGGACTTTGCGGTGTGTCCCGAGATTACCGAGACTCTCAAGCAGCGTATGTCTCACCCCATATACGGCTATGCCGCCCCTGCAGAGTCCTACTGGACTTCGATACTCGACTGGCTCGACCGCCGTCACGATTTCAAGGTCGGACGCCAGGAGATTACATACATACCCGGCGTAGTCAAGGGCATAGGCTTCGCCATCAATTTCTTCAGCAAGCCGGGCGATAAAGTCATAATCCAGCCCCCGGTCTACCACCCGTTCAAAATCGTGACCGAGGGTAACGACCGCGTCGTGCTGCCTAATCCGCTGATAAAGACCGAGACGTCCTACCGCATGGATCTCGAAGGCCTCGAGCGGCTTGCTCGTGACGAGAAGCCGGCCATGATGATATTGTGCAACCCCCACAACCCCGTGGGCATACAGTGGGATGCCAACACCCTGCGTGAAGTGGCACGCATAGCACGCGAGAACAACATGATAGTAGTGAGCGACGAAATTCACGGCGACCTGATGCTCAACGGCCGCCCCCACATACCGTTCCTCGCCGTCAGTGAGGATGCGCGTGCCGTCGGCGTGATGCTCGGCGCTCCCAGCAAGACGTTCAACATCCCCGGCATGGTAAGCTCATGGTGTGTGATCAAGAACCCCGAGTTGCGCGACCGCTTCTTCCACTGGCTCGACACCAACGAGTTCAACGTGCCCACATTCACCGCCACCATCGCCACCGAGGCTGCCTACAACAACGGCGAGCCCTGGCTCAACGAGGCTCTCGAGTATATCAGCGACAACATTGACTTCACGCGTCGCTATCTTGCCGAGCGACTGCCTGTCATCGACATGGTGACGCCCGAGGCGTCGTTCCTGGTGTGGCTTGACTGCCGCAATCTCGGTCTCGACCAGGAACAGCTCGTGAAGCTGTTCGTAAACCGCGCACACCTGGCCCTCAACGACGGCTCGATGTTCGGCGACGAGGGCCGCGGCTACATGCGTCTCAACGTCGCTTGCCCGCGCTCGGTGCTCACCACCGCTCTCGACCACCTGCACGACGCACTGGCCCCGGCCATCAAACAATAACCCCAACCCATGCAGACCCGGCCTATGAACGTTCTTGTGACATACAGCCCCGACCACGCCACGCGTGTATCGCCGACCGAGGTAACGGTGCCCCTGTCCAAGAGCATCAGTAACCGGCTCTCGATCATCAACGCTCTTGCCGGCAACCGGGTACTGCCACAACGGCTGCTGGCCGTGTGTGACGACACCGAGGTAATGCGCCGCGCGCTCATGTCGGGCAATAGCGGCCGCATCGATGTCGGCGCTGCCGGCACGGCAATGAGGTTTCTAACAGCCTACTATGCCGCCACGCCGGGGTGTGACATCACGCTCGACGGCAGTGAGCGCATGCGCCGTCGCCCCATCTCGATACTTGTCGACGCCCTGCGGCTCATCGGCGCCCATATCGATTACCTGCGCGAGCCCGGCTACCCGCCGCTGCACATACGCGGACGCCGCCTCGAGGGGGGCAGCATAGAGCTTGACGCCGGCGTCAGCTCGCAATATACATCGGCGCTGCTGATGATTGCCCCGGCCACCACCCTCGGCATCGAGCTTACACTCAAGGGACGGCCCGTCTCGGTGCCTTACATCATGATGACACTCGCCATGATGGAGGCATACGGCATCGGCCACCTCGACACCAGGCCCGACAACCTCGACTGGGCCATAAAGGCAGGCCCCGGCATGTACAGGACACCCTCCGCCCCCTACAAAGTGGAAGGAGACTGGTCGGCGGCATCCTACTGGTATGAGACCGCCGCACTGACAGGCCGGTCGTTTGTCATCGACAACCTCAGCGACATATCGCTTCAGGGCGATTCACGCCTCACCGATATATTCGGCCGCCTCGGAGTCAGGACAGCCTTTGAGGGCAACCGCGTCGTCATTACACCCGACCAGGCTGACGTCGCCGACACCGGCGAGTTCAAGCTCAACATGGTCGACACACCCGACCTGGCGCAGACCGTCATAGCGACATGCTGCGGACTCGGCCGCCCTTTCACCATCGACGGGCTCTCGACCCTGCGCATCAAGGAGACCGACCGTATCGATGCCTTGCGCCGCGAGCTCGGGCGCCTCGGCTACCCGGTTGAGATTATCGGTGACGACACAATGCACTGGGATGGCCGGCACACCGGGCCCGACACTGACACACCGGCAATCAAGACATACAACGACCATCGCATGGCCATGTCACTCGCGCCGCTCGCCGCCCGGCACGGCCGCCTGTTGATACAAGATGCCGATGTAGTTTCAAAATCCTACCCCGACTACTGGCAACAGCTGTCACGGGCCAACTTCACCATAACCGGCCGCCCATGACAGTCTCAGCCATATTATTAGGAATACTCCTGGCGACAGGACTCGTGCTGTATCTCCACGACCGGTTCACCTCGGGCCGTCGGCCCGACGGCGACACCGCAGGACAGGCCGAGCCGACTCAGCCTGAGTCACAGGAATGTTGCGGCATGCACATCACCTGCGAGAAAGACTCGCTCATAGCCGGCTTTGACAAAGAGCTGCTGTACTATGACGACGAAGAGCTCGACCGATTTGCCGGACGCCAGGCCGACGGCTACACCGAGACCGAGACCGAGGAATTCCGCGACATACTTCTCACACTCAAGCCCGACGAGATTGCAGGCTGGGCCCGCAGCATCACCACGCGCGGCATCACACTGCCTGCCGGCGTGCGCGACGAGCTGCTGATGATCGTTTCAGAGGCCCGCGCCTCATTAAAACAGGAACAAGATGGAATTGCTTGACTATACATTCTTCCGCAACGCCATAGCCGCCGTGATCATACTGAGCATCTCGTCGGCAATCATCGGCACGTACATCATCACGCGCCGGCTTGTAGCCATCTCGGGCGGCATAACCCACGCCTGCTTCGGCGGACTGGGCCTCGGCTACTTTCTCGGCCTCAACCCCGTGCTGACCGCCGCCCTGTTTGCCGTGGGCTCATCGCTGGGCGTCGAGTGGATGTCAGAGCGACACCGCATGCGCGAAGACTCGGCGATTGCCGTCGTGTGGTCAATAGGCATGGCCATCGGCGTCATATTCGTCTTTCTGACACCAGGCTACGTGCCCGAGCTCAACTCGTTCCTGTTCGGCAACATACTCACCATCACGAGCGGTGATCTCGTCACGTTCACGCTCTACACCATCGTGCTCATCGCGTTCTTCTCATTATATTATAAGAAGATTGTGATATGTGCCTTTGACCGCGACTTTGCCGCCGTGTCGGGTCTGCCGGTCAAATTCATCAACTACACCATGACCGTGCTCGTGGCCGTATGTATCGTCCTCACGATACGCCTGGTGGGCATCATGCTGCTCATGTCGATGTTCTCGCTGCCCCAGATGACGGCCGAGATCTACTGTCACCGCTTCAAATCGCTCGTGTGGTCGTCGGTAGCGCTCTCAATCATAGCCTGTCTGGGCGGACTGATGCTGTCGACCCTCGGCGACGTACCCTGTTCGGCCATCATTGTCGCCCTGATGGCTGCCATGTTTGTAATCGGGCGCCTGACAAGACCGCTCATAAAGAAATAATGAAACGTTCACGGCACCACAAAACAGCTATCACGGTCTATGCCCTACTGAGCATCGCGCTGCTCGGCGTCGGAGTGTGGTGGAGCTACCGTCGCTACCTGTCGCCGGGCATAGAGCCGTCGGCCGCCGTCTACCCCACACGGGGCCTTGACCTGTCGGGCCACAACGGCGACATTGACTTTGACGAGGTGAAGCGTGCCGGCTACAGTTTCGTCATACTCAAGGCGAGCGAGGGCGTGTCGTTCGTCGACAAGTCATTCTACAAGAACTACACCGCGGCCCGTGAAGCCGGACTCAAAGTCGGAGCCTACCACTTCTTCAGGTTTGACTGTGACGGCCGCCTGCAGGCCAATCACTTTCTCAATACCGTGCGCGATATGACGTTTGACTTTCCGCTCGGGCTTGACGTCGAGGAGTCGGGCAATCCCGAGTGGCGCGACAAGCGCCTCATCATCAAATCGCTGCGCAAAGCCATAAGCCACATCGAACTACGAGGCTACAGCACAATGATTTACACCAACAAGAGCGGCTACCGAAAATTTATCGACGGCGAGTTTGCCGACACACCGCTGTGGATATGCTCGTTCAGCGACCCGCCGGGCCCCGACAGGTGGTACCTGTGGCAATATACCCACCGCGGCAGTGTTCCCGGCGTGAAAGGTCACGTAGACATCAACATTCTCTCGCCCCGAACAGACTCACCTATTACTAAAAAATACTAAAAGAATTTCGCTGTTTGATAGGTTTTTGTAACTTTGTCGACTAATGGGACTTTCTCTGACAATTGACCAAGGGAACAGTAGCGCCAAAGTGGCCGTATGGGATGGAGACCTGCCGGTCGATCTCTCCACTTTCAAGGCGATGACCGACGACGTGATTACAAGTCTCGTCGCCCGTTACGACATTGACAGGGCCATATTTAGCTCGGTCACCGACTACCGGGACGGGCTGTTGTCACGGCTATCGGCCGCCGGCATCAGCAGCATAGAGCTGACACATGGCATGCGCTTGCCCCTCGTCATTGACTATGCCACCCCTGGCACGCTGGGCGTTGACCGCATCGCTGCAGCCGTCGGCGCCATGAGCCTGCACCCCGGCCGTGAACTGCTGGTGGTCGATGCCGGCACCGCAGTGACCTATGACCACGTGTCGGCCGACGGTCACTTCATAGGCGGCAACATTGCCCCCGGCATAGGCCTGCGCCTGAAGGCACTGAACGCCTTCACAGCGCGTCTGCCGCTCATCAACGGGCGTGGCGAGACAATGCTCTGGGGCAACAGCACCGAGAGCGCCATGCGGTCGGGTGCGGTCAACGGTGTCATTGCCGAGATAACCTATTACCACTCAAAGCTGTCGGCCGACGCCATCGTCGTCCTGAGCGGCGGGTGGGGACACGAGCTGGCCCCCCGGCTCGACTTTGAAACCGATTACCAAGAGTGTCTCGTAAACCGCGGCCTCAATGAGATATTGAAATATAATGAAACTGACTAAACTAATCGCTACGGTAATAGTAGCCGCATCGGCCCTGACGGCCACCGCCCAAAACAGTGTCAACTCGCCCTACTCCCGCCTGGGGTACGGCATATTAAGCGACAACGTCACCTCAGCCCAGCGAGGCATGGGTGGTGTGGGCTATGCCATGAACTCAGGACGCCAGATCAATGTAATGAACCCGGCTTCATACGCCGCCATCGACACTCTCACATTCCTGTTTGACATGGGCGGCAACATGCGCCAGACATGGAGCTCAGAGCCCTCGACCGGCGCCAAAGGCCAAGACCTCACCGGCGGTCTCGACTATATCACGATGCAGTTCCCCCTCGGACGCTACATGGGAGGCAGCGCGGGCCTGTTGCCATACGCCCAGACGGGCTATTCGTTCGGCGACGTGGTAGGTGACGATCAGGGTGTCACATCGCGCCAGGGCAGCGGCGGCATCAACCAGCTATACATAGGCGTGTCAGGACGTCCGCTCAAAGGTCTCACCGTCGGTGCCAACGTCGCTTACCTGTTCGGAAACACGCTCAATGACACATACGTGACAACCGCCACCGGCGACCAGTCGCTGTTTGAGCGCGTGATGAAGGTTACGGACTACAAGCTCGACTTTGGCGTGCAGTACAGCTGCCGCATACGTCCACGCCACCGTCTGTCGGCCGGTGTGGTATTCTCGCCCGGTAAAACCCTCCGCGGCAAGACCTATGGAGTCCACTACCCGGTGAACAGCTCTGACGCGACAATCGTGCCCGACACCATAGGCGAGACAAGCCTCAGGGGCAAATACAGCCTGCCCGATACATGGGGCGCAGGCATCAACTATGAATATGACGACCGCCTGATGGTCGAGGCCGACTTCACATACCAGCCCTGGAGCAAGGTCAAATATCTGCCCCTCGAGGGATATGAAAGCGAGACACAGGCGTTCTCTGACCGCTGGAAGGTGAACGTCGGCGCCCAGTTCACGCCACGTCCGCGCGGCAGCTATCTGCAGCGCGTGCAGTACCGTCTGGGTGCTTTCTACACCCACGACTACCTCATGGCCCAGGGCAACAACGTGCGTGAGTATGGCGCCTCGATAGGCTTCGGCTTACCCACCGCCAACTCGATGATGCTCCGCTCGGTTGTCAACATCAGCCTCGAGTACCGTCACCGCCAGGCGTCGCCCCAGGCTCTGATCAAGGAAGACTGCATCATGGTCACACTCGGCATCAACTTCAACGAGATGTGGTTCTTCCAGAACAAGATCAACTGATGCACCCGGCCGCCGCAAGGCAACGACACGTTCCTCACCCGCCCTGCCGATGAACTCGCTCAGATCATTACCCGCTTGCCTGCTGTCGGTGACCCTGCTGTCACTGGCCGTCGCGGCGTGTGACAGCGACAAGGTGAAGAGCGTCGCCGACATCGGCGATTCAAGCCGCTACCCCACGATGATGACCACCGACGTGTCGACATTCATCAGCGACTCGGGCTACACACGCTATCATATCACGGCGCCGCTATGGTTGATGTTTGAGGAAATCGACACTCCACAGTGGAAATTTCCCGACGGTGTGTTCCTCGAGAAATATGACGACGAGATGAATCCCACCGATAATTTCCGCGCCGACTCGGCAATATATCTGAGCGCCCGCAAGCTGTGGCGCTTTGACGGCAATGTCAAGATGGTCAACGTCGACGGCGACCGGTTTGCCACCCAACAGCTGTTCTGGGATCAGAACTCACACAAGGTCTACAGCGACTCGTTCATGCACATCGAGCGTAACGAACGTATCATCGAGGGCTACGGATTTGAGAGCAACGAGAACATGACCGAATACACCGTGCTCAAGCCCCAGATGATTCTGCCGATAGACCGTATGCGCAGCGAGCGCAACGAGCAGCGTGACAATGACTCGACGACCATAGCACCGACACCCGACACGCCGACCGAGCCGACGCCAAGCGTCAAGAAAGCCGAGCCACAGCTCAACAAGCAGCAGACCGACACAATCAGACACCGTAGCAAAATACTCAAGGGCAATGCTGTAGAGTTGAAAAACGGTAATAAACAAGCACTAACACAATAACCCACAATGACCCCCGAGCAACAATCCTGGCTACTCATAAGCCTGATATCAGTTATATTCTCGGCCATATTCTCGGGCGTAGAGATCGCGTTCGTCACCAGCGACCGCGTACGCCTCGAGATCGACCTCCAGAAAGGCGGCATCGTGAGCCGCCTGCTCAACCGCTTCTATGACAACAGCGACTTCTTCATCTCGACCATTCTGGTAGGCAACAACATCATGCTCGTGATCTACGGTATAGGCGCCGCCAAGCTCATCGAGCCGTGGCTCGCCACATTCACCGACAGCGAGTTTGTGATACTGCTGCTGCAGACCATCATATCGACCGGCATCATACTCATCACCGGCGAGTTCCTGCCCAAGACGATGTTCCGCATCAACCCCAACAGCTCGATGCGTTACTTCGCCCTGCCCATCTATCTGATATACCTCATACTCTACCCCATCTCGCTGCTCGCCACGGGCTTGTCGAAAGGGCTGATGAAACTGTTCAACATGCCCGACGCACAGCCACGCCCGGCTCTCCTGTCGATAGGCGACCTGAACAACTACCTCGAGCGCACGATCGACGACAACACCGACACGACAGCCACTATCGAGAACGAGGTAAAGATTTTCCACAACGCCCTCGACTTTTCCAAGACCCGCCTGCGCGACTGCATGACGCCGCGCAACGAGATTTTCGCTGTCAACATCGACACGACCTCGCGCGATGAGCTGAGCGAGCTGTTCACACGCTCGGGCCGTTCCAAAATACTTGTGTTCCAAGAAGATATCGATAATGTGCTCGGCTACATACACGTGAGCGAGCTGTTTGACCCCAACGTCGACTGGAAAGAGCACCTCAAGCCCGTGTTGTTCGCCCCCGAGGCCCTGATGGCCGACAAGATGATGCGCCGCCTGCTCAGCGAGAAACGCTCACTCGCCATCGTGGTCGACGAGTTTGGCGGCACGGCCGGCATGGTAACACTCGAAGACCTGGTTGAAGAGATATTCGGCGACATACAGGACGAGCACGACAAACAGGGTGTCACCGCGCGCGAGATTGCGCCGGGTGTATATGAGTTCTCGGGCCGCAGCGAGATCGAGGCCATCAACGACACATTCCACATGGGCATACCCGAGAGCGACGAATACCAGACGCTGGCCGGCTACCTGCTCAACACCACCGGCGCGATACCGGCCGAGGGCGACACCATCGTACTGCCGCCACTCAGCTTCGAAATTTTGAAGAAGAAAGGCGTGCGCCTCGAGCTGATACGTGTCACGCGCATGCCCGACGAGGAATAACCGCCCCTATACATTATTATAATGGCTAAACAGGACTCTATCATAAAAAACCGCGAGTGGCTCGAGGCTAAGGCACAGGAACCGGGTGTGAAGCCGCTCGACGGCGGCATATACTACAAAGTCATCAAACAGGGAAACAAGGGCGGCGCGTCGCCCAACCGTGGCAGCGTCGTGTCGGTACACTACACCGGCAAGACCATCAACGGCAAACAGTTTGACTCGAGCCGCGGCGGCGTGGCTCCGGCATTCCGTCTGCGCGAGCTCATCCCCGGCTGGATAATAGCCCTGCAGCAGATGCACGTGGGCGACAAATGGGAGGTCTACATCCCGGCCGAAAAAGGATACGGCAAGTTGAGCCAGCCGGGCATCCCGGGCGGCTCAACGCTCGTGTTTGAGATAGAGCTGCTCGGCGTGAGCTGAACCGGCTGCTACTGCAGCAGCGAGATTTTGACGCGCGTATTCTTCAGCTTGTGAGGCGCCAGTGTCCTGATGATATCACGCGCCATGTCACGCGGCACGGCCACTATCGACGAGTGGTCACTGACACTTATGCGTCCTACCTGGTCGGGCTTCAGTCCGGCCTGTTTCATTAAGTAACCGGCGATGTCGCCGCGTGATATTTTCTCGCGGCGGCCCGCGTTGATATAGAGTGTCGCCACATCGCTGTGTATGGGGTTGTCGCTATGACCTGTGGGCACATACGAACGGTCGACGGTGGCATAGGGAGGCATATCATCGACCTCGTTGGTAATCAGGTAGATGGTTCCAGCGGCATCCTGTCTGGCCGTGCGGCCGTTGCGGTGAGTCCAGGCCTCGGCGCTCGTGGGCATGTGATAGTGTATCACCGCGCCGATGTTGTCGATGTCGAGGCCGCGCGCTGCCAGGTCGGTAGCGATGAGTATGGGGGTGGTGCCGTTGTCGAGCAAGTCGACCGCCTGTGCCCTGACACGCTGTTCGAGACCGCCGTGATACAGGCCCACGGGCATTTTCTCACGTTTCAGGGCTTCGAACAGGCGCTCGGCGCTCTCGCGGTGATTTACAAAGATGATGACGCGCTGGTTGTCGAGCGAGTGCAGCAGGTCAATCAGTGTGGCGAGCTTGTCGCGCTGCGGACTCTCGACGCTGACTACCTGCATGCGCTGACGCGGCGAGGCTGTCACGGTGGTGTAGTCGATGGTCTCGATGTCGTTTACGGGCATGAAGTCGGGTATCGGCTCGAGGCGCGTGGCGCTCGTCAGCACGATATTGTGCAGCTGGCTGAGCTTACGTATAATGCGGTTCATCTCGTCGCTGAAGCCGAGCTCGAGCGCTTTGTCATACTCGTCGACGACGAGCGACCGCACGCCCGAGAGGTCAATCTGACGACGCTGCACGTGGTCGAGCAGACGGCCGGGGGTGGCGATGACAACGTCGGGGGTCACTGACAGGGTGTTGACCTCGTCGGCCATCGAGTGGCCGCCATATAGGGCCGTGACCTTGAGGCCGGCAGCGAGCGGACGCAGCACGCTGTGAATCTGAATCACAAGCTCGCGCGAGGGAGCCATGACAACGGCCTGCACCTTGCCGGCCGGCGCCGCCAGCCGCTGCAACAGGTATAGTGCAAAAGCAAGCGTCTTGCCCGACCCTGTGGGGGCGAGCAAGACGATGTTGGATCGGGAAGCCTCGGCCATGACTTCCTGCATGGCGTTGAGCTTCGTAATCTCGGTTTTCGAGAACAGGTTATCTAATATTGTTTTTAATTTCATGTTCAGGTATCATGTTTTGAGTAATTAACACCTGCGGGACGTGTCATGTTCACCTCGGGCCGCCGGGACGTCCGCCGCCGGGAGGGGGACCGCCGGGGCCGCCCCAGCGTCGGCCGCCCTCGCGGCTTGCCGGCTCGTTGCCCTTACCGAACGTGTTGAACTTATAAGTGAACGTGAGCATGAAGTAACGTGTCAGCGTATTATACTCGGTGTCGTCGATATAGTTGGCCGTGATGTTGCGCTGTATCTGCTGTTTCTGCCTCAGCAGGTCATAGACCTTGAGCTGCAGGGTGGCAGCCTTGCCGCGCAGGAACTGATAGCTGATCGACGCGTTCCACATCCATGTCTTGGTGTTATAGCCGGCCGAGTATCCTGCCGTGGCGCTGTAGTTAAGCTCGCTGTTGAGAATGATGTCGATGGGTGTGTAATAGTAGGCATCGAAGTTACCGCCGTAGTTGTGGACGGTCATGTTACCGTTGGTATTGGTAGTGAGCGTGTTGAACGTGCGCTGCAGGCGGTAGTTGGGTCGCAGTTCGAGCGAGACGTTGTCGGGACGCCATGCGAGCGACATCATGTCGGCGAACATGATCGTGCGGCTGGTGTTCTTCAGGTCGTTGTTGAAGCCGACTGTCTGGTTGTAGTTGATGAACATGTGGTTGTTGAACGTGAACGCCTTGTTGCGCAGGGGGGTCGAGAACATGTTCATGACGCGCGCGCTCCACACTCCGTTGACATTCTCATAGGTGGTGTACTTGCCGCCGGTGGTGGTGTTATAGTTGGTCTTGGAGACGATACTGTTCTGGGTGTAGTTGATGAAAGCCATCGCCATGATTGACTGCTGGCGCTCCTGGTTGAAGTTCTGGTAACGCAGGTTCAGGTTGTGGGTGAACGACGGCAGCAGGTCGGGATTACCTTGCACAATGTTCATGGGGTCGGTCTCGTCGGCCACGGGCTGCAACTGAGCCATCGAGGGCTGTGACGAGCGGCCGCGGTAGTCGGCGTTGAACGATGCCGTCTTGCTTATCTTGTAGCGGAAGCGCATGAACGGCGCGTAGTTCCACACCCAACGCTCGGGGATGTTCTTGGCGCTGTTAATCAGGTTGATGCTCTTGCTCATTGACGGCACGGCCGAGAGACCGCCTTCGAAGTTGATGTCGCGGGTCACTTTCTTGTAACCGACACGTATGTTCTGTGAGAAGAAGTCGTTGCGGAACCTGTTGCTGAGCGAGTTGTCAAGCTCCGAGCCGTCGGGGTCGATACCGAACATGGGCACATCGTAGGGAGTGCCGTTGAGATCATACGTGCGGTAGCCTATCGCCAGTGCCGGGTCAACCATCTGCGCCTCGTCGTCAAAGCCGATGACAGGACGGTTGTAGACCAGCTTGTCGGCGTTGTTCCAGCGGTACTGCATGCCATAGGCGACGGTGATGAAGTTGCCGTTGACAGGGTTGCCCAGGGGCTCGGTCCACGAAACGCGGCCGTTGACCGAGTTGCTCCATGTGTGGTTGTCGGTATAGCGGTCATAGACGTCGTAGGTGTCGCCGTACGTGTCCTCGAGCTCGTCTTCGAGCTTGGCCTCCTGCAGTATGCGGTACCAGTTGTAAGAGTAGCTGTCAGAGTGCTCGCGCACATTTGACATATTGTAACGGCCGAATATCGAGAACGAGCGGCCGCGATGCTCCTTGAAGTTGTGGTTATAGATTGTCATGAAACCGGCCTCGTAGCTCTTGCCGTGCGACGAGCCGAGATTAAGACTGGTGGTGGTGTTCTTGTTGGGGCGCGTTACCGAGAACTCGTCGCTCTCAGAGTCGTTGATGTTGATCGACATGTTGGGACGTATGTCGAGGGTGTTGAACGAGTCGGGTTTCCACTGTATCCTGAAGTCGGCACGCACGTTGTGACCCTTGTCGTTGGCACGCGACACCGAGTTTGAGAAGTAATCGTCGGCGTTGAGCAGGTACTCGCGGTTCTGACGTTTGTTTGTGTTACGGTCGGTGTGTGAGTACATCACGTCGCCGCCCACGCGGAATATCTCGGCATTACCCACATTGAAGTTGACGCCGAACGACTGGGAGTTGTTGATGCCCTGGTCGCCTCCGAACCGACGGAAGCGGTTGCCGTTACCGTCGGTGAAACCCAGGTCGTTGGTGTTGTTGGCCGAGCCGATGAATGTTATCTGGTTATCGTTCCAGAAGCGGTTGACATTGAACGTGGCCTGATAGCGGTCGTCGGTACCGTAACCGGCCTCGACGGTGCCAAACCAGCCGTTCTTCATGCCGGGCTTGACGGTGAGATTGATTACCGTCTCTTCCTCGCCGTCGTCAACACCCGTCAGGCGGGCCAGGTCGCTCTTGCGGTCTACGACCTGGAGCTTGTCGACCATATTGACGGGCAGATTTTTCGACGCCACCTTGGGGTCGTCGCTGAAGAACTCCTTGCCGTCGATCAGTATCTTGGTCACGCTCTTGCCGTTGGCGGTTATCTTGCCATCGTTGTCGACCTCGACACCGGGCAGTCGTTTGAGCAGATCCTCGACCACGGCGTTGGGCTGGGTCTTGTAAGAATCGGCATTGAACTCGATGGTGTCCTCCATCACCTTGATAGGTGTTTTGATTGCAGTGACTACAGCCTCCTGCAGTTTGATCGACGAGTCACTCATATATAATGTGTCGGCAGTGACCTTGCCGGCATCGACATTGACGTCGAGATAGCCTTTGCTGTAGCCTATGTAAGAAGCCTCGACAATGTAGCGGCCTTTCTTGACGCCCGTGAATGTGTAACGGCCGTCGACATCGGCAATAACGCCTTTGACAAATGAACTGTCGGGCGTGGCCAGCAGTCGTACTGTAGCTTCAGACATAGGGTCGCCCGTCGACTTATCGAGAATAAGGCCTTTGAGATCAGACGCAACGGCGGTCAGGGCCAGGGTCGCGACGGTGACAAGTGATAGAGAACGTAAGCGGTTTAAGCGCATTGGTGCGTTAATGAAATGAATTTATAAATCTTAATTAACTGAATTTTGATTACCGACCTGCAATATTTGTTAACCGGCAACATTGTAATTGACGTCCGACACCACGATTAGTTTAACCTGTTAATGTATTTTAATATTTATAACCATATTTTTAGATCCGATGGAGCTATCGTCATTCACACCTCGTTTTACACATTTTTATATTTTAAAGCCAGATACAAATTTAAATTAACCTATTTTATTATAAACAACATATATTTTAGTATATGATACACATTTTAACTTATTTTTAAGCCCAAAAAGTTTTGTGGCTTAAAAATTGTACCTACTTTTGTCACGGAGATTGATTGTGACTCACGCGGCCCACCACACCGCATTCTCTCCATGAGCCCGCAAAATCTTACAACTTACTACAAATCAAATTATTACTTATAACCTATTTATTTTTTAAATCAATCATGAGCAATGTAAAAAAAGCCGAGGGTAAACTCGGTGTTCTCGTTGTAGGTCTCGGCGCAGTGACCTCGACATTCATGACGGGCGTACTGATGGCCCGCAAAGGTCTCGCCAAGCCCGTCGGATCAATGACACAGTATGACAAGATTCGCGTTGGTGAAGGCGCCGATAAGAAGTACCTGAAATATAACGAGATCGTACCTATGGCCCAACTCGACGACATCGTGTTCGGCGCATGGGACGTCTACCCCGCCAACGCTTTTGAGAGCGCTGTAAACTGCGAGGTGCTCAAAGCCAAAGATATTCTCCCCGTCAAGGAAGAACTCGAGGCCATCAAGCCTATGAAGGCAGCCTTTGACAAGGACTATGCCAAGCGTCTCGACGGCGACAACGTCATGGTAGGCAAGACACGCTGGGAAATGGTAGAGCAGCTGCGTGAGGACATACGCAACTTCAAGAAAGAGACCGGCGTTGACCGCGTCGTTGTACTGTGGGCCGCCTCGACCGAGGTTTATGTACCCGTCGACATGGAAATCCACGGCACCCTCGCCGCTCTCGAGGAAGCCATGAAGCGCGACGACCGCAAGCACATCGCCCCCTCGATGTGTTACGCCTATGCCGCTCTGACCGAGGGCTGCCCCTTCATCATGGGCGCACCCAACACCACCGTCGACTTCCCCGCCATGTGGGAGCTCGCCGAGAAGACCAAGATGCCCATCGCCGGCAAGGACTTCAAGACCGGTCAGACTCTCGTTAAATCGGGCTTCGCCCCCATTATCGGCACCCGTTGCCTCGGCCTCGCAGGCTGGTTCTCGACCAACATCCTCGGCAACCGCGACGGCCTCGTGCTCGACGAGCCCGCCAACTTCCACACCAAGGAAGTCAGCAAACTCTCGACCCTCGAGTCAATTCTCGTGGCCGAGGAGCAGCCCGACCTGTACACCGACTACTACCACAAGGTACGTATCAACTACTACCCCCCGCGCAACGACAACAAGGAAGGCTGGGACAACATCGACATCTTCGGCTGGATGGGCTACCCCATGCAGATCAAGATCGACTTCCTGTGCCGCGACTCAATCCTCGCCGCCCCCCTGTGTCTTGACCTCGTGCTCCTGAGCGACCTCGCCGCACGCGCCGGCCGCTACGGCACACAGACCTTCCTGAGCTTCTTCCTCAAGTGCCCCATGCACGACTACACCAAGGGCGAGGTACCCGTCAACCACCTCTTCCAGCAGTACATCATGCTCAAGAACGCCCTCCGCGAGATGGGCGGCTACCCCGCCGACGAGCCCCTGGACTAATCGCTCCCGCTCCTGACGATACCATCAGAAAGTCCCGCCCCTCACACCGGCGGGACTTTTTCATTTCCCACAAGACATATTTTTTTCGCCCGATTATTTGGCCGATTGTGGCGATATTGGTAAATTGCGGGCATAAACCGCACCCCCGATGAATAAAAGGCTTTTAATACTGTTACTGTCAATAATGATTGTCGGCTCGGCATCAGCCCGATTTGACCGCGCGGCGATTGACAGCATCTGTGACGCGGTTGAGCCAGATGCACAACTTAGCAGCGACCTGAAGGTCTACACGCTGTGCTCCTTGTCGGGAGACCCGATTACGTTAGACCACGAACGATTAAACCACCTTTTCGGCAGCAACTCATTCACCCGTATGGCCCAAATGTTGCTGGACGACAATCTCTTGAATGAATTTGATTTGACCGACGGCCGGTACACCAAGGATTATTTTGCCGTCTACCGATTCAACTACTTATTCAACTGTACCGATACATGCGCGTTATACACCATTGCCGAACAGCTACTGAAGGCCGAAAACATAAACGGATTGTTAGGACTTTGGAACAACTGCGACATACAACGCCTACCAGCCTACAATGCGCTAAGAGACAAAATAATAGAGACCCGCGACCCATACCGGCACGCGATACTGACAGCCATAATGTTTAACAGCCATAACGAGAAAGAATACGGGCCGTTGCGCGCCCTGTTGCAATCCCGATACAGCTCAGACCCCGCAATTGCCCGCATTTCAGACCTATTTGACCGTGGCAACACCCCATCGTTGGACGAATTCATGAACACCCTCGACAGCTATTAACTGTGTCAGGCAAATTACGGCAGCTACACCAACATTGTAGGGTACGCGATTCATCGCGTCCGCCGCGACCGAGATAACATCGTCACCTCCAAGCCCAAGACCGTAAAAATTACTATAAACGTGGGCACGGCTACCATGTCTACTAACCCGACCATTTTAGCAAATATTTCAAAATAATTGCTTATATTAGCAGGCAGAAAGAAAGCACTACCCTCGATAACACATTTCTTATGAAGAAGATATATTTTGTTTTAATTTGTTTTGTCGCCGTGGTATTGTTGAACGCAACACCACAGTCTCAAACGATGTCAAATTGTGAGAAATATGAACAATACTGTGAGGACGAAGACAATCTGCCACGCGGAAATTACTACTTACTTCAACCGGGTCTCTTCAGTATTGCCAATCAAATGCCTAAGAAATACGGCGGTATGCTACATAAAGTATATCGTGACGGTGATTCCATTGGAGCATACCCCTGGCTGTTGCATGCCTACGTCTTAAAAAAGAATTTTAGTAATATAGATACATTTCGGTTCAATTGGCATTGCGATACTATATTATGTACAAATTATTCCAGAGACAGTAATGGAACATTCAAACATAAATGCGACTTAGTGTCATCCATTGACTCAGTGAAGGTATATGACATAGATTATGACCCGTACTTCATCCACGGCTTCCATATGGATAATAGATACAAAGATACCTATATGAGAGCAATACGACATTGGGACAAAAAGCTGTTAGACGAAATTTTTTTACCCGACACATGTTACTGGACTCGTGAACGTTTGACTATAAGTCGGTTTGTTATAAAAAACGGCAAACTGACCGATGTTAAATCTATGTGCAGCTACGGTGTCCGTGAACCTTACAGTATAATACCTAAAATATAGATAATGAGCAGCCGGTTGGGGATTTGAGCATTTTTTTGTAACTTTGCATGGCGTGGTGTGGCTATGCTGCCGCACGCCCATCAAATTGTAACAAAACTAATCGAACATGTCAATAGATAACTTAATATCAGAAGCAGTAGCCCGTGCCGTCAAGGAGTTGTATGGCGTGGAGTGTGACCCCAAGTCGATCGTTCCCCAGACCACCAAAAAGGAGTTTGAGGGTAACCTCACCATCGTGGTGTTCCCGTGGGTAAAAGCCGCCCGCAAAAGCCCCGAACAGGTTGGCACCGAGATTGGCAACTGGCTGGTTGACAACGAGCCGGCAGTTGACCGTTTCAATGTAATCAAAGGCTTCCTCAACATCGTCATCGAGCCCACGTTCTGGAACTCGGTATTGAAGCACATCGAGTCAACCCCCGACTACGGTATCATCCCCGTGACCGACAAGTCGCCGCTGGTGATGGTCGAGTATTCGTCGCCCAACACCAACAAGCCCCTCCACCTGGGCCACGTGCGCAACAACCTGTTGGGCTACAGCCTGGCCTGCATCCTCGAGGCGTGCGGTAACAAGGTGGTCAAGACCAACATTGTCAACGACCGCGGCATACACATCTGCAAGTCGATGCTGGCATGGCTCAAATGGGGCGACGGCATCACACCCGAGAAAGCCGGCAAGAAGGGCGACCACCTCATCGGCGACTTCTACGTGCTGTTTGACAAGCACTTCAAGGAGGAAATCAAGGAGCTCATGGCCAAGGGGATGACCGAGGACGAGGCCAAACAGGCATCGCCGCTGATGCAGGAGGCCCGCGAGATGCTCGTCAAGTGGGAGCAGCGCGACCCCGAGGTGCGCTCGATATGGAGCATGATGAACGAGTGGGTATATGCCGGCTTTGACGAGACCTACAAGCGCATGGGCGTGTCGTTCGACAAGATCTACTATGAGAGCGACACCTATCTCGAAGGCAAGGAGAAGGTACTCGAGGGTCTGGAGAAAGGCATCATGTACCGCAAGGACGACGGCTCGGTGTGGGCCGACCTCACGGGCGACGGCCTCGACCACAAACTGCTGCTCAGAAGCGACGGCACGTCGGTCTACATGACCCAGGACATCGGTACCGCCAAACTGCGTTATGCCGACTATCCAATCGACAAGATGATATATGTAGTGGGCAACGAGCAGAACTACCACTTCCAGGTGCTATCGCTGCTGCTTAACAAGCTCGGCTTCAAGTGGGGCAAGGATCTGGTACACTTCTCATACGGCATGGTCGAGCTCCCCGAGGGCAAGATGAAGAGCCGCGAGGGCACGGTGGTCGACGCCGACGACCTGATGGACGAGATGGTGAACACCGCACGCGAGGTATCGTGTGAACTGGGCAAACTCGACGGGCTCACCGCCGAACAGGCCGAGGAGATAGCCGAGACCGTGGGTCTGGGCGCGCTGAAGTACTTCCTGCTCAAAGTCGACCCGCGCAAGAACATGACTTTCAACCCCAAGGAGTCGATCGACTTCAACGGCAACACGGGCCCGTTCATTCAGTACACATACGCCCGCATACGCTCGGTACAGCGCCGCGCCGCCGAGGAGGGTATCGAGTTCGTAGACTATATGAGCGTACAGCCTAACGAGAAAGAAATCAGCCTTATACAGACGCTGGCCGACTTCCCCCAGACCGTAGCCGAGGCCGGACGCACCTACAGCCCCTCGCTCATAGCCAACTATGTCTATGACCTGGTGAAGCAGTACAACCAGTTCTATCACGACTACTCGATACTCAAGGAGGAAGACCCAGCCGTGCGCTCGCTGCGCCTGACGCTGTGCGACGCCACCGCGCGCGTGATACGCACCGGCATGGCCCTGCTCGGCATCAACGTGCCTGAACGCATGTAACCTCTCGATTGTTGTTATACTGATAACCTAAATTTCTAACAATTATGCAAAACTACTATTCAAACACTTACGATACCCAGGCTCTTGACACTCACGTGTCAAAAGTAATGAAAAGCGTCTATGTCAAGATGTTCCTCGCGCTGCTGGTGAGCGCGCTGACCGCGTGGCTGGCTCCCGAAATACCCGGTGTCGGCGCCATGACACAGTCGCGTGGCGGCTACCTGGTGCTTGCCCTCATCGAGATTGGCCTCGTGATTGGCATCTCGGCCGGCATCAACAAGATGAAGTCGTCGACAGCCACGCTGCTGTTCTTCCTGTTTGCCATCGTCAACGGCGCCACATTGTCGATCATATTCATGGCATTCTCACCCGTGTCGATTTTGAAAACATTCCTCATCACGGCCGGCACATTCGGCGCAATGAGCATCTACGGTTACTTCACCAATAAAGACCTCACGAGCTTCGGCTCATTCCTGTTCATGGCGCTTATCGGACTGATTATCTGCTCAATAGTCAACATATTCTGGAACAACGGCACTATGGGCTGGATCATATCGGCCGCCGGCGTGCTCATCTTCCTCGGCCTCACCGCCTGGGACACCCAGAAGATCAAGCAGATGGCAATGGCAATGCCCGGTGCCACCGACGGCCGCCTGGCAACAATCGGTGCCCTGAGCCTCTACCTCGATTTCATCAACCTGTTCCTCTACCTGCTGCGTTTCTTCGGCAGCAGCCGCGACTAAGTCAATTTACAATGCAAAATGCACAATGCACGATTCACAATTGTGAGTCGTGCATTGCTTTTTCATTAATAAACAACATGGTATCACGATTGTGCATCGTGCATATTCTTATGATTTATGCAAGTCTAAACGGAAAAAATAGGTTG
>CAMWLW010000032.1 GCA_947175245.1 uncultured Bacteroidales bacterium
ATATGACGCCACGCTGCATGTGCCCAAGGGTGCGCGTCAGCGCTACATGATTGCGCCGGGCTGGCGCTACTTCGCCAATATCATTCAGGACGAAGACCTGTCGGATGTCGATGAGGTGACAGTCGACGGCGAGGACGTGCCGGTGGAGTATTACGACATGCAGGGCCGCCGCGTGGAGAGTCCCGGTCACGGCATATACATCAAGCGCCAAGGCTCGAAAGTCGAAAAAGTGACCATGTGAGTAGTTATAAATATAAACACTACGGGCCGGGGTGCAAGCGATAAGCTCCCCGGCCCGTAGTGTTTATGAACGTGGGTGTTAATGGACGCTGTAGAGGTGACCGGCGGCAAGGTAGATGCCGGCGGCGAGGCTTATATCGTTTGAGCCTTCGTGCAGATGTACCGACTTGATTAGCTGTCCGGCTGTGTTGTAGATGTTAAGTGTTGTGGTGTTTGGCGCGTTCACTGTCATGCCGCTCTGACGTGGGATGATGGCGAGGTCTGACAGGTCGGCCGCTACTGTGTCAATACCGGCGCTTGACAGTGTGACTGCTTCTGACTCGGCAGGCAGCATGGTGGCTGTACCGCTGAAACGTGCCTTGAACTGGTGGGGTGTGCCGTCGACCTCAAGCGGGGCGTGGGTGTATGTCACGTTGCCTCCATCGGCTGCCGCGAGGGTTGCAATCACGTTACCGTCGCGCAGAATTTGTAGGTATGAGTCGGTCAGGTCGCTCACGCCTCCAACCGTTACATTGATGTCGAATGGCTGTGTGAAGTCGTTGGTCGACGTTGACAGTGAAACCGAAGCACCGCTGTTGCGGTCGAGCGCGGCTATACGGTACAGTCCGCTGGCATGCTCGCGCAGGCGGGGCGCAAACTCGCTGCCGCTGTATGTACCGAGATTTTCGCCTGTCCAAAGCTCGGTGACAGATACCTTGTCATCAGTGCCAAATCCCAGTAGAGCGAGGTCAAGGGTCACGTTGGCCTCGTTATCGGGCTCGGGCGACTCGGTGTACACGCGGAACTCAACCGATGCACCGAACGGTGCATTAGCCACATCGTCGTCAAGGCCAACGCGAGCCTTGAACGATACATAGTCATGTCCCGCGGGGAGCGTATAGACGATGCACGACGGTGCGTTACAGCCTATGCCTTTGGTGTAGGCCTCGCCGCCCATCTTCATTGTGTTGCCGTCGTTGTTGAGGTTGCGGCGCGGTGCGTTCCAGCCGTTGATGGGGTTGGCGTCCCACGAATAGGTCGATGTGAGTTCGACCTCCTCGCCGTTGGCTTTTACCAGGACGGGGTTGGCCCAGTCGGCGTGGTCATACGACAGGTTGTCGCCACCGTTGGTCACGACGAGGTAGAGCTTCTCGGCGCCTGCAATCGGGGCCTCAAGGTCGACAATAGGCATTGCCGCACTGCGTGTGATGAGTCCGCTGCATGCTACCTGACGCGACGGGTCGATTTTGACCAGTTTGTTGCCGCCGTTCCACTGGTCGGTGTACTCGTTGCGCACGGTCGGGTCGTAGTCGAACACGAAGAACTCGACCGACGATTTACTGCCCTGGTCGCTGCCGGTGTTGTCAATGCCGGCGAGTGCTGTGAAACCGACGGTATTCTCGGGAATGTCAAAAATGAGAATCGAGTTGGCGTGCACGGCCAGACCGCGGTCATATTTGGTGCCGTCGATCGACAGTTTGCCGCCCTCGAGGTTTGAGTTGACGTGAAACTCGCCCCAGCCACATTCAGTGCGCAGCATCGTGAGTGTTGTCACGTCGACTGTCGAGCCGTCGTCAAGCAGCAGGGTGGGGTTGATCCAGTCGGCGTGGTCGCTGTCATAGCCGTCGCCGCCGTCGGTCACCACGAGTGCCAGCTGACGCGTGCCGGGCTTGATGTCGGCCTGAACCTGAGTCTGGTAGCCGGTAGTCAGATAAGAGATAGTGCCGCTGCGGTACAAGGCATCTTTCTCAATTATATACTCGCTGCCGCCGACGTTGAACAAGGCGGCAAAGCGGTCACCGTTGGCCGGGTCAATAGCGCTCCAGGTGATATGGTTGCTGTAGTTGTGGGCCTCGCGGTTGCCGGCCGAGTAGTGGTGCATGTAGAGCACGTCGCGGTTGGTGAGCAGCGCGTTGGTGGCATCATCGTTCTGAGGCAGGTCGCCGCCGAACATAAGCGGTGATTTGAATATCGTCCACAGATTCATCATCGTGTACTGCTCGTCGGTAGTGAACTGGGTCCAGCGCTCGGCGCCGCGTTCGCCTCTGATGCTTATCTTGCCGAGGGGGAGCATGTCGGCATCGGGCCATGTACCGGGAGCGATGTGTGGAGCCCAGCGGGCGCACACCTCAAACTGATAGTTCAGCTGGCTCCAGTTGTCCCAGAAGTCATCGACCGTACGCCACATGTTGGCGTTGGCACGGACGTGGTCAACGCGGTCAACGGGAGTCTCGCCGGGCGAGATGCTCAGTACAATTGGACGACCCGAGTTGTCGATAGCGTTGCGTATCATCTCGACCTCGGCCGTGTGATAAGGGCGCGACAGGTCGTCGACCTTAACGAAATCGACGCCCCAGTCGGCATACAGCTCAAAAATCGAGTTGTAATACTCCTGTGCGCCGGGCTTCTTCCAGTCGACCTTGTAGTTGTCGCGCAGCCATGTGCAGGCCGAGTCGTTGCTCGCGATCATGTCGACCGTGATGCCGTCGGTACCCTTGATGGGACACTTCTTGGTGGCTGCGATCTTGGGGCATCCGCGCATGATGTGGATGCCGAACTTCAGGCCCTTGGAGTGGACGTAGTCGGCCAGCGATTTGAACCCCACGCCATTGGCGGCCGACGGGAAACGGTTCACGGCCGGAGTGTAGCGGCCCCACTCGTCGATAACATAGATAGGGTTGGTCTGGTTGTAGCCGCCGGCCTTGTCGTTCTCGACAAACCAGCGTATGTCGACCACGACATATTCCCACCCGTATTCGGCGAGATTTGCAGCCATGTAGTCGGCATTTTGTTTCACTTCGCTTTCAACTACAGTGGGGCCGTAGCAATCCCATGAGTTCCAGCCCATAGGGGGTGTCGGTGCCCATGAATGGAATGTGGGTTCCTTACCGGTCTGAGCCAAGGAAGCAATACATGACAGGAAAGCACACAAAGATGCTAAAAAGAATTTTTTCATGATATAGTAATGTTAGGTATGATGCGCAAAATTAGCCTTTTTAGTGGATATTTGCAATAATCGTCAGTATTTCGTAACTTTGAAGCCTAAAATATCATCGAGCAACAACAATGGATAAGAAGTTCAAACGCACACTGGTAACCACCGCGTTACCCTATGCCAATGGCCCCGTTCACATTGGTCACCTTGCCGGCGTTTATGTTCCGGCCGATATATATACCCGTTATCTGCGCCTCAAGGGCGAGGATGTCATCATGATCGGCGGCAGCGACGAGCACGGTGTGCCCATTACAATCAAAGCCAAGAACGAGGGTGTCACTCCCCAGGATATAGTTGACCGTTATCACAAGATAATCAAGGACTCGATGGAGGAGCTCGGCATATCATTCGACATATATTCGCGCACTACGACCGATATACATACCGCTACGGCATCTGAGTTCTTCCGCCACCTCTACGACAAGGGTGAGTTTGTCGAGAAAACATCGATGCAGCTGTATGACGAGAAGGCCAACCAGTTCCTGGCCGACCGTTACGTGATAGGCGAGTGCCCCCACTGCCACTTTGACCACGCCTATGGCGACCAGTGTGAGAAGTGCGGTACATCGCTCAATGCCACCGACCTTATCAACCCCAAGAGCGCTATCACCGGCAACACCCCCGTGTTGCGCGAGACCAAGCACTGGTACCTGCCCCTCGACAAGTGGGAGCCGGCACTGAGCAAGTGGATTCTTGACGGTCACAAGGAGTGGAAGACCAATGTGTACGGTCAGTGCAAGTCGTGGATCGATCTCGGCCTGCAGCCCCGTGCCGTGAGCCGCGACCTCGACTGGGGCGTTCCTGTCCCGGTTGAAGGTGCCGACGGTAAGGTGCTCTATGTGTGGTTTGACGCCCCCATCGGCTATATATCAAACACCAAGGAGCTGCTGCCCGATACCTGGGAGAAATATTGGAAAGACCCCGAGAGCCGCGTCATCAACTTCATCGGCAAGGACAACATCGTGTTCCACTGCATTGTTTTCCCCGCCATGCTGATGGCCTATGGCGATAACTATCAGCTGCCCGACAATGTGCCCGCCAATGAGTTCCTCAATCTCGAGGGCGACAAGATATCGACATCGCGCAACTGGGCTGTGTGGCTCCACGAGTATCTGCGCGACTTCGAGGGCAAACAGGACGTGCTGCGTTATGTGCTAACTGCCAATGCTCCCGAGACCAAGGACAACGATTTCACCTGGGCCGACTTCCAGCAGCGCAACAACTCCGAGCTTGTTGCTATTCTCGGCAACTTCGTCAATCGAGTGCTGGTGCTCACCCACAAATATTATGGCGGTGTAGTGCCCGTACCCAATGCTGTCACTGACACCGAGACAGCCGCCTATGCCGAGCTTGCCGAGATCAAGATCCGTTTGGGTGAGTATCTCGATACGTTCCACTTCCGCGAGGCTCTCAAGGAGGCGATGAACATTGCCCGCCTCGGTAACCGCTACCTTCAGGAAACCGAGCCCTGGAAGCTCGCCAAGACCGACATGGAGCGTGTGGCCACCGTCATGAACACTGCCGTGCAGCTGTGCGCCAACATAGCCATCGCCTTCGAGCCGTTCCTGCCGTTTATGTCTGACAAGCTGGCCCGAATCCTGCGCATGGAGCCCATGACCTGGGATCAGCTCGGCAGCAATGACCTCGTTGCAGCCGGTACCGAGATAGGAGCTGCCGAGCTCCTGTTTGAGAAGATCGAGGACGATGCCATCCAGGCACAGCTCGACCGTCTCGCACGCATCAAGGAAGAGAACAAACTGAAACAGTGGCAGCCCGCGCCCGTGCAGGAAGCTACCGACTTTGACACATTCATGAAAATGGACATCCGTGTCGGCACTGTCAAGGAGTGCTCGCGCGTGCCCAAGGCCGACAAGTTGCTGCAATTCCTTATCGACGACGGCATGGGCGACCGCACCATCGTGTCGGGCATAGCCAAATATTATGACCCTGCCGACCTTGTAGGCAAGCAGGTGTGCTTCATTGCCAACTTCCCCTCGCGCCGTCTCAAAGGCATCGAGTCTCAGGGCATGATACTCTCGGCCGAGAATGCCGACGGCACGCTCGTGGTTGTAGGCCCTACAGGCCCTGTCACCCCTGGTTCACAAGTAAAGTAACGTCATGAATCCCACCACGTTCAACCACAAAGCCCGCATACTCATCATCTATACGGGCGGCACGATAGGAATGGTCGATGACCCCGAGACCGGCACGCTCAAGCCGTTCAACTTCGACCATCTTATCGACAACGTGCCGCGCATCAAAAAACTGGATTTTGAGATTGACCACATACAGTTTGACCCGCCGATCGATTCGAGCGACATGAATCCGGCCCACTGGGATGCGATTGCCCACGCCATTGCCGACAACTATGACACTCATGACGGCTTTGTGGTGTTGCATGGTACCGACACGATGGCTTACACCGCCTCGGCCCTGTCGTTCATGCTCGAGAACCTCAATAAGCCGGTGATTATTACCGGCTCTCAGCTACCCATGTGTGAGGTGCGCACCGATGGCGAGGAAAACCTCATCACCGCCTTGCAGATTGCCGCCGCCACCACCAACGAGCGTCGGCCCAAGCCGATGATTCAGGAGGTTGCAATCCTGTTTGAGAACTACCTGTGGCGCGGTAACCGCTCGACCAAGATGAGCGCCGACAACTTCAACGCCTTCAAGAGCAACAACTACCCCAAGCTGGCACAGATAGGTCTCGGCATACATTTCAACGAGGAGGCCCTGTGGCGTCTGCCGTTCACACGTCCCCTCAATCTGAGGTGTGGCATGGACACCGCCGTGACATTTATCGATGTGTTCCCCGGTCTCACGGCCGAGTCGCTGCGCTATCAGCTCGCCATGCCGGGTGTCAAAGGCATCGTGCTCAAGACCTACGGCGCCGGTAACGGCCCCACGGCACGCTGGTTCAGCGATGCCATCGCCGAGGCTGTCGAGCGTGGTATAATTATATTAAATGTGACACAGTGTCCTAACGGCGGTGTACACGACCGCCGCTATTATTCGGGCGACCGTCTTGCCAATGCCGGCGTTATCTCGGGTCATGATATCACGAGCGAGGCCGCCATTACCAAGATGATGTTCCTCTTCGGTCAGAAACTTACCCCACAGCAGGTTAAGCGCGAGCTGCTCACCTCGATGTGCGGCGAGATGACCGTCTGACACACAGGCTATGTACGAGAAACTCGACTGCATAGCCCTACGCTTGGTCAAGCATAACGACAAGAGCTCTATTCTCAGTGCCTATACGCGCCAACGTGGCCGCATGTCATTTCTTGTCGCGGCCGGCAGCGGCCGTGAAGCCACGCGTCGGCGTGCCATGCTCATGCCCGGCAGCCGTTTTGCATGTGTGGCCGACATTCGTGACAACATCCCTCTCCCTGCTATGCGCGATGTCGCTCCGCGAGGCGTCTCGGCGGTCATCCCCGACCCGGTGAAATCGGCATCCACACTATTCGTCGCCGACTTCATGAATACGTTATTCAAGGACTCGCTGCCCGACGAACTGATGTTTGACTACTGCGACTCGATGCTGACATTTTACGATACCGCCACGCGCGGCATCGCCAACTTTCACCTCCTGTTCATGATACGCCTGATGCGCTTTGCCGGTATCGAGCCCGACACGTCAACCTATCGTCCAGGCTACCTGTTTGATATGGTCGACGGTGTGTTTCGCAGCAGCGCACCGCTCCACGGTCGCTTCCTCGAGCGCCATGAAGCCGATGCCGCCTCACAGCTCATGCGCATGTCGACACGCAACATGCACCTGTGGCGCTTCACATCGGCACAGCGCAACGTCATCCTCGACCGCCTCATCGAGTACTATACCCTCCACTTCGCTTCCCTGCGCTCCATGAAGTCGCTCGACGTCCTTCGCTCCCTCTTTTAAATATCAATATTTCTTACCGACACCGGCACACGCTATATAATAGTTTTGCGTCTTTACTTTATATAATGATAAGTTTTTCGTATTTTTGTCGAATAATGAATTAATAACTACAAGTAATATCTATGATTAAATATTACAATAACGGCAAAGCTATTTTTTTTCATAAATTTTTGGGTGCTCTTTTCTTTTTGTGTGTTGCATTGCCATTATGGGGCGCAAGGGGAGAAATTGAATTTTTACGGTATGAACACAATAAAATTATTGACGGTCAAAAATGTTTGAGTTTGCATTTTAGACTCTTAGTATCAGGATTAAAAGGAGAATACATCAAAGTTACAGCATATTTTGAAAGTCCTAAAGACGTTGGTCTACCAGATACTAACGGTAACTATTGCACAAAAAATGGAAAAGTATGTGTATCTAAGAGTGACGATGCCACTTATGACAATACAAAATGGACTGATTTTACATTGAATATTCCAAATGATGAAATCCATGCTCTGCCAGGCAAACATACATACTATGTTGAGGCTTTGTTATGGCACAAAGGTACTGTACTGGCACGCACTTATTGTGATACCTTTACTATGACAGGTGAAACATCCGGCCAACAAAAACGGAACAATAACTACAATATAACAAATAAATGGATTGAAAATTCTACACAGTATGGCTTTGTAGAAGTATTTCTTTATTCAAATGGAATAAAGAAAAGTCATTTTTACGGTCGGTGTCCTAATTGTTTAGGTTCGTCGAAGTGCGGTATGTGTCATGGTACAGGCATATGTAGTTTTTGTAGCGGTCAAGGTGGCCGTTATTTACGTGAAGCAGGATATTGGAATCCCTGCGACTTATGCAAAAGTACAGGCCGCTGCCTGCATTGTGCGGGCAACAACGGTAATTGTACCTTGTGTAATGGTAATTTGGGTCATGATCATCCGGGGTATGTATGTAATGTTGTTCAGACGATTTTTCCTGATGGAAAAAGTATTAGTGAAAAAATTGGATATCAATGGCGGTCTGATCATTGGGTTGATACGCATGAGGCCCAACGTCGTAGTTCTTGCAGTAAATGTGGCGGTACAGGTGTTGATCCACAGCCGTCAAGTTCAGGCCCTAATCATGAATGGATTGCAGAGTATATTGAGATTGGAGAAAAATGTCCTTACTGCAACTGCGTAGGAGCACATTGGCATTCACGCTGCCCAAATTGTAACGTTCCGACGCATTATTAATTCTCAATCCGCTCCCTCTTCTGATGATTTAAGTGTTTTAGCTGACTTTGTAGTTCAGTTTTTTTGTTACGTTAGCATTGCGCGATGTCGTTTGCCTTAGGATTGATTTGATAAGTCGATAACCGGTGTGATGACGCTTTAGGTAGCTGTAGAGGTTTTCGACCCGTATGTCGAAATCGGGTTTATAGATTGATGAAGGTGATACATAACAATAGCTAATATCTTCGATAATCGCTTCAGATGCACCTTGAGAGGTGGCGACCTCGTCAAGCGACTTCAGTGTAGGAGCTATTATAGTTATTTCTTCACGTTGGGCGCGTGATATGACATTACCGATGGTCGAGTCATAGTCGGTTTTAAGTGTCGAGAGGTCGAAGTCATTCCAGTCTGATTCGCCAATTTTCTGAACCGGCCGCAGTTGAATTATATCAGGTAAGACTCCGTTATCTTCCCATATTTTCCAGAATTTGTTATCCCGAAGATTTGAGATGTTCAGCGAATTGATGGTGAAGTTTATGCGTATTGAGAAACGTGTGCCATATTCTTTCTTTATTTCTGAAAGCTGTTTGATAAGTGTCAGCAGTTTGTCAAATTCAGCTCCGGGCATCAGGTATTCATACGTTTCCCGGTCGGTGCCGTGAATTGACAATGTGATTTCATTAAGTCCGGCGTTGATCATGTCATGTAGAGATACCTTTCCTGTTGCCAGCAATTGGCCGTTGGTGGTTAGTGACACGTATGGAACTCCGCACTTTTTGGCACGGGATATCAAATCAGGGATATTCTTGTACAAGGTTGGTTCGGCACCGCATCCTATCTGAAGTTTTACCGCGTATGGGAAGATATTCTTTTCGAGCAGTGGCAGAGTGTCGTCGGGCATTACACCTTTAAGTTCGCTGCGTTTGGACCGGTCGCTGAAATAGCACATCCTGCATCGTAGATTGCATGCAAGTACAGGGTCAAGATATACGCCCGCTATACGTCGCTTTAGCGAATATAGTCCCCACAGGCCGACGAGTTTAAGCCGCCCCGGAACAGCACCTGCCCCCAAGTATTTCAGCGCGCGGTATATATTCATGATTTCAGTATTATGACAGGTATATAATATATGTGCCGTTATTACTCAGATACAAAGATATATATTTAATGGTAATCAGAGGTTAGTTTATCCATAAATATTTTTTTTGAAATGCTGGTAAATTTGTGTAATTTTGCGGGCAAAACTCTTCAACATAGTATGAAACAAGTTACTTATAACGGACTGACATTTGTTCCTTACATCGATCGTGAGAGAATTGCCAACCGTGTCAATCAGATAGCCGCCGATATCAAGCGCGACTGCCCCGAGGGCTCTATCCCGTTGTTTATTTGTGTGCTTAACGGTGCTTTCCCCTTTGCAAGTGATCTTTTCCGCGCTGTTGATATGGATGCCGAGATTACTTTCATTCGCTTGAAAAGCTATGAGGGTACAGGTTCAACCGGTGTGGTTAAAGAGGTTCTGGGCCTCGGCGAAGATATCAAGGGGCGCCGCATAATCATCGTAGAAGATATAATCGATACCGGCAATACCATCAAACGTCTCGTCGACGACCTCGGCAAGCAGCAGCCCGCCGACATTAAGGTAGCCACGCTGCTGTTCAAACCCCAGGCCGTACAGTGCGATGTCACCCCCGATTATGTAGGTTTTGAGATTCCTACCAAGTTTATCATAGGTTACGGTCTTGATCTTGACGGCATGGCACGCAATCTGCCCGACATTTACGTCCTCAAGGAGTCGGCCGACAATCAGTAAGCCGGTACTTTGTCATAACTTAAAACACGATTATATGAACCTTGTAATTTTTGGCGCTCCCGGTTGTGGTAAGGGTACACAGAGCGAGCGACTTATCGATCGGTTCGGCTTTTATCACATCTCCACGGGTGAATTGCTGCGCGACCATATCGCGCGTAAGACCGAGCTTGGCATCATTGCCGACAAATATATCTCTCAGGGGCATCTTATCCCTGACGAGCTGATGCTCTCCATCATCGATGAGTTGCTTGACAGCCCCGAGGTGAAGGGTAAGAATATCATCTTTGACGGTTTTCCCCGCACGGTGAAGCAGGCCGAGGAACTTGAAAAACTGCTCGTGAAGCGCGGCAGCAACATAGATGCCGTTATAGGTCTTGAGGTGCCTGACGGGGAGCTCGTTGAGCGTCTTATCAAACGTGGTCAAGAATCGGGGCGTGCCGACGACAACCTCGATACCATCAAGGAGCGTCTCGAGGTGTATCACAATCAGACTCAGCCGTTGCGCGACTTCTATAACGAGCGTGGCAGTTACAAAGCCATCGACGGCTCACAGACAATAGACAAGATTGCCGACGATATCGCCGCTCTCGTTGACAAACTCTGAACAATAGCAGCAGATGTATTAAGCCTCGATCTTCACGGTCGGGGCTTTTTTACCGTTTTATAGGCTGTTATCTGAATGAGTTGAGGGCCGAGGCAACGGTGGCGACTTCGTCATCGGTGAGATAGGGGGCAATCGGCAGACTCAACACACGGTCGGCCAGATATTCGGTGACGGGGAATGAGTCGCCGAGTTCTCCCCGGTAGCATGGTTGCATGTGTGGCGGTACGGCATAGTGTATATCGGTGCCTATGCCGAGGCTGTCAAGGTGGGCTCGCAGGGCATCGCGTCGTTCGGTCAGCGCTATGAACTGGTGGTAGTTACATGTAGCGGCCGGCTTGGCTATACATAGTCTGATGTTGTCGTTGTCGACCAGCGAGGCATATAGGTCGACTATGGCGCGTCGGCGCTCGTTGTCGGCGTCGAGAGTCTCCAGTTTTAGGTTAAGCATCGCCGCCTGCATCGGGTCAAGACGACAGTTAAATCCCATGTATATGTTGTGATATCGGCGGTCGCTGCCATAGTTGGCGAGTGCGCGCACCGTGTCGGCTAATTGCTGATCGTGGGTTGCGACAGCGCCGGCATCGCCCAGTGCACCGAGATTTTTGGTGGGGTAGAAGCTGAATGCTGCTGCATCGCCGAGCGAGCCTGTCTTCAATGTGTCGGAATGTAGGCCCGGTGTGCTGTCTGATAAGGCGCCGATGCCTTGTGCATTGTCCTCGACGACAAGCAGTGAATGTCGGCGTGCTACATCGACGAGATGCTGTTCCCAGCACGTGCGGCCATAGAGGTGAACGGTCATTATGGCACGTGTGCGCGGCGTGATAGCCTGCTCAATGAGTGTTGTGTCGAGGTTGAGTGTCTCGGCCGACGGTTCGACAGCAACGGGTTTAAGTCCGGCATGTGATATGGCCAGGATGCTTGCGATGTATGTGTTGGCCGGAACGATTACTTCATCGCCTGGATGAAGTAGCCCGAGAATTTTGTAGCCTTCGAGAATGAGCCGAAGGGCGTCGAGGCCGTTGCTCACTCCCACAATGTAAGGTATATTTTGGTAGGAGGCGAGTCGGTTTTCAAATGACTCGACTTCGGGACCGCCTATATAACGGCCCGATGACACGACGCGGTCGGCGGCATCGCGTAGTCGATCCATGTATGGGCTGTTGAGCCTGTGCAAGTCCAGAAAAGGTATCGGGCTGATCATATCTTTATAGCAGTCAGTTGTTTGAAACTGTCATAATCGCGCACGTAGTCGGCCTCGTCAAACAGCTGTGAGGTAAGCACGAGCGATACCGACCCTGATGAGAAGTTGTCGAGTGAGCGCCATATACCAGGCTCAACGTACAACGCCTTGTACGGGCGGTTGAGAGAGTAGACACGACGCTGATGACCGTCGTCGAGCGTGACATCGAAACTGCCGCTGACGGCCACGATGAGCTCGCGCGCCTCGTGGTGTGAGTGTCCGCCGCGTTCTGAGTCGCCCGGGACATCATAGAGGTAGAACACGCGGTTGATGTCGAACGGTGTGCCCGCCACGTTCTCGACAACGCTTAACGAGCCGTTGGGGTGACGGTGTCGCGGCAGGTCGATGATGCCACACCGGTCAATATTCGAGCGGCTGTGAGCATCAGCGGTAACCGGCGGCACAGGCTGTGCGACCTCTGTGGATGGAACTGTCACATTGCCGGTGTTGGCTGCGAGTGTTTTGAACAGGTCATAGTCTTCGATATAGTCGGCCGGGTCGTAGGTGGTCGATGACAGCACCATAGCCACCGAGCATGTCGAGAAATTGTCGATCGACCGCCATGTCATCGGGGGTACTCTCAGCGCGTAGTATGAGCGGGCCATGTGGTAACGCACAGGGCCGTTGCCGTCATCGAGCACAACGTCAAAACTGCCGGCGAGCGCCACAATCAGTTCGCTTTGGGTTCTGAACGCGTGGCCGTGGCGTTCCTGTCCGCCCGGTACGTCATATATCCAGTAGCAGCGCTTTATATCGAAGCCCGTGAGCGGGCCGTTCTGGATGAACGACAGGTTGCCGCGTGGGTCGAAGATGCGTGGTAACTCTATGAGCTGAGGTTTGTTCATGGCTGTGAATTGCTTTGATTAACGGCCGATGGTATGGCAAACGTACCTTTAACGGGATAATGGTCGCTTGCCTTGACTTTGATACACTCGTAGGTGAGGGGCTTTAGCCCACCGTACAATATGTGGTCGATATTGAAATAGAAACGGTTGACGTAGTAGGTGATGACCGGCCCGAATCCTACCGATGTGTACAGGCTGCGCAGCCTGTGGTCCGCGATGCAGCGTTCGGCATAGCATCCCTCGATGTCGTTGAAGTCGCCGCACACTATTATACGTTCACCGCCTATCGAGTCGATGACCTGATGCAGTATCTGTGCATGTTCGGCCCGTTTTTTCATCGCCTGTGTGATTTTTGATATGAGGCCTCGGCCTTCCTCGATGTAGTGGGTCGTGGGTTTGCTGGTGAGGTTATCATAGAGCTCCTTGTCCTCAGTGCTGAGACCTATCGACTGGAGATGAACATTGTAGACCATAATCTCTGAGTCGTTGACCTGTACGCGCGCGCACTGAAAAATGGCCGTAGGCTCGCCGGTCAACGGCATGTCAATAATCTCGAAGGGATATTTTGACCATATATTCTGGGTCTCGTTGTTAGTCCTGTAAGGATAGAGAGCCATCACACTATCACGTAGTTCGGGCTTTCCCCAGCCCGCGCTGTTAAGTATGGGCGGAGACTCTTGCAGACATACTATATCGGCATCGGCTGCAATGATGGTCGTGTAGGTATTTATGCTGTTCTGACATGAGTCAGGTTTATGTACATCATAAAAGTTATAGACATTGTAGGTCATGACGCTTAACGCCTGTTCGGACGGCGAAGCCTTGGGCCGGCTGATATTGAGCGGGCAGATGCTCCAGATGGCCGGGGCGCAGATGAGCAGTGAGAATGTCGGTAAGAATGTCAGTCGCCGCCAGGTGGCCAGGTCTATGAGGATGATCAGCACAATGACGGCCAACAGCAGCGGAAATATCATCAGGGCAATACCGCCTATAGGCCATGTGGCGGGATTGATATGGCCGCCATAGCCCGACAGCAACAATGCCGCTGAGGCGACAAGGTTGATAATAAGCCAGACTGTTTTCAGTATTCGGGTCATGGGTTTATATGTTGTGACTTAGTTCGATAAGACGTCGGCGTTCATTGCCGCTCAAAGAGTTGTAGCCCGAGCGCTTTACTTTGTCGAGCAGCTCGTCAAGCTCGGCGCGGGCATCGGCCGACGACAGGGTGTGAGCCGCCGGCATTTTGTCGTAGCGCGGGCGTTTGGCGTGCTGATACCAGGCTATTATGAGTCCGGCTACCACGCCGCCTATATGCGCCGCCTGTGAGGCGATATTATTGCCGCCGCTACCCAGTGCAAACAACAATATCGTTGCCGCCGCTACCCACTTGACTTTTATATTGCCGAGCAGAAAGAGGTTGACACGGTGGTTGGGTATCGTGCAGCCTGTCAGTGCCACCACGCCCATGACTGCGGCCGACGAGCCCTCGAGCATTGAATATTGGCCGTTGCCGAGCACCAGCGTGGTGATGATGAATGTTACGGCTCCACCCAGGCCCGACAGCAGGTAGGTAGCCATCACGCGCCGTCTCGATGTGCAGTGTTCGAGCATGAGTCCGAACCACAGTAACCACAGCATGTTGAACAGGCAGTGCCACACATCGGTCTGAGTGAACATGTATGTAAGCAAAGTCCACGGCCTGACGACCAAGCCAAGACCGCCGGGCAAGTCCAGGGCTGTCACCGCGATATTTTGTGGCGCTATGATGACGTTGACCAATGTGACCGTCAGCCACACCACCGCGTTGATGATGATAATGCGGCCGGTCATGTTCATGTCGCGCAATATGTAGCTCAGCGGCTTCATCCCGGGGTCAGAATCTATAGCCTCCGATCACACGTTTGTGGCGCCAGTACAGCAGCATCAGCAGGCCGAATATCATGCCGCCGAGGTGGGCCAGATGAGCCACGTTGTCCGACGGGTTATTGTTCAGTGCCTGCAACAGTTCGAGCGCGCCATAGCCAAGTACAAGCCAGCGTGCCTGAATAGGAACAGGGATGAACATCAGGAAGATAGGCTGGCGTGGATATAGGAAGCCGAAAGCCAGCAATATGCCATATACGGCACCCGAGGCTCCGAGCGTGGGTATATTCTCGAGCATCCATATTTTGCTGCCCAGTTCATAGTTCAGCGCATTGGGTATCGGGGTCATCAAGCCCTCATAGTGGTTGATCATCAAGGCAAAAACGCCTTCCTGTATGAGCGCCGCACCGAGTCCGCACGATATGTAATAGAACAGGAATCTTGGACTGCCGAGTGTACGTTCTATGATGCCGCCGAACATAAACAGGGCGAACATATTGAAAAACAGGTGGGTGAACCCTTCGTGCATGAACATGTAGGTGAACAGCTGGTAGGGATAAAAGTTATCGGACGAGAAATAGTGCAGTGCGCCATACTCGACGATAGTATTACCCAGTCGTGTGCCCAGTGTATTGATAGCGGCCCATACAATCAAATTGATTATGAGCAGATTTTTAGTGACAGGTGGCAGTTGCCGCCATAAGAAACCAAAATTCATCATTATAATCCAATATTAAACAAACAAAAGTAAGCAAAAATCGCCAAATAACCAATTTTTTGTTCAGGGCCATGTAGCAGGAACGCCGGGGAGCCTTTTGTGGCCGCCCGGCGTTCATCATTGGTTATGTAGTAAGATGGTTATTCGGCGTTTTCCTTTAGCCATTTGGTGCGGACGGCGTCGGGCAGGTGCTTGACGGTGAAATTGCTGAATCGTGCGGTGAAGCCGGTGCCGTCGGGGCTCGCGCCCATCATGCCTATCTTGACAGGGCAGTTGGCTTCCATCCACGCGTTGCGCATCAGCGTGTACTCTTTGTCGTCGAACGAGTAGAATATCTCGATGGCGTCAAGGCGACGGACGGCTTTGATCCAGATATACTCGACGGGTCGGTCGAGCTGTATCACACTCCAGTCTGACGTGTGGTGTGTGACGACAGCACTGAGATTGTACTTGCCGTCGACAAACTCGATGCCGGTCTTTATATAATTCTCATGGTCGATGCGTATCATCATGCCAGCCTGGTCAAAACGCACTTTGTAGTCGCCCGATATCTTGACCTTGGCTTCAAACTCGCCGCCATACTCGGCATAGTAGAACGGCGCGTCGTCGACGGTGAAGCCGTAGTGAGATATGCGCCAGTAGTCGCTGTTGGGGGTAACGAACATCAAGAGGCACCCGTCTTTAATGCTCCATTCAGTCGGTTCATTGAACCAGTTCATTTTCTCGAGTGTCTGAGCCTGAGCGTTCACGGCAAACATGCCGGCGGCAAGCACGCCAAAAAGAATCTTTTTCATCGGTCAATTATATGTTTGGTTTGTCGTGCAAAGTTAACAATTTATAGTATATCGTTCAAAAAGATATCGTTCAAAAAATCTTTCAGGTTTATCGTTGTCATGGTCGAGGATTGTGCTGCCACCACACCGGCACCTGTGGAGACATTGCTGTAGCCCCATTTTGATTCGGCCAGACCTATGTCTGACAGGTCGCCTATTATGCCTTCATCGACATTCCATTTGTACACCGCCCAGTTATAGTAGCTTTGCGTTACCGTGGTGAGATATAGATTTATTCCACATTCGAGCAATGACTCGTCATATTCCTTTGAGCTGACACGTAATAAATTATCAGAGAAATTAAGATGAAGAGTATAGGTCTTGCCCGGGAACTGGCGGTCGGTGAAGAATACAAAGTCGATATCGTCATCGTTGCCCATGACGGTCTCAAATACACTGACGTGTTCCTTGAATATCGGCTCAGAGTTATATTCAAAATTACCGATAAAGAAAGTCTCGGGCCCCGAGGCTTTAAACAAGCCGCCGTTATCATCGTTGGTTGCCCCGATAAACTTGTCATACCCGAAATGATAGTAGTCGTCAACGCCTGCCGGGTCGTTGACATCCATCTCGATACTGAGATTGAAAGTTATATCGGCCAGCATCTCATAGTGAAAGAAGTCTTTATCACCTTGCCAGATGGATGTTACGGCAGGGGTAAATTTCACATTCCCTATCGGGGTGGCACGAGGCACCGTGACTTCGGCAGTCGCTTTGCCGTAAGAGGGACTTTCAGCGATAATACATATTTTATCACCCTCTTTAGGTAAATAGGCCGAGTCAACAATATTACCGTTGGCAAGGACGGTGACCTCGGCATCGGTCACTTCATGGTTATTCATCGACGCCTCATCATTGTACATCCATGTGTGTGACACTCTGACCTCAATCGGTTCCCCGGCTGTGATAAGAGAGTTGAGACATAACACAGGCTTTGTGTCGATCGCGGGGGTAAAATCTTCATAGCAGCCCGTCAGCAGAAATGCCGTCAATATAATTATGATGTGTTTTAAAATTGCCATGTGTATGAAATTGAAGGTATGATGGGTAATAACTTTACTTTTTGGAACACAGGCCGGTTGGCTTTGTCATAAGCGCGGCGTATAGCCACGGTGTTCATGTGGCAGTAGGCGTTGAACAGGCCGAAGGTCCAGTAGCCTCGAGAGTTTCGCACGGTGAATGATAGATCGAGACGATGATAGAACGGCAGCTGATAGTTGTTGATGCGAGCCTTCAGCGGCGATTCATCGTCGGTGTAACGGTTGGCAAATTCAGGTGATTCCCACATCTGAGGCAGCAGTGTGAAACGGTTGCCTGAGTGTCCTGTCCACGCGGCATTGAAACTTACTTTGTCACTGATGTTCCAGTTCAAAAGGATATTTATGGTGTGCCGGTTGTCAAAACGTGCCGGGAATGTCAGGCCGCCGTTCTTGTCAGGGAATGTGCGGTCTGACCATGCGAGAGAATACGAAATATGGCCTGTGAGTTTACCATAAACCTTTTCAATCTTGAAATCAATGCCTTTGGCAGTCCCTTTGCCCGAACACAACTGGGCATTCCACATCTGCGTGAGAGGATACAGGTAGTATTCATCCTTGTAATCAACAAGATTGCGTATTACTCTCCAATAACCTTCGATCGATGCTCCGAATAACTTATTGTCTGACTGCCAGTATGCGCCAAACGATATCTTGTCTGAGTTCTGAGGCTTGAAACGCCCGGTAATAGGCACCCATTGGTCGGTGGGCAATGACAGGTATGTTTGTGAAAGCTGATGCACATATTGGTTGGTTCTTGCATAGGCTGCTTTCACCGCCCAGTTCTCGGCGGGTCGGTAACTCAAAGAGATGCGCGGGCCGAAACCGAAGTCGGTCTTGCCGTCGATATTGAACAGCGACAGGTGCAGTCCGGCGTTCATGCTGAAAAACTTGCTTATGTGCCAGTCATCCTCGATGTAGACGTTTGCTTCATTGGCCATATATGTCCATGTTGAGTCGCGGGTAATCGTATGTTTTGTACCGACGGTATATTCGCGGTCAGTCCTTGCAGGCAAAAATGAGTGGAGAATATAGTTGCCGCCAAACCGCACCCGGTTTTTATCATCGGGTCTCCAGTCAAAATCGGCGCGGAATATCCAGTCATTAATATTATTTTTTGTCTTTGATATTGAATGTGACTCGATGGAGCTGTCGTGTGTTATCTCAGTTGTAATCCAGTCATGTTTCATGTCTGAGAAATATCGCGTGTATGCGGCGGTAAACTCGGCTGTCATTACAGGATTAAGCCGATAGTTAAGACCTGTCTGAGCAACAAGATTGCCCCAGTGAAAGTCGGCCTTGCCGTCGTCATACCAGCCATATTCAGGTATCTGCTTGTCTGAGGAGCCTGTTTTAAGAATATCATTACCGAAATAAACCGATGCAAACATGTTGGCTTTGTTCGAAAAGCGGTGTGTCACTTTGGCGTTAAGATCCATGAAAGCGTATTGCAGTCTGATTTTCTCGTCATCTGAAGCCGAATTTGCCAACGCGAGCAGCGGTGCCGACAGCACATCAAACCATGAGCGTCGCAGTGCCACCGAGTAGGTGGTTTTTTCACCTATCGGGCCGTCGATATTGAATGCACCCGAGGTCAGACCGAGCCTGAACGCACCGTGATGGCCGTCGCGCGACCCGTTTTTAGTGCGCACGTCAAGATAAGACGACAGGCGGCCGTCATATTTGGCCGGAATTGAAGACTTGAAGAAGTCAATGTATCGGATTGCCTCGGCATTGAAAGCCGAGAACAATCCGGCAAAGTGATTTACCTGATACAAGGGGGCGTTGTCGAGCATGTAAAGGTTCTCGTCAGCGTTGCCGCCATGCACGTTCATGCCGGCCATACCTTCCTGGCCTTCAGATATTCCCGGCTGCATGTGCAATGCCTTGATGACATCGCTCTCTCCGAACAGTGCCGGGGTGTTGATGATTTCCCGGTCTGTCAGTTTCTTGGCACCTATTTCAGATGTCTCAACTGCCGGAGCTTCAAGACGCGACACCACCACAACCTCATCAAGCACTTTCTGCATCGGCTGAGGCACATTTATCGATACATCTGTAGCCTTCGGCCGCTTTGGTTTCTCAGGTGTGGCTTTCTTTTTGAGGATTATATTTTTTCCTTTGATTTTCCATTCAATGTCCGAGTCTTTGAACATGATTGCGAGAGCCTCTTTCAGAGATTTGTCAGTTACATCGACACTGACGTGCATATCTTTCAGCAGCTCGGAGGAATATACAAAATTCTTTCCTGTCTGCTCGACGATGCTTCTGAACACGGTCGCGGCAGGCTGGTCGACAGCCTTTATTGTGACTCCGCGTGCCTGCATGGCAATGCCGATACACAGCATCATGGATAGTAAGAAAATCTTTTTCATTTTTCAATTACAGTCATTTGGGTGCCTAAGATGTCATTGATTACAGCAATAAGATCGGTGGGTGTACCTTCATAATGCAGTGACAGTTCATATTCCTTATCATGCTCGGGAATATTCTCTACTTTTACATTGTAAAGAGTCTCGATTTTCCTGATGACGTCGGGCAACGATGTATTCTCAAAATCGATGACCTTCACTTCGGCCAGCGGGCTTGTAGCCGGTGAGTCGGTCGCTTGTTGTGTGACGTCCACCATTCGGTATTCCTGATAAATTATTGCCGCGGTTGCCGATATCACTACCAAGGCTGCGACAGCGGCGGCCACGCGGTATCTTTTCCAGAATGAGATGGGTGCTATTCCGAGGCGTTTCCACCCGGCATCAGCGCTGAAACGCCCTTTCCGATAGTGTCGGGCTGCAAAGTCGATATCTTTCTTTTCCATGTTTATCAAAAGTCAATGCCAATTCTGAACGAGAAATAGGGGCGCACATGATGTCGGGTGGCTACATATTGTATTTCATAATAATCGGGCGATACAAATGTGCCTTCATAGTGCTCAGCCTTGTAGCCGGCAAGTGACAGGCCTGCACTGATATTTATCCCCATTTTACGACCCCAGTTGAACCGATAGCCTATTGTCGGCGAGAAATATGCACCGATGCCCTCGGCTATATTGGCCCCGAGCCTCAGGTCGGCATACGGAGTGTATTTGCCCAGTTTGAAGTCAGCGCGTCCTTCAACAAAGAGAGGTGCTACCCAGTTGTCAAGTTTCCCGCAGCGCTCCATTCCAAAACCGCCGCCTACAAAAAACATCTGATTGATCTGATAGCCGTGTGATGTGGTAAAGCCGGTATAGAACGTGCTTTCGCTATTAGCACACAGATTACCGTTCAAGTCGATATAACCTAAATTCTCGGTTCTTAAACTGCTGCTCCATTCAAAGAAGCCACGGTAGCCACGCTGAGGCTGACGAGCCTCTGAGATGTTGACAAAAGTAATAATCGCCAATAGAATAATGATAGTCCTTTTCATGTTGATAAATGATTTGTTTACTCTTATGACTCATCATCAATGAAAAGGTCCTACGTCGAAAACAAAAAAATCTACGAATTTTATAAAAACGGTAGAAAAAATGGTTTATGACCGTCTGACAGTGCCTCACGCAACCGGCCGAATGCCTTTGTCATCTGATTTTTTACGGTCTTGATTGATATTCCGAGTTCTTCGGCAATTTCTTCATTAGTCATTCCGTCACGCTTGCTCATCAGGAAAACTTCACGGCATTTCTCGGGCAGATTATCTATCGCCTTCCATATTCGGGCGTCTCTGAACGAGGTATCGATTTCCTCCTCACCTACATCGGGTATAAAGCTCTCGTCAAGAACCACATGCTTGTCACGCAGATAGGTGAGGCACAAATTCCTGACCGTGCGATACATGAACGAGGCAAAGTTTTGTATCTCGCCACCGTTCTCAACATACAACCACGCTTTCATGAACGCATCCTGTTCCAAATCCTCGGCAACATCGGCATCATCGACAAGGCGTAGGGCATACATGCCCAACGGCAGGTATAACCTTTTGAAGTGTATCTCAAATTCCTTTGTCGTCATATTTTCACTGTTAGCCGATTCAAAACAATTGCAAATATAGTCAAATGAAGTGAGATAGCAAGTATTGGTCGTGAGACGTCATAAAAAACCGCGCCTCTCAGTCGGCAGAGAGACACGGTTGCGTTTAACCTTAAATAGTATCTTTATTACCTTAATAATCTTATGCTATGTGTTTATGTCCTGTTTAACGGTGCAAAAATAGTTGATATAAATGGGACTGTTGTACTGTATAGTGCCAAAGGAGTACTGTCATGCCGATTATATGGCTGTCACTATGCGTATATACTACATTGTCACAATTGGCTACAAAATAGAGAGGAGAGCGAGGCCGTGGTGTGATGGTGGCCTCGCTCCCCTCGGGTGAATTGGTGTGTATGTCGTTGTTTTAGGGTTCGGCTTCCTGAGCGGCGTTCTCGTCGATCTTGGAGAGTGCGAAAGCGTATGCACCGGCCGAGATGGCACGGCTGGCACCGAGTTTTGAGAATGTGACGCCGATGCGTTTCATGTCGTCATATTCCACCGACAGGTTGGTGCCGCGCACGTTGATGGTCTTGGTGTTGCCTTTGGCAAACTTGTCAAACTCGGCAGGGTTGTCGAGGTTGAATACTTCCATCTGAACGCGACGCACGGTGTCGCCGTCGAGTGTGGCGAGCTGACCGCGCAATTCGGCGATGAGTGTCGGCATGATCCAGTGACGTGCGGCTGTGATGCCACCACCTATTACAATGATGCCGTCGATGAGCTGTGCGGCGATGGCCATGGCGTCGCCGGCTATGGTGCCGAACTCGGCGAAGGCTTTGCGTGCGGCCTCGACATTGCCGGGACGTTTTCCGTCGGCAATCTCGCAGATATCTTTAGGCTCGAGATTGGTGCTGAAGTCGCCCGATGCCTCGGCATACACGCGCTTGATGGCGCGGACAGCCACACCCTCCTCAACGATGATGCCGGCTTTGGTCTTGTGGGGCAGGCAGAAGGTCTCGATACATGAGTTATCGCCGCGGTTGAGCTGACCGTTGACCACGATGCCGACACCGAAGCCGGTGCCGAATGTATAGCCAAGCAGGTTGCGGTAGCGTTTTTTGCTGCCGACCTCGGCCAGGCGGCGGTTGATGTCGGGGAGTGCGCCACACAGTGCCTCGCCGTATGCAAACAGGTCGCCGTCGTTGTTAATATACACGGGTATGCCGAACTCATTCTGCAGGAACGGGCCGAGAGCTACGCCGTCGCGGAATGACGGGAAGTTGGGCAGGTAGCCGCCGATGATGCCGTTGGGATAGTCGGCCGGGCCGGGGAACGCGAAGCTGATGGCAACGGGTTTCTCATCGAGCGAGTTGATGACTTCTCTGAATCCTTTGACCATGGTATCAAGGCACAGGTCAAGGTCTTGAGCATTTGAGGGGTAGGTGATAGGTTCGGTGATGTATTCGCAACCTCTCATGGCGCCGAAAACGAGGTTTGTGCCTCCGGCGTCGAGTGTGATTACGATACGGTTGTCATGTACAAACATTTATAAGAATATTTAAGGTTAAAAGGTTAAATTCTCACTTTGACTTTGACCGGGAAATGGTCAGACGGTACGCGGCCGCGATAGGCGCTGAGTGACACTTCACTTGGAAAGTCGCGGGCGACGAGCTTGCTGTCAGTGCTGTCGACAGGTGTGCGGTATGAGTCGGTGAGGACGCCATACTTTTCAACCGTGACATCGTCGGTCACGAATATATGGTCGATGCGGCTGTCGGTGAATCCGTCGTTCTCATACGAGTTGAACGTTCCGTTGAGAGCGTAGACGAAGCCGGCGTTGGTGAATGAGTCGCGCAGAAAGTCGTCGGATGTGAGCACGTCATACATCTCGTTATACTGGTCGACGTTGAAGTCGCCTGTGAGGAATGTTGGCAGGTCGAGACCAAATTCCTTCATCTTTTGCTGCACGAGCTTGACACTCTCGATGCGTGCCTGTACGCCTATATGATCCTGATGGAGATTGAAGAACTGGAATACCTTGCCCGAGGGACGGTGGCGGAATTTTCCCCAGGTGCATATACGCACGCATGCGGCATCCCATCCCAGTCCCGGACGGTCGGGCGTCTCCGAGAGCCAGAAGTCTCCGTGGTCAAGGAGGTCAAACATCTCGGTGTCATAGAATATGGCCGAGTGCTCGCCCTGTTCTTTGCCATCATCGCGTGCCACGCCTATGTAGTCATAGCCCGGCAACTGCGATTTCAGCTCTTCGAGCTGATGTTTGTATCCCTCCTGGGTGCCGAAGATGTTGAACTCGTGGAAGCGAATTAGTGACGCTACCACGGGGCTGCGTTGTCCCCAGCCGTCACCGCGCATGGAGTCAGCGGCGTTGGCCTGCCTGATGTTGTAGGTGGCGACGTTGAAGACGGCCTCAGTGTCGCTGCTGTCTGATGCCGATGAACATGAGCACAATGTGGCGGCGAGCAGTAAGAGGCTGAAGATGGAGTTATACAGTTGACGGTGGGACATAGGCTTGGTGTGAAATCAGATGGAGTTTAACAGGTCGGTCTTACCCTCGTTGACGAGTTTGAGAATGAGCTCACCGAAGAGGGTGTTCTGCCACGCAAACCACGGGCGTGTGAAATCAGACGGGTCGTCTTTATGGAATGACTCGTGGATGAAGCCGAGCTCATTATCGGTGGCAAGAAGCATGCGTATGCAGTCGGCTATCTCGGCGTCGTCGGTCGATGTGAAGGCTTTCATCATGATGCTCATGGGCCACACCATGTCGTAGCCTACGTGGGGGCCGCCGATACCCTCGCCGGCTTTACCTTTGAAGAAATAGGGGTTGGAGTCGCTCCACACAAAACGGCGTGTGTTCTGGTACACGGGGTCATCGACGGGAACGTCACACAGGTAGGCCAGTGACAGCAGGCTGGGGGCGTTTGAGTCGTCCATGAGATGGTAGTTGCCGAATCCGTCGACCTCAAAGGCGTAGATGGGGCCGTAGACGGGGTGGGGATAGACGGCATATTTATTGAGAGCCTCGCTCACCTCGTTGGCCATGGCGGTACAATGCCCGGCGAGCTCGGTGTTATGATTAACGTCGGTTAGAATTTCGGCGGCTTTGTTGAGGGCCGACACAGCGAAGAAGTTAGAAGGGACAAGATACTGGAATGTGGTGGCGTCGTCGGACGGGCGGAACGACGACACAATCAATCCGCATGGTTTGACGGGAGCACCGAGACCGTCATTGCTGACGGTGTCGAGCGCGCGCTCGGTCTTGCGCTGGAAGTGGTAGGGGCCTACACCATCCTTGCGCTGCTGTTCGGTAAACGTTTTGATAACGTTGGTGATGGCCTTGAGCCACTCCGCGTCAAATATGGATGCGTCGCCGGTTACTTTCCAGTATTCATAGGCGAGGCGTATCGGGTAGCAGAGCGAGTCAATCTCCCACTTGCGTTCATGCACGTTGGGATTCATGTCGGTCAGATCGGTCATCCACTCGCCGCCTGTAGGGCCGTCGTTGAAAGCGTTGGCATAGGGGTCGATGTTGATGAGCTTGAACTGCTGGCGTATCACGCCCTCGATCATATCCTTGAGGTGGTCGTCACGGTTGGCGAGAGCAACGTAGGGCCACACCTGTGCACCCGAGTCACGAAGCCACATGGCGTGGATGTCGCCGGTGTAGACAAATGTCTCGTTTTTGCCCTCGGCGTCCTTGCGGTAGTGCACGGTGGTGTCGATCGTGTTGGGGAAACAGTTCTCAAACATCCAGGCGAGCTTGGCATTGGTGAGCATTTTCTTGACGCGCTTGATCTCCTTTTCGACCGCTTTGGATTTGAACAGGCGCTGGTTTTCGGCCGGCCGGCAGGTGACTGTATATGGAACAGTCACGGCAGTGTTGTCGGCGGCACAGATATTGCTGTCGGCTGCATTGGCACTCACTGACGCCGAAGCTATCATTAAGCCCGATATTGCTATAAGAAATTTGTGATTCATGACTTGATTGGTATAAACTATTGTAAACTTGCACAAAGTTATATCTAATAGCGGCTTTTGTTAGTATGAAATCGTGCCAATAGTGTATACATTAGTTTTGGTCGTTGGGTAAATCGGGGCTTGAACTCCCTGTTTTACCGCGACGCCCGAGAGTGTCGTCACGGGTGCAGTTGGCCATGCGGTATTCCTTGGGAGTCATGTTGTAGCGCTTGGCAAACTCACGGAAGAAGTGCGAGCGGTTGGAGAAGCCTGTGCGGAACATGATTTCCTGAACGGTGAGTGATGTGGTGCACAGCAGGCGTGCCGCCGATGCCATGCGGTGTTCTTTTATCAGGTCGTTAGGCGACGCCATGCCGAGGTCTTTGAGCTTGCGGTATAAGTTTCGGGTCGACATGTTGAGGTGACGCGAGACGCTGTCGATCGAGAGTTCGCTGTCCTCGATGTTGGAATCTATGTAGGTCGTCAGTTTGTCGATGAATTCCTTGTCTTCGCGGCTTACAAGCTGGCCACCGTCATACATGAAAGCGCTGCCCGAGGTGTTATAGTAGTCGCGCAGCTGATCCTGGCGCTGTATGAGACGTGATATCATTGCCCGGAGATAGCCGAAGCTGAATGGTTTGCGTATGTAGACGTCGGCGCCCGACTCGATACCCTGAATGATCTCGTCGTTTGAAACTTTGGCCGAGAGGATGATGAGCGGTATGTGGGCCGTGTGGCGGTTGGCTTTTATCTGACGTGCGAGCTCAAGGCCGTCGGTGCCGGGCATCATGACGTCGGTTATGATGAGGTCGTAGACCGACTTGGTGAGCAGATCGATGGCTACTGAGCCGTCTGATGCCGTTGTTACGTCATATTCCGACAGGCTGTCAGACAGCAGCGTGAGCATCTCCTCGTTGTCATCGACTATGAGCAGCCGGCGCGTGGAGCTGCCGCCCGATGTGCCGCCGGTGTTAATGCCTGTGCCGATACCCGACTCGGCTGCCGGCGTTGCTGCCGGTGCTGTCAGGGCCGGTGTGGCGGCTTTGGTGATGACCATGTTGTCATCGTCTGCCGTGGCATCGACCGTGAGTTGTGGCAGGGTGACAATGAATGAGGCGTAGCTGCCCACCTCGCTCTCGATTTCAATATGGCCTTCGAGTTGCTCGACCATCGAGTAGCAGATTGCCATGCCGAGGCCGTTGCGGGCCGACAGTCCGTGTGTCACTTTCTCCTCGATGTTGTCAAGAATGGCATAACGGTTGAATATGCGCTCCTTGTCCTCGGGTCTGATGCCTTTGCCGGTGTTCCACACCACCAGACGCAGGGTGTCGGGGTCGGCATCGGTCGACAGTGATACGCGTATTGTACCTCCCGTCGGGGTGTATTTGAACGCATTTGATATCAGGTTATTGATAATCTTGCTTATAGAGTTGTAGTCGGTGTTCCATACGATACCGGGCGTGACCTCGTTGACAACCTTGATTGACGTGCGTTCGGCCATGTCGTCAAATGTGGCTATGGTGTCATTGCATAGCTCGCTGACGTCGATGTGGCGCACCTTGCGTGGGCTGTGGCCTGTCTCGATGCGGCGCAGATCGATGATTTCCTGGATTAGATTGTTGAGACGCTGGCCGTTGGTGAATATCAGCGAGGCATACCTGCGTATGTAGTCGTCTGAGTGTTCGTAAGAGAGTATTCGCTCACAGGGGCCGGCAATGAGTGTGAGCGGCGTGCAGAACTCGTGGGTAATATTTGTGAAGAATCGTAGTTTTTCTTCATAGAGTTCCTCTTTGTGGTGTTGACGCATCTTCTCGATGGCACGCATCTGGGCCCGGCGCTGTCGTCTCAGCAGGTACAGTCCGACGAGAGCCACGGCGATGATAACCAGCAGTACATATATAAATATGGCGGCGTCTGACAGATACCACGGCGGTGTGACTGTGATGTTGAGGCGCGTGACATTGCCGTCTGACTGTGTGTCGTGATTGTATGATTTGACATATAGTGTGTGCTTGCCGGGGGTGAGGCTGTTCAGGGGCAGGCGATAGCTGTTGCCGTTGTTCATCCACACGCTGCCGTCGAGCGAGTAGAGCATGGTGGTCGACCCGGGGGTGACAAACTCGGGAGCCGAGAATGCGAGATTTATGTGGTTTTGGTCGTGGTTGAGCGTGATAGTGTTTGTAGGGCGTGAATAGAGGGTGTGCAGAGGCATGTCTTTGCCGTTGACCGACAAGCTGATGAGTCGAGGCTGCCGGTCATTGGCCGGGAGGTTGCCGTCGGCAAATCCGGGTGTGTGGCGTATCACGGCTATACCGTCGATACCGCCGAATATGAGAAGACTGTCGGGGGTGATGAATGC
>CAMWLW010000033.1 GCA_947175245.1 uncultured Bacteroidales bacterium
TCGGCCGTGTAGTCGGCGATGGTGTCGGTAGTGTTTCTCATAATGATTGATGTTTAGTTTTTATAATGTGTGTGTTTAGTTTCACTCTGCAAAGATACTACCGGCACTACGCGATTTCCATGCAAAATTCCCACACCTGCCGAAATTATTTTTCGTAACTTTGTGTCACTGCAACAACATAACCAATCTACGAGAAATGACCACACAGGAATTTATCGACATCATGAACACGGGCGACGTCATCGAGGGCGGCTCGCCTGTACACGCCAAGATGCACGAGCTGAGCCAGGAGGCGATACGCATCACTATGCAGATAAACAACGCCTACCACACTCACGACGAGCTCATAGCCCTCATGAGCGAACTCACCGGCACCCGGGTACATGAGAGTCTGGGCCTTTTCCCGCCGTTCTACACCGACTGTGGCAAGAACACCGTCATAGGCAAGCGCGTATTCATCAACGCCGGCTGCAAGTTTCAGGATCAGGGTGGCATCACCATCGGCGACGACGTGCTCATAGGCCACAACTGTGTCATTGCCACCCTCAACCACCTCACCGACCCCGACCGCCGCGCCGGCATGATACCGGCCCCGGTGAAGATTGGCAACAAGGTGTGGATAGGTGCCAACGTCACCATTCTGCAGGGCGTCACCATAGGCGACGGGGCCATCATAGCGGCCGGTGCCGTCGTCAACCGCGACATCCCGCCCATGACCATCGTCGGCGGCATCCCCGCCCGCCCCATCAAATCAATCTGACCCACTCAACCCCGAGATAAGACTATTACTTACATATCCTCCAGAGTAAGCAGACGCGTATCGATTTCATATCTCGACAGGATGCTTGTCTGGATGCGGTCGACTTTTTCCATAAATGCTTTGTGGTCGTAGTTGCGTTGCTGACGCTTTACCTCGGCTACAACGGCAGTCTTTCCGTCAATCGAGAGAGCCACGATGTCTATCTCGTTGGCTTCTCTTCCCTTCTTGCGTTCCCACCATGAGCCTATATCGGAGTATTGATGGCTTTCCATCATCTTCAGCCGAAACCATTTTTCAAGTGCAAGCCCCGAGAATGTCGGGTAGTCAGAAAGGACAATCTGACGCAGATAATCAAAGTTGTTGAGCTCGACCAACGTCTGGTTGCGGTCAAAATAGTTGAACCAGAACCGCAGGAAGTTATCGTTAATCTCATACTGCACATTCTGAGAACGCGGTTTAGACAAGATGGGTCGCACCCGCTTGATGAGCGAATAGTCCTCGATAAGACGCTTCAGATGGCCGGCTACCGTGATACCTCCCAGCGCGCTCTCGATAGCTCCCTGAGTATTGATACCCGACGCGATGCAGCTCAATACCGAGAAATACAATCCGTAATCTTTCCCGAATTCCTCAATCAACAGGTTGCGGCCTTCGTTTATGAACAACGAGTTTTCACGGACAACATAATCAAACATCCCTTCGATTGACAAATCGGTGTCGTCACACAGCAACTCGATATATTTCGGTACGCCGCCGGTAATGGTATACAGGGCCAGCAGCTCGTCGTTGGTATAATCGGGACGGAAATCACTCATAATCTCCTTCAGCGTCCCGGTGCCGAATCCCGAAAGACGTATCATGGCATCGGCACGGCCAAAGAGCGGTTCGTGGTAATTCTCAAAGATCTTGTGCATCATCGAATACACCGATCCCATGAGAAGCAGGTTGACATGCGTATCGTCACGGTAAGAATCCCAGACATTCTGCATATCACTGTAAACCGATGGATTGATATTGAAGAACTCCTGAAATTCATCGATTATCAGGTTGAACTTGCGTGTCTTGGCAAGCTCCATCAACATCTGAAAGAGTGATTTGAACGACTTTATCTCAGACGGCACATAACAACCGAGCGCCGCAGAAATCAGTCCGGCGAACTCTTCGCACAAGGCTGCCTCGTTCTTTCGGCTGACAAATAGATATACCGTAGGCTGCTCGCCCTGTGTAGCACGCAGAGCGAGCGAGGTCTTGCCGATGCGACGCCGGCCGGTTATGACAGTCATCCTTGACCGAGACTCAAAGGCTCGCCCTTGTATTCGTCTCAGTTCTTCTATTTCCTTTGTCCGATTATAAAATTTCATACTTTATTACCATGGTAATTATTACCACGGTGACAAAGTTAATAAATTCTTTCTGATCATCCTAATTTCAGTCGGAGATTCGTGTCGGGGATGGGGCGACGGTCAGTCGATGCGCAGGGCGAAGCCGCCGCCGGGGGCGAGGTGCAGGGTGAGTGATTGGTCGGGGGTGAGGGTCAGCTCGGTGCGGCGGTAGTCGCGGCCGGCACGGTGGGCGTTGACGCCGTCGGCAAACAGGGTGGCTGCATGCTGACCGGGGGTGAGGAACGACAGGTCGACGGTGAGGTCGCGTGGCGAACGGTCGGTAATGCCGCCAACGTACCATGTGTCACCCTTGCGTCGTGCTGTGACGATGTATTCGCCCATCTCGGCGGCCAGGATGCGTGTCTCGTCCCACGCAGTGGGCACGGCGGCGATGAAGTCGGTACACTCCTGCTCGCGCATGTAGTTTGACGGGTTGTCACACATCATGTTGAGCGGCGAGTCATAGACCATGTAGAGCGCGAGCTGGTGACAGCGTGTGCCCTGGCTCATGGGCTCGCTGTTGCTGGGGCTGTAGTTCTTGATGCCGCCGTTGAGCATGGCGCCCTGGGTGTAGTCGAGGGGGCCTGCCACCTGGCGCAGGAAGGGTATCATGACGTCATACTCCATCTGGTCGCGGTCTTTGTCTATCCACTTCATGTTCTCGAGGCCAAAGACGCCCTCGAAGTTGAGCAGGTTGGGGTACGTGCGGTTGAGTCCGGCGGGCTTGTACATGCCGTGGAGGTCGAGCACGAGGTTGTGGCGGGCGGCCGTCTCGGCGGCCTGTGAGATAAACTCGGTGAGCATCTGGTCGTCGCGATCCATGAAGTCGACCTTGAAGCCTTTGATGCCCATGTCGGCATAGTGGCTGCACACGCGCTCCATATCCTTGTCAAACGCGCGGTAGCCGGCCCACAGTATGAGGCCCACGCCGCGGTCGGCGGCATACTGCGCGAGCATCGGCAGGTCAATGTTGGGGTTGACGTTGAAGAGGTCGGCGTTGCCGTTGTCCGACCATCCGTCGTCAAGTATCACATACTCGATTCCGTTCTTTGACGCGAAATCGATGTAATATTTATACGTGTCGTTGTTGATGCCGCTCTCAAAGTCGACGCCGTCGATGTTCCAGTCGTTCCACCAGTCCCAGGCTACCTTACCGGGACGTATCCACGAGATGTCGGCCAGGCGCGACGGCTCGGCGAGCAGATAGGTCATGTCGGTGGCGGCGAGGGCCTTGTCGTCGGTCGTGACAATAGCCATGCGCCAGGGGAAGGCTCGGGGCCCGTCGACCTTGGCGATGTAATCCTCGGCCTCGGCTACGAGCCACTCGATATATCCGCCGGCCTCGACGCGCTTGGGACGCGGCGCAAAGACGCCCTTGAGCGTCGTTGCCGGGGCGGTCGAGTGGAGATACATGCCGGGGTAGTCGATGAGTCCCGACTCGGTGATACACAGCCTCATGCCACCGGGACGGTCGACCACGAGAGGCAGGAAGGCGAGACGGTCGGTGCGCAGCTGTGACAGGGGCGCCTGTGAGTAGGTGTTCTCCTGTGAATTATGGAACTGTGAGGCGAAGTCGCCGTCACGGCCGTCCCTGACGTATGGCACCGTGGCCACGGCATCATCGGGAAAAACAAACTCGACGTCCTCAGACACTATCTCGAACGGGCGTTTCTCTCGAGTCACAAAGCGGTAGGCGACGCCGTCGTCAAAGGCGCGGAACTGCACGCTCCATTTGCCGCCGAGGCTGAGGGTGAGCTCGTTGTAATGCTCGCGCAGGCTGTCGGCACGGTAAAACGGTGATGCTATCATGCGGTCGACGCTCGTGCGCGAGGTGCCCTTGACTTTGGCGGGAGCACCTATCACGGTGCCGTCAGAGAGGGTCATACATATCGGCGAGGGGGCAAACACGGTCACGCCGTCACGCTCGGCAGCCCATGTGAGCTGAGGGCCGGCCGTGATGGTGGCCGTGATGTGTCCGTCGGGCGACTCGAGACGGTAGTCAGCCGCCTGCACTGTCAGTGTAACGAGTGTGGCGGTGAGGAAGAAAGCAAGTTTTTTCATTGATGATTGGTTTATTGGGTGTTTGAGATTTCAGAGACGGCTTATGAGGATGAGAATGTAGGCTACGTATGCGGCCGCCAGCAGTGCGCCTTCAACGCGAGTGATGGTGCGCGTCTTGAACAGCCAGCCGAAAACGAGGAATGCGACCGAGGCACCGACGAGATAAAGCAGGTCGAAGTTGCCTATCGTGCCGAACGGCAGCGGCGTGATAGAGGCCGACACGCCGAGCACCATAAGCACGTTGAAGATGTTGCTGCCGATGACATTGCCCACGGCCAGGCCGGGCTTGCCTTTCATGGCCGCTACAACCGATGTGGCGAGCTCGGGCAGCGATGTGCCGGCAGCCACGATAGTCAGGCCAATGACAGCGTCACTGACACCGAGCCCCGACGCAATGCCCGACGCACCGTCGACAAACCTGTCACCGCCCCAGATGAGGGCAGCCAGACCGCCCGCGATGTAGACGATACTGCGCCACACGGGCATCACCTTGGCCGACGTGCCTGCACCATCGGCATCGTCGGTATCGACATGCTTGGCGCTTGCAAACGTATAGCGCATGAACAGTATGAAAAAAATCAGCAGGAACAATCCGCTGAGACGCGACACCTGGTTGACACCTGCGGCATCACCGTTGATCACGGCACTGTTGCCTAACATCAGAAGCACCACCGACGACAGTATCACCATCGGGATTTCGGTCGTCATCACACTGCGCTCAATCACGACAGGTCGCACCAGCGCCGTCACGCCGATGATGACCAGGATGTTGAAGATATTGCTGCCCACGACGTTACCGATGGCCAGCGGCGCGTGCCCGTCGACAGCGCCCATCTCCGATATGACAAGCTCGGGAGCCGACGTACCGAAAGCCACCACCGTCAGACCGACAATCAGGTCACTGATACCCATGCGGCGTGCCACAGCCGACGCTCCGTCGGTCAGCGCATTGGCGCCGGCCAAAATCAACACCAGTCCGACGACCAGCCAAATCACGTTCATTATCATACAAATACGTTTTTCTGATTTTCACTTACAAATATACGTCAAATTAAAAGAATAACAACGCCTGCCTTGAACTTTGTTCGTGGCAGGCGTCGTTATGTGATAGAGGCGGCACGGCAGGTTATCGCTCGGCGCGCACGGGGTTGTGCAGGAAGTCGTCGTAGGCGAGGCGTATGCCGTCGGCAAGTTCGGTCTTATAAGTCCAGCCAAGACGGGTAGCCTTTGACACGTCGAGCAGTTTGCGCGGTGTGCCGTTGGGGCGCGTGGTGTCCCACTCGATGCGGCCCTCGTAGCCTACAATCGATGCGACAAGTTCGGTCAGCGCCTTGATGGTGAGCTCTTTGCCCGTACCGGCGTTGACAGTCTCGTTGCCGCTGTAATTATTCATCAGGAACACACACAGGTTAGCCAGGTCGTCGACATAGAGGAACTCACGCAGCGGACTGCCGTCGCCCCAGCAGGTGACACTCTCCAGCCCGGCCTCCTTGGCCTCGTGGAAGCGGCGAATCAATGCCGGCAGCACGTGGCTGTGCTCGGGGTGGTAATTGTCGTTGGGGCCATAGAGATTGGTGGGCATCACCGAGATATAGTCGGTACCATACTGGCGGTTGAGGAACTCGCAGTATTTCAGGCCGCTGATTTTGGCGAGGGCATAGGCCTCGTTGGTCTTTTCGAGCTCGGATGTTAGCAGGCACGACTCGGGCATAGGCTGCGGCGCCATGCGCGGATATATACATGACGACCCCAGGAACTCGAGCTTGCGGCAGCCGTTTTTCCACGCGGCGTGTATGACGTTCATCTCGAGCATCATGTTGTCATACATGAAGTCGGCGAGGGCCGACGAGTTGGCGATGATACCGCCCACCTTGGCGGCCGCCAGAAAAACATACTCGGGTTTTTCCTGTTCAAAGAACTCATTGACAGCCCTCTGGTCAATCAGGTCAAGTTCCTTGTGAGTGCGCGTGACGATATTGGTGTATCCCTGGCGCTGAAGCTCGCGCACGATTGCCGAGCCAACCATACCGCGGTGCCCGGCAACATAGATTTTCGAATCTTTCTGCATCATTTTACAATGCCTTTTTCGAGATACTCCTCAAGGTTTGTACGCACGTGTTCGCCGGCGCGTTCTACGGCAACCTTGGCCATGTCGGCGTCGACCATGAGATTGACAAGCTGCTCGAATGATGTCTTTTTTGTGGGATCCCAGCCCAGTTTCTGCTTGGCCTTGGTGGGGTCGCCCCACAGGTTGACAACGTCGGTGGGACGGTAGAAGTCGGGCGACACCTCGATGAGGGTCTTGCCGGTCTTGACGTCAATGCCTTTCTCGTTCTCGCCCTCTCCCTCAAAGCGCAGCTCGATGCCGGCGCGGCGGAAGGCATAGAGGCAGAACTCGCGCACCGAGTGCTGTTCGCCGGTGGCGATGACATAGTCCTCGGGCTTCTCCTGCTGCAGTATGAGCCACATACACTCGACATAGTCCTTGGCATATCCCCAGTCGCGGAGCGATGACAGGTTGCCGAGATAGAGTTTATCCTGCTTGCCCTGGGCTATACGGGCGGCTGCAAGTGTGATCTTGCGGGTCACGAAAGTCTCGCCGCGGCGCTCCGACTCGTGGTTGAACAGGATGCCCGAGCAGGCATACATATTGTAGGCTTCGCGGTACTCCCTGACAATCCAGAAGCCATACAGCTTGGCAACCGCATAGGGCGAATAGGGGTGGAACGGCGTGTTCTCGTTCTGCGGAACCTCCTCGACCTTGCCATACAGCTCGGATGTCGATGCCTGATAGAAACGGCACGTCTCGGCCAGCCCGCACTGCCTTATGCCCTCGAGCAGTCGCAGCACGCCGGTAGCATCCACATTGGCCGTGTACTCAGGCGAGTCAAAACTCACTTGCACGTGACTTTGAGCCGCAAGATTGTACACCTCGTCGGGACGCACCTTGTTGAGCACCCTTATTACCGACATCGAGTCGATCAGGTCGGCATAGTGCAGGTGAAAGTGAGGCCGACCCTCAAGATGAGCGATGCGCTCACGAAAATCGACCGACGAACGCCTTATGGTGCCATGCACATCATAACCCTTCTCGAGAAGGAACTCAGCCAGGAACGAACCATCCTGACCCGTAACTCCGGTAATAAGAGCTGTCTTCATATAGTTTAGTGATTATAAATTCTTTGCGTATATTTTACTTGCCGGTGAGAATCTCACGGATGTCGTTGAGCTTGTTGAGGGCGGCCATCGGGGTGAGGTTGTTGATGTCGATGCCGAGCAACTCGTCGCGCACCTGGGCCAGTATCGGGTCGTCAAGCTGGAAGAATGACAGCTGCATGCCGTCAGGCGAGTCGAGCGTCGACATTGTCCCGGCGGCCGGAGCGTCGACACGCACACCGTCTTCGCCACGGCGGGCATTCGTCTCCAGGTGTTTCAGCACCTGGTCGGCACGCTCCACGATAGCACGCGGCATGCCTGCCAGCTTGGCCACATGGATACCGAACGAGTGCTCGCTGCCGCCCTTGGCGAGTTTGCGCAGGAACACCACCTTGCCGTTGATCTCGCGCACCGACACGTGATAGTTGACAACGCGTCCGAACGTCGTCTCCATCTCGTTCAGCTCGTGGTAGTGGGTGGCGAACAGCGTCTTGGGATGCAGCTTGCACTGATGTATATACTCCACGATGGCCCATGCTATCGAGATACCGTCGTAGGTCGACGTACCGCGGCCGAGCTCGTCGAACAGTATCAGACTGCGCTCGCTCATGTTGTTGAGAATTGACGAGGCCTCGGTCATCTCGACCATGAACGTCGACTCGCCCTGCGATATATTGTCGCTGGCTCCCACGCGGGTGAATATCTTGTCGACTACGCCTATGCGGGCGGCATCGGCAGCCACAAAGCTGCCTATCTGGGCCATCAGGACGTTAAGCGCCGTCGACCTGAGCAGAGCCGACTTACCCGACATATTGGGACCGGTGATCATCATCACCTGCGTGCCGTCGTTGTCGAGGTGTATGCTGTTTGATATGTATTGCTGTCCGGGCGGCAGCTGGCGCTCAATGACCGGGTGACGTCCCTCGGTAATGTCGATCACGAGCGAGTCGTCGACCACCGGACGGCTGTAGTGGTTCTCGATGGCCACGGTGGCGAGACCGAGCAGACAGTCGAGCGTGGCGAGCGACGTGGCGTTCATCTGGATGGCGGCCGTCACCCTGGCTACAGCCTCCACCAGGTCGTTGTACAACCTCGCCTCGAGCACTTCGATTTTCTCCTGCGCGCCCAGTATCTTGTTCTCATATTCCTTGAGTTCCTCGGTGATATAGCGCTCGGCGTTGACAAGCGTCTGCTTGCGTATCCACTCGGCCGGGACTTTGTTCTTGTGGGTGTTGGTGACCTCGATATAGTAACCGAACACGTTGTTGAAACCCACCTTGAGGCTCGAAATGCCGGTGGCGGCCACCTCGCGCTGCACCATATCGTTCAGATACTGCTTGCCGCCGGTCGAGATAGCGCGCAGGTCGTCGAGCTCGCGGTCGACACCGCCCTTGATTACCGGTCCGCGGTTGAGCGCTATCGGCGGGTCGTCGACTATCTCGCGCTCTATGCGCTCCCTTATCTCGGGGCACGGGCTGAGTCTGGTGCCAAGCTCGGCAAGAGGCTGCAACGGCGCCGAGGTGCACAGTTCCTTGATACGCGGAATCACCTCGAGGGCATGTTTGAGCTGTATGAGCGCTCGCGGATTGACACGTCCCACGGCCACACGCGATATGAGTCGCTCCAGGTCACCGACCTGCTCCAGCAGCTCGCGCAGCGTGTCGCGCTCGTCGGGATGGCTGTAAAAGTAGTCAACGACATCGAGGCGCCGGTTGATGGCCTTGACATCCTTGAGCGGGAACAGCATCCAGCGCCTGAACTGGCGGGCACCCATCGGCGTGAGCGTGCGGTCGAGCACTTTGAGCAGGCATGTGCCCGTGGGGCTGTTGCTGCCCACGAGCTCGAGGTTGCGCACGGTGAAGTTGTCGAGCCTCACATAACGGTCGGCCTCGATGCGGCTCAGGCATGTTATGTGCCCCGTCATCGTGTGCTGCGTGTCATCGAGATAGTACATGATGGCGCCGGCCGCCACGATGCCGAGCGGAATGTCATTGAGGCCGAATCCCTTCAGCGTCGAGGTCTCGAACTGTTTGAGCAGACGCTCGGTGGCCGTACCCTCGGTAAAAATCCAGTCGTCGAGCTGTGTCGTGAGACAGTTTACCGTCAGCGCGTCGAGTCGGTCCTTGTTGCCGCGCTCTATCAGTATCTCCTTGGGCGAGAAATTGGCTATCATCTTGTCGATGTAGTCGCTCTCGCCCTGGGTGGCCAGGAACTCGCCGGTGCTGATGTCGAGCAGCGACAGGCCTATCTCATTCTTGCCGAAGTGGAGCGCCGCCACAAAGTTGTTCTCCCGGTTCTCGAGAATGTTGTCGTTGATCGACACGCCGGGCGTGACGAGCTCGATGATGCCGCGCTTAACAAGCCCCTTTACCGTCTTGGGGTCTTCGAGCTGCTCACAGATGGCGACACGCTTGCCGGCACGCACGAGCTTGGGCAGGTAGGTATCGAGCGCATGGTGTGGAAATCCGGCAAGCTCTACCGACGATGCCGTGCCGTTGGCACGCCTCGTCAGCGTGATGCCCAGTATCTCGCTCGTGGTGATGGCGTCGTCGCTGAAAGTCTCGTAGAAATCACCCACACGGAACAGCAGCACAGCATCGGGATGCTTGCGCTTCAGTTCATAGTACTGCTTCATCAACGGGGTCTCTACTACTTTCTTTGCCACGGCGGTAAAATTAGGTTGGTGATTATCTCAGCTCGTTAAGACGGCTTATGTACTTGCCTATGATGTCGAACTCTATGTTGACCTTGGAGCCAACCTTGATGTCGTGAAAATTGGTGTGCTCGAAGGTGTAGGGTATGATAGCCACGCGGAAACTGTCGCGCTCGCTGTCACACACCGTCAGGCTCACGCCGTTTACGGTCACCGACCCCTTCTCGACCGTGAAGTAGCCCTTGGCTATAAGCTCGGGACTAACCTCATAGTTGAATTTGTAGTATCGGCTGCCGTCGGCATCCTGTATGTCGGTACATGTGGCCGTGCAGTCGACATGGCCCTGCACTATGTGGCCGTCCAGCCGGCCGTTCATAAGCATCGAACGCTCGAGGTTGACATGGTCGCCCGGCTTGAGCAGGCCCAGATTAGAGCGGTCGAGGGTCTCACGTATAGCCGTGACGGTGTAAGTGTCGCCGTCGATGCTGACGACCGTGAGACACACGCCGTTATGAGCCACCGACTGGTCAATTTTCAACTCGGGCACGAAGCTGCACTTCAATGTCAGGTCAATGTTGTCGCCCTGGCGCGGAGTCACCGCCGCTAAGGTCGCTGTCTCTTCGACTATTCCTGAAAACATACGTTGCTTTATATATAGGTATAAATGCCAAGTTTTCAAGGCCGCCCCGCGACCCTGAAAACTTGGGTTATTTCATTATTTACAATCGGTACACGCCGCCGACGTGGGGGTGGCGCGGTTACTCCTCGTCCTCCTTGATGTTGTGGAACACGTTCTGCACGTCCTCGTCCTCCTCGAGTTTCTCAAGGAGCTTGTCGAGGGTGGCGCGCTGCTCGGGTGTTACCTCCTTCAGGTCGTTGGGAATACGCACGAACTCTGACGAGATAATCTCGAAACCGTTCTCCTCGAGATACTTCTGGATGTTAGAGTAGTCCTCAAAGCCGCCATAGAGGGCGATGTACTGGCCCAGCTCCTCATCCTCGTCCTCGATGAGCTCGTCCACGCCATAGTCGATGAGCTCCAGCTCCAGGTCGTCAAGACCCACGCCGTCTTTGGGGCGTATCTTGAACAGGCTCTTGTGCTCGAACAGGAACGTGAGCGAACCCTGGGTGCCGAGCGAGCCGCCGTGCTTGGTGAAGTAAGAGCGCACGTTGGCAACCGTGCGGGTGTTGTTGTCGGTAGCAGCCTCAACGAAGATAGCGATACCGAAGGGGCCGTATCCCTCGTAGGTAATCTCCTTGTAATCGCTCGAATCCTTATCGGTAGCTTTCTTGATGGCACGCTCAACGGTGTCCTTGGGCATGTTGGCAGCCTTGGCGTTCTGCATCAGAGCGCGCAGACGGGGGTTGGTGTCGGGGTCGGGACCGCCGGCCTTGGCGGCGATAGTGATTTCCTTACCAATGCGGGTAAACGTACGCGACATGTTACCCCAGCGTTTCAGTTTGCGTGCTTTGCGGTATTCAAAAGCTCTTCCCATAGTAGTGTGAATATCTTTATGTTATATATGTTATGTTTAGATTGATTTCATCTCGTTGTGATATCAGCGCAGTTCGGCACCGAGCTGTTTTTTCAGGTTCTCGACTATGCGGGTCATCGTGGCGTCGATGAGCTTGTCCTGAAGGGTCTTCTCATCGTCCTGAAGGGTGATTGAGATAGCATAAGACTTCTTGCCCTCAGGCAGGTTCTTGCCCTCATAGACGTCAAACAGGCTCACACCCTTGAGCAGACGTTTCTCGCTGTCGCTCACCACCTTGACAACCTGGTCGAGTGTGACGGCAGTGTCGAGCAACAGCGCCAGGTCGCGGTTCACCGGCATGGTCTTGGGCAGCGGTGCATACAGCACGCTCTTCTTCAGCGCCAGCTTCACGAGAGCATCCCAGTCGAGCTCGGCAAACATCACGGGCTGCTTGATGCCCATATCCTTCAGTGTCTTTTTGGATAGCACGCCCATCGAGCCGAGCTGTTTGCCCGAACGGGTCTCGATCGACAGCCAGGCGCTGTATATGCCGTCGGCCGGGCGCTGCTTCATGGCAATCTCGCGGGGCGAGATACCTATGCGTGTCAGCACATTGGCCACCACAGCCTTCAGGTCATAGAACGAAGCCTCCACGGCTGCATGATTCCATGACGCCGAGCGTGCCAGACCGGTCATCCACACAGCCAGGCGGCTGCCCTCGCTGTAAGGTGCCAGAGGCTTCTCATCGGTAGACTGAGCCGCGGGATTGAGGCGGTAGACATTGCCGAACTCATACATCATCAGGTTCTGAGCCTTGCGGTTGATGTTGTGCTCGATCGACTCGAGACCGCCATACAGCAGCGTCTGGCGCATCACGCTGAGGTCGCCGCTGAGCGGATTGAGCAGCTCGACACAGTTCTCGGCCGGCCACACCGTGTTGTCGGTGTAGTAACGACGCGCCGTGAGCGAGTTGTTCAGAATCTCGTTGAAGCCCTCGGCGGTGAGCTGTTCGCTTATAAGGCGGCGCAGGTCGTTCTCACTGTCAGTGAATGTCTTGTAAGAGAGCGACGAGTGTACACGGTCGCTAATCTCGATATTGTTGTAGCCGTAGACCCTGAGCACGTCCTCGACAACGTCACACGGACGCTGCACGTCGACACGATAGGTGGGCACCTGCAGGTCAACCTCACCCTCGCGGCGGCCCACGATCTCGATTTCGAGCGATTTGAGTATCGCGTCAATCGTCTCGGCCGGTATATCCTTGCCTATGAGGCCGGTGGCATACTTATAGCTGAGCGTTACAGGGAACGGATTAATCTTTACAGGATAGAGGTCGATGACATCGCCGCACACCTCGCCGCCGGCAAGCTCCTGCACCATCAGTGCGGCCAGCTTGAGCACATACAGGCAGCCGTTGGGGTCGACACCGCGCTCAAATCTGAACGACGAGTCGGTGTTGAGGCCATGACGGCGTGCCGACTTGCGCACGGTCGTGGGGTTGAAATAGGCGCTCTCGAGGAACACGTCGGTCGTCGCCTCGGTCACACCCGAGTCAAGGCCGCCCATCACGCCGGCAATGCACATCGGCCCGGCGGCGTTGCAAATCATCAGGTCGCGACTGTCGAGCGTGTGCTCCACACCGTCGAGGGTAACGAACTTGGCACCCTCGGCAGCATTCCTTACAATCACCTTGCCGCCCTCGATCTTAGCCAGGTCAAAGCAGTGAAGCGGCTGACCCATAGCGTGCAGCAGATAGTTGGTAATGTCGACTACATTATTGATGGGACGCAGCCCTATGGCAGTGAGGCGCTCCTTGAGCCACTTGGGGCTCTCGGTCACCTTGACACCGCGTATGGTGACACCCGTGTAGCGGGGGCAACCCTCGGCGTTCTCCACCTCCACGGCTATCGCGCCGTCGGGGCGGTCGGTCTTGAACGCGTCGACAGCCGGGCGATGCAGCTCGGCGCCGTCGGCATTGCGGTCAAGCCACGCCTTGAGGTCGCGTGCCACGCCATAGTGCGATGCAGCGTCGATGCGGTTGGGAGTCAGGTCGACCTCGAGAACGAAGTCGCTCGTCAGGCCGAAGTACTCGGCCGCCGGCGTGCCCGCCTTGACATCGTCGGGCAGCACCATGATGCCGTCGTGAGAGGCACCCACGCCAATCTCATCCTCGGCACATATCATGCCCAGCGACTCGACACCGCGTATCTTTGATTTCTTAATCTGGAACTCGTTGTCACCGTCATAGAGCGTCGTGCCCACGGTGGCGACAACGACCGTCTGACCGGCAGCCACATTGGGAGCGCCGCACACAATCTGCGTGGGCTCGCCGTTGCCAAGGTCGACAGTGGTTATGTGAAGGTGGTCGCTGTTAGGGTGCTCCTCACATGTAAGCACCTTGCCCACAACGACACCGCGCAGGGCGCCGCGTATGCTCTCCACCTCCTCGACACCGCCGGTCTCGAGGCCGAGCGAAGTGAGGGCGGCGGCAAGTTCATCGGGCGTCAGAGAGAAATCGATGTATTGCTTAAGCCAATTATACGAAATATTCATAGCTATGTGAAATGTTATAACGTGCAAAGATACCTCTTTTTTCCCACACCCACAAATTTAAAGTGACGGTCAGTCTCTCAAGCAGCCTATGGGTATTATTTTCACGCCATCCTCACGTGTGTATGCCATCTCGCCACCCGTTATAACTATCAGTAAATCAGGCTCGCGCAGACGAGGGCCATTTCCGGCCACATTCTTCTCGGCAACCAAATGCCTTATTTCAAGCAGGTGGCGCGCGCCATCTTCAATCTCGCGGCTGCCGAGCTTACACTCTATCAGGGCATAGCGGCCGTCGTCAAGATGCAGCACAGCGTCGGCCTCGAGACCATGCCGGTCATGATAGTATGACAGTCGGCCACCCAACGCCTGTGAATACACTCTCAGGTCGCGGAAACACAGACACTCAAAGATAAAACCGAACGTATTGAGGTCAAGTTCCAGGCTTGCAGGCGACGCTCCGAGTGCCGCCACAGCTATGGACGGATCAACGAAACAGCGTTTACGGCCCGTGCGTATTGACGTTTTTGAGCGTATGGCCGGTGACCACGCCTCTAAGTCATCGATAACAAACAGTTTCTCGAGCGCACTGACATAGTCGTCAAATGTAGGCATCGAGACACCCTCCATCTCGACCGACACATCGGCAAGCATCGATGTTTTCTTGGCCAGCGTGCAGATGTTCCTTGCATACGTACGCATTATCATGCGTGCAAGCTCGGGATTGCGCGCCGTCTTATCAATCCGAGATATATCCTCGCTACATATTACGTCGACATAGTCTTTGGCTATCAGCAGTTTTGCCTTATCATTCGTGACATCGAGCGATGCCGGCCAGCCTCCGCGACATGCGGCGAATATCAGTTGCTCGATCGACAGCTGCGACATTTCACCGTCAATATCATACTCGCGGTCGTCGAACAGGCGCCGCAGCGAGATTGAGCCGTTTGACTCGAGCGACTCATACAGGCTCATCGGGTACATCGCCATCCTGGAGATACGCCCGGTGCCCGTGTGCATTATCTGCTCATCGTCAATCACAGTCGAACCGGTTAGAATGAACTGACCCTTGGCACGGCGCCCATCAACGGCATGACGCACGGCATCCCATATAACCGGCGCCACCTGCCACTCATCTATAAGCCGCGGAGTCGCACCTTTGAGCAGCAGCGACGGCTTGGTACGGGCTGTTGCCAGATAGCCTTCGCGTCGGTCGGGATCCTGCATTTTGATAACGCTACCTGCACGGCGCTCGGCGGTCGTAGTTTTTCCACACCATTTTGGCCCGGCTATCTGCACCGCGCCAAATGCCTCAAGCCTCAAATCGAGAGTTTTGTCGGCAATTCTCTTCAGATACTTCAGTTCTTCCATAATTGCCTGCAAAATTAGCGATTAACTTGAATAAACAAAACTTTTTCAGCCAAAATTCAACAGCCACTTTGTTAAATTGCTGCATTTCACTTTGTGTTTTTGCTCGGTTTTACTTTGTTAAATTGCTTTAACAATTCAAATCAAGACCATCACACGTCTGCGCCATACTCATCGCAATACACCGACACGCGTTTTACACACAACCACATGAATTCAATGAGGAAAGTTTATTGCCACAATAAGATTTTTTTATATCTTTGCGCTCATTAAACTATTGGATAGCTGATATTCTCGGCTATCCTGCAAAGCTAACCTCAGCCCATAAAGAATGCCATGTGTGATAGAGCCGAATGTATCGCAAAACTCAAAGACGCTGTTCCCTATATCCGGAAAGAATTCGGAGTAACCGGGCTTGCGATTTTCGGGTCAATGGCTCGAGGTGACAATCATCCTGATAGCGATGTGGATATTATTGTAGATATGCCACCCGAGATTTTTCTGATGTCAGCCCTAAAAGAGTATCTGGAACATTTACTCAAAACCTCTGTAGATCTTATCAGACGTCATTCTCATTTATCACAAAGATTTCTAAATCAAATATCTGACGATGCAATCCATATACTCTGACTCTGATTTACAACGAGCAGCACAAACGCTTGAATCAATAAATGAGACTATTTGTCTATTGACCGAATGGAACAGCGATATTCACTCAACTGAAGATTATTATGGTTCCTCAACAGGAATGCAACTATTAGCGGCCAACTGCACTTTAATAACTGCTATCGGTGAAGGCGTTAATCGGGTAAATAGAGTGCTGCCTGGTTTTCTCACTTCAAACTTCCCCGATATACCCTGGAGAGCAATTATCGGAATGAGAAATCATATCGCTCACGGCTACTTTGAACTGGATGCCGATATCGTCTTTCAAGCAGTGAAAAATGATATCCCGCCTCTACAAGAGACAATTCAAGAAGCTATAAATATATGCCGGTACAAAATTTAAAATTATCATCCAACAATCGCGCCCCCATCGAAGAGAGGACGCGATTTTGTGTTTTTGCTCGGTTTTACTTTGTTAAATTGCTTTAACAATTCCGCGAACGAGACATCCCCTTTGCCATCTTATATAACTTTAAATTTGGCAGTCTCGAGTATTATCTCTATCTTTACACTGACAATTAGCGGAACAAGTACCATTAATTGTCATTAGGAATGATAATAAAACGCGACACATACCTTAGGAAACTCATCGCCAAACGGCATGACGGGAAAATAAAGATAATCACCGGCATTCGTCGATGTGGTAAGTCTTTCTTACTTTCAACCATATACGCAAATTGGTTGAAAGAACAGGGTATTGACGATAATCATATAATCACTATTAACCTTGAAGATCGCCGCCAAAAGCCTCTACGAGACCCCGATACGCTACTGAGCTATATAGACTCAAAATTGACCGATGACAAGGTTCATTACATAATGATCGATGAAATTCAACTCGTCCCGGAGTTTGAGGACGTGTTGAACAGTTATCTTGACATGCCTAATGCCGACGTGTATGTCACAGGCAGTAATGCTAAATTCTTGTCAAAACAGGTGCGTACTGAATTTGCCGGACGTGGTGAAGAGGTAAAACTCCACCCTCTAACGTTCAAGGAGTATATTACATCTGTTGATAAGGACAAACCGATAGCTGATGCACTGAGAGACTACATGATATACGGTGGGCTTCCCCAAGTGGTACTACAAAGAACTCATGAGGAAAAGGTTGAGTTGCTAAAGGCTCTATTTGACAACACATATATTCGTGACATCATCGAGCGGTATAAGATCCGCAACACTGAAGTTCTTGATGAACTTCTAAACATATTGGCTTCATCGATTGGCGGCTTAACAAATGCCACAAAACTCGCCAATACTTTTGTCAGCGTCAAGCATGAACAGGTAAGTCGCAATACAATCGTCAACTACTTGGAGTACATTTGCGACTCTTTCCTGATGGAGAAAGCAAGCCGCTACGACATCAAGGGAAAGCGATATATCGAAAGTCCGTATAAATATTATTTTGCAGACTCGGGTCTGAGAAATGTACGGCTGAACTTTAGACAAGTAGAATACACCCACTTACTTGAGAACGTAATCTATAACGAGCTGATATCCCGTGGGTTCAGCGTAGACGTAGGCGTAGTAGAACGACGTTACCGGAATGAGACCGGAGGCCTGCTCCGACAATCGCTTGAGGTTGACTTCGTTTGCAATCAAGGAAGCAAGCGTTACTATATTCAGTCAGCCTATAAAATGCTTGACCAAGAAAAGGTCAAGCAAGAGGAAGCATCATTGCGAAACATCGATGATTCATTTAAAAAAATCATTGTTCTGGGCGAATATACCCCGGTATTACACAACGAGTCGGGAATCACCATCATAAGTATTTACGATTTTCTGCTCAAAGAAAATTCGCTTGAGTTATGACGGCCGACAAAGCAAGTCCTATACCTCCCGACAGGTTGCAATATTGTCGGGACTATCTCAAAGAGGCAGAGATTGCTAACAATTGGGGTCGCGGTGACTTTTGGTGAGTGCGCCGAGGGTCAGGTTGTAGCTGTTGATGGTGGCGTAGGCGGCGGTGAATGCTATCAGTATCCACGACAGTAGCTGGTAGTTGTCGGTGACGACGCGCATGGCCGACCCTGACGGCAGTGTCGACTGCAACGCGTCAACGGCGGCGCCGATATAGGGCAGTGCGAGCGAGAACAGGAAGCCCACCACGAAGCCCGCACACACGGCGACGGCGAGCGCCACCCGGCTGAGGGCATGCTGACGGGCATTGTGCTGACGTATCATCTCGACCGAGTCAAGATTATCCCTCAACCGCGACATGAACGAAAGGTCAGACGACATCTCGGGCTCAAAACTCCCGAACAGTTCTTTCAACTCTTTATCTTCCATAACTTCAATACGTTTTTTGTGTGGTTTTCAATAGGCCGCGCAGGTGACTGCGTCCGCGCGACAGGTGTTGCTTGACGGCGTCCTGTGACACACCCACAATGCCGGCGATTTCTTTTACCGAGTAATCCTCGATATAGAACAGCAGTATCGACGTGCGCTCCTTGGGCGGCAGACTGTTCAGCGCCGCGTACAGCTCCTGGTAGCGGTATGCCCCGTCGGTCTCCGCGTCCGAGGCTATGTCGCGCGCGGCGTCATAGTCGGTCGTGGGTCGCGCGGCACGCTTGTGGTTCAGGAACGTGTTGTAACCTATGCGGTAAATCCAGGCATTGAACTTGTCGGGACTGTTGAAGCCGTCGCTCGACAGGTAGGCCTTGATGAGCGACTCCTGGGCTATATCGTCGGCGAGTGCAGAGTCACCACAGCAGAGAGCCACAAGGAAGCGCCTGAACGCTCTTTGTGAACTCTCTACATGGGCTATGAATTGCTCGCGGGTCATTTCAATGAGACGTGGTTACTTATTGTCGACCTGCTTGCGGGTTACAAAATACACCACCAGATAGCCGAGACCTACAGCCAGCGGTATGGTGCTGAACACCAGGGGCACAGTCACCGGGTCTGAGCTAAAATCGCCACCGCCACACGCGTTGACAATCGCAACGATAACCAGACAAAGGCCCAGGAACGTGCAGATGCAGCCGCGCAGCAGGCGCAGGTTGAGAACCTCACGGGCCGACTTACGGGGTTTGCGCAGCGCCTCGGCCAGCTTGTCGGCATCGATGCCGTTGCCCGACTCGATTGCCTTGATCAGGATGCTGGCGCGCTTGTTGTCACTGTTCATCGATGCCAGATACACGATGAGAACGATTGCCACCGGCAGAACTACACAAATAAAGATAGGTACTAATATTGATTCCATAATTATTTTTTGATGAGTTTTAATATTGTTGATTTCAGGTGTTGTTTTCGAGACATCTCACTTGATAGACACATCAGCGCCCCGATAGGTGACACTCTATCCCAAGAAATTTTTCTGAAATTACAACGCCGGTAACAAATTAACGCAAAATTAGTGTAAAGACGCGATATATCTCATTTCATTTGTTAAAATTTCCACACTATTGGTACTTTTTTACTATCTTTGCGCGTCATTTTGGGCAAAGGCTCCAGCCGATGATACTGAGAGATACTATTTGGAGCCATTTAAACCAATCAACACAATTTCTATTTATGGGTAAATATACTACCCCCCCCCATTTTAGGAACGCACTCATTGCCATAGCCTTGGCAGCCACGGCAACATCTCAGGCCGAGATTAAATTCAACGCCGTGACATCGTTCCCCACTCAGAACGCCGGCGTGTACAGCTTCACGACCGACAAGTACAGCCCCGTGCTCATCAAGAACAATGTATTTGCAAGCGGTGGCGGCGTGGCTTATGACAACGGCTACTTCTACGGCACACGCGTCGAGACCGTCATGGGCATCACAGCCGTACAGCAGAACAGCTATGACATGAACAACGGCTGGGAAATCGACGACAATTTCACCGGCAAGATCGAGAATGTCGCTACAGCGGTAACATTTGACCGCGACCTGGGCCTGGCATTCGGCTGCTACTTCAACAGCGACGGCGAGACATTCCGCCTCTGCTCGGTCAGTGTCCCCTACTGGGGCGCCACCACTATCGCCAGCCTGCCCAAGGGCTGGGGCGCATGTGGCTTCAACAAGGACGGTGTCCTCTATGCTATCGACGAGGACGGCGACCTGCTGACCGTCGACACCACCTTTGGCACACTGACCAAGGTGGGCGAGACCGGCCTCAAGAACGACTGGATCACCGGCGGCATGGTCGACAAAGAGAGCAACACCATGCTCTATGCCATCAAGACCGACGCCGAGACCGCGCTCTACAGCATCGACCTCGCTACAGCCGCCGCCACCAAGCTCTATGACCTCGAGAACGAGGAGCAGATCGGCGGTTTCTATATCCCCGAACCCGAGTATGCAGGCAACCTGCCCGGCAAGTATTCATCAAAACCGTCGGTGTCGGTATCAGGCACCAACCTCAACGGCACGCTCGCTTTCTATGCGCCCTACTACAGCATCGACGGCAACACCGGCAGCGGCCCCCTCACCTATAATGTATATATCAACGGCAAGCTCTATGCTACCGGCGAGAGCGCCTACAAGCAAAGCCGCACAACCATACCCTTCGAGGTCGAGAAGAGCGGCTACTACAGTCTGGCCGTCAGCTTCAGCAACGAGCATGGCGAGGGCCCCCGCAATCGTGCCGACGTCGTGTACATGGGTCAGGACATTCCCAAAGCTCCCACCGGCCCCACAGTATCAGCCTATGCCGACGGCAAGGTGACCGTGCGCTGGAGCACTGTTTCGTCGGGCGTTCATGGCGGCCAGATCGACCGCGCGAACCTTGTTTACCGCGTGACCCGCTATCCCGACGGCATCGTCGTGTCTGACCCCGCTCTCAAGACATACACGATGACCGACGAGCTGCCCTCACCGGCCACACGCACCGACTATTGGTACACCATCGAGGCCGTTACCGGCGACCTCGTGTCGATGGCAGCAACCACACCCAAGTTTGCCCTCGGTGCCGCCGAGCCTCCCTACACATTCAAGTTTGAACAGGCAGCCGACTTCTTTGAATTCTCGACACTCAACCCCGGCGCCGACAGCAAGCAGTGGAGCTACAACAGCAGCAGCAAGTATATATCGGTCAGCACCAGCAGCAAACCCGCCGACAACTGGCTCATATTGCCCGCCGTCAATGTAAAGAACGGCATGACCTACTCGTTCACCGTGGCAGCCCGCTCATACAGCGACTCCTACACCGAGCAGTTTGAAGTGTTTGCAGGTAACGCTCCTGAAGTCGAGGCCCTCACACAGCCCGTTATCGCCTCCACAAGCGTCAAAAGCGGCACCTACACCGAGTTTGAGGGCGCATTTACCGCCGACGCCGACGGCAAATATTATATAGGTATCCATGCCACCACACCCACCAACGGCGGCTACCTGTACATCCAGTCAATGAGCATCGGCTCGGGCAAGACCGACAAGGCACCCGCCACCGTCGCCGACTTCACCGGCACACCCGACGAGACCGGCGCCCACAAGGCGACATTCACCTTCACCGTACCCTCGACCGACATGGCCGGCAACCCCATCGACGCCATCACCAAGATCGAGCTGACACGTGACGGCGATGTTATCAAGACCATCACCGAGGGCATCGTCACCGGCGAGACAATGACCATCGTCGACGACACCGACCCCGCCGCCGGTGACCATGTATATGGCATCATCACCTACAACACCTATGGCGACAGCGCCGAGGCCAAGATCAACCTGTTCATCGGCTTCGCCGCGCCGGCCAACGTCGTCCTCGTCAACATGACCGAGCCCACCGAGGGTCACGTCGTGGCTACATGGACACCCGTCACTGCCGACGTCAAGGGCCGCACCCTCACCGCCGACGACGTCACCTACAACATCTACGAGTACATCGGCGGCGAACTCTACGCCCTCGCCGAGAACGTCAAGGGCACTACCTACGAGTATGACGCCTTTGACGGCTTCACCGACCACGACGGCAGCCAGCGCTTCGTCCAGACCATCGTCGAGGCTGTCACCGAGGGCGGCACATCCAAGAAAGTACCCTCGATCCAGACTCCCGTAGGCGCCCCCTACACCACACCCTGGACCGAGTCGTTTGCCGACTGCAAGGTCAGCTCAATCTTCGCCAACCAGATTATCAAGGGCGACGACAATTGGAACATGGTGTCGGCCGACGACTTCGGCACCACCCCCTACGACAATGACGGCGGCATGATGTATTTCGAGGCCTACGGCGGCGGAGCATGCGCCCTGCTCACAGGTAAGATTGACCTCGGCGAGGCTGTCGAACCCGCTTTCATATTCTACGTCTACCACTACGCCTCGTCATCACAGAACGAGAACATTGTCGAGGTCGAGGCCCGCAACATGGGCGAGGACTTCGTACAGGTCTACAGTTCACCCCTCTATGAGGTAGGTACCCCCGGCGAGTGGTGCAAGGTCACCGTACCCCTCAGCGACTTCGAGGGTCAGACCGTACAGCTGCGCATATCGGCCTACAACAAAACCTTCGCCTTCACTCACCTCGACAACTTCAAGGTGACATCCAACGCCAGCTACAACCTGGCCGTGTCAACCCTGTCGGCTCCCGCATCGGCAGCCCCCAACACCGAGTTCACAATCAAAGCCAACATCGAGAACCTCGGTATCGAACAGGCCCTCGGCTACAAGGTACACCTGCTGCGCGACGACGAGGAGATAGCCGTCAAGTCGGGCATGCCCGCCCTTGAGAGCAACGCCGTGGTGAATGTCGAGTTCACCGAATCTCTCTCGTCCCTGATGGCAGGCGAACACACCTACACCGTCGAGATCGAGTATGGCCCCGACCAGTTCATCAACGACAACACCAAGAGCGTCACCGTCAACATCGAGTCTAACACCTACGCCACCGTCACCGACCTGCAGGCAACCCAGACCCCCGACGACGTCACCCTCACATGGAGCGCACCCGAGTCACCCCGCGTGGCAGTTCCCGCCACCGAGACATTCGACGGCATCAGCGCGTGGGCCACATCGATACCCGGCTGGAAATTCGTCGACCTCGACCGCGGCACCATCGGCGGTATCGGTAACAAGCAGCTCCCCGTGAGCGGCCAGCAGTCGTTCTTCGTGTTCAACAACACCCTGCCCGCACTCCAGGCAGGCAACGTCGCCGCCTTCACCGCCCACTCAGGCAATCAGTACCTGTGCGCCATGTACTCGTCAATAGGTAACAACCACCTCAAGAACGACGACTGGGCCATCTCACCCGAGCTCTCAGGCGAGCCTCAGACCATCTCGCTGTGGGCATCAAGCTTCCCCTGCGACCCCGACCAGCCCCAGTACTACGAGTCATTCCAGATACTCTACTCTACCACCGGTAACGAGCCCACTGACTTCACCCTCATACACGAGTACGTCAACATACCCCAGCAGTGGATCGAATACTCGGCCTACCTGCCCGAGGGCACCAAGTACTTCGCCATACGTTGCACCAGCCCCTATCAGTACATGCTCTTCGTCGACGACGTCACCTTCATCGCCAAGAACGCCGAGACCAAGCCAATGGAAATCACCGGCTACAACGTATATCGTGACAACGTCCGACTCAACACCGAGCCCGTCTCGGCAACCACCTACACCGACGCCGACGTCGACAACAACTCGACCTACCGCTACAACGTAACCACACTGTATGCCGAGGGCGAGTCACTCAAGTCAAACGACGTCGAGGTTGACCGCACAATGAGCTCAGTCGACGCCGTGTCGGCCGCCGCCCTCCGCATCTACACCATCGCCGGCAGCGTTGTAGTCGATGGCGCCGAAGGTCTTGACATCAGCATCGTCACCCCCGACGGCAAGACAATACGCACCGTCCGTGGCGAGACACGCACCGTCATCGCCCTCTCGGCCGGCATGTACATCGTCAAGGCAGGCGACACCGTAGCCAAAGTCACCGTCAAGTAAACAGTACAACTGATAATCACCCATTGGAGGCATGCATCGGCGGTGCATGCCTCCTCATTTTTAATAGCCGTTGAGATGAACGCCATCCGACCTTCACAATCCGTGTATTTTACTGCATAAAAAAACAGCGGCGCGCCAACAACAGTCAGCCCGCCCCACAAACTATGACCACACTTAACAAACCGAACTGCCTTCTTAGCAGATAGGAATAGGTTGCATCGTAGCAATATCAAGTTTAACCTCCATGCCAAGAGCCGTGAATATACGGCGTATGGTTGATAGCCTGAGATTAGCACCACGCTCAATACTGCATATTCTGGCCCTTTGAACTCCAATTCGCTGCCCCAGTTCTTCCTGAGTTAAATTCTGAGCCTCACGCGCCCTACGTATTGCAAGACCAACAAGATAATCGTCAACCTTGGCCTCATAATCATCGCGCTCGGGTGTACCCTTATGTCCGAGGGTAAGATCAAGCATTTCTTCCTGGCTGTAAATTTTCATCTTACTCATATCAGTCTTGTTTTCGTTGTTCATAATATGCTTTCATTATGGCTTCTGCCCGCTGAATCTCTTTTGACGGCGTTTTTTGAGTTTTCTTAATCAGTCCGTGGGTTGCAATTACCATTGACCGTGTCTCGCTATCCCAAAAAGCAAACAAACGGTAAGCCATTCCGTTATAGCGTGTACGAAATTCCCAGATGTTATCAGTCAGTTTCTTAAAAAGTTCCGAATCATTTTCGTGCTGAGCCACAGTTATGTTATACTGTACTTTATTACGCGCCTTGATAGGAAGTGAAAGCAGGAAATCTGCAGCTTCCTCAAGAAACATAACTTTAAATCTTGGTTCTATCTTCATACGCCTTATGTGTATAACGGGTGACACAAAGTTAGGCGTTTGTTTCCATATAACAAAACAAAATTCCGACAAACAAAGCGCGCATCAATAAATTATAACTTTTTTTGTTACTTTTGCAGATGTAAAATCAATATTATCATGAAAATGTCAGCTTATCGTACAATTGTAAAGTGTGTGTTAATGAGTGTATTGCCTGTGGCAGCTATGTGCGGCTGCGGCTCAATCAAGACGGCCGACGAGGCGTCCGAACCCGAGGTGTATGTGAGCATCGCGGCCGACGCCAACTTCATCAGGTTCGCCAACCGCGACAGCATCGCCATCTACCTTGACCGCGCCCACGAGGCCGGCTTCAACCACGTGGTGCTCGACGTCAAGCCCAACTACGGCAAGGTGCTCTACTATAGCGACCATCTGCCCTATCTCGACTACATCGAGGGCGTCACCCCCGAGTCCCTGGGCCGCGACTGGGACTACCTCCAGGCGTTTATCGACGAGTGCCACAAACGCGGCATGCGCCTGTCGGCATCGTTCTCGGTCATGCCCGTCGGGTCGCCCTACTGGCAGCGCGGTTACTGCTACCAGGACTCGATATATGACGACATACTGTGCGTCGAATACAAGCCCGACGGCACGATGGACGACATCAGACACTCGCGCAAGGCCGCCGCATTCCTCAACCCCGCCCGACCCGACGTACAGGAGTATGCGCTGACTCTCATCAAAGAGCTCGTAGGCAAATATGACGTCGACGGCTTCTCGCTCGACTACTGCCGCTACCCCGACGCCGAGAGCGATTTCAGCGACTTCACCCGTGAGGCCTTCGGCGACTACCTCGCCCTGCGCGGCGACTCGATTGTCAATTGGCCCGCCGACGTCATGAGCTACGACGCCGACGGCAACCGCATCGACGGCCGCCTGATAAACCAGTGGTGGGCATGGCGAGCAGGCGTCATCAGCGACTTCGTCAAGACCGCCGCCGAGGCCATACACGAAATCAAACCCGACGTCGACGTCGAGTACTGGGCCGCCACATGGATTCACGCCCTCAACGGCTCAGCCCAGAACTGGGCATCGCCACGCTCGTCATGGTGCATGGCCTACGGATACGGCACACCCGAGTATCAGGCCGCCGGATTCGCACCCTACATCGACGTCTTCGCCGCCGGCGCATATCTCGAGATAGTGCATGGCGCCGACAACAACGAGTCGATTGAGTTCGCCTACGAGCGCGCCGACTCACTGCTCAAAGGCGACTGCAAGCTCGTCGGGTCACTCTATGCCGTCAACCACGACACCATCCCCGACAACCCCAACAACATGTACAACGCCGCCATGATGAGCCTCAACAAGACCGGCAACCTGCGCGTGTTCGACATCTCCCAGATCGACCGCCTCGGCCTGTGGCCCTCCATCCGCCGCGCCCTCGACGACTACAAAACCCTTGGCAATGAAAACAACCTCTAAAAATTCAGATTTGGAACGCGCGCGTTCCAAATCTAAGAGCGACGAAAAAATGGAAAATGGACTCACCGAGTACACAAAGCTATGTTCTTCTATCATGGACTCACTATCGCACACTTTTTCAGGAGCTTATTTCTTTGACAAATCGAAATATATTTGCATCTTTGTGTAAACATCCGAGTTAAGACCTGATTGGCCTATGGACAAGACCGAAACAATTTAGTATTAATATACACTTACTTTGAATAATTCCATTTTCCATAACCTGAAAAAGTTTGCGAGATTTGTGTCTCTTAAAGAACATGCATCTCATATCTATGAGTTCGATAATGTAGTTGTTATTGAAAAGAACGATGGTAAGTGGGGCGTAATTAGTAACCAAGGTGATGAAATAGTCCCATTTGGAAAGTACGACCTTATAGAGCCATTCTTTATGGGGCTAGCAAGAGTCAAGATAGGGACTGTAGCCGTTGGAAAGAGTGATAATTATGGTAAATACCGCTGGGGAATTATCAATCTATCAGGAGAAGAAGTTATACCCGTAGAATATACCGAACTGTGGCAATTCCATTTGAAACAAAAAACCATAATAAGAATGGCTAAAGGTGCCGAATATCACTGGCTCAACCTATACGACATTGCTACATATCCTTATAATATCAAAACTGACAGCAATGGTCATATAATGGATGCAGAATACTATGACCAACTTCGTGAAGACTATAGGATTGATGATATTAGCGATGCTTTCGACGGAAATCCTGACGCACTTTGGAATATCGATTAAGTGTATTAATTTAGCATATAATTATGGATAGCGGGCAGATAATATTATTTCAGGCGCAGGGAGGCGAGACGAAGATTGAGGTTCGGCTTGCCAATGAATCGGTGTGGCTTACTACCGACCAAATGGCGGAGTTGTTTCAACGTGACCGTTCGACCATCCAACGGCATGTTAAACGGATATATGAGGAGGAGGAATTAAAACCTGATTCAACATGTGCATTTTTTGCACAAGTTCAAACTGAGGGTAAACGTCAGGTGGAACGCCAAATCCCCATTTATAACCTCGACATGATTATCAGTGTCGGGTATCGTGTCAATTCGCATCGGGGTGTGCAGTTTCGCCAGTGGGCTACTCAGGTGTTGAAGGAATACATGATTAAGGGATTTGCTCTGAATGACGACCTGCTGAAAAATGCCGGACATGGGAATTACTTCGATGAGTTGCTTGCGAGAA
>CAMWLW010000034.1 GCA_947175245.1 uncultured Bacteroidales bacterium
GCCTATCGGGGGCCGCGCAGCCCGACAGTGGAAATTCAATTACAAGCCCTGATAACCGGGGTTCTGAGACCAGTTGAGGTTGGTCTCGAGAATGGTGCGGTGATAAGGCATGAGACGGCGGTTGGGATCCTTGACACCGGGGCGCTCAACCCAGTGGAACTGAGTGTGCTCGGCATCGTCCCACTCTTTGTAACGGTTCTTCTGACCCCAGTCGTTCTCAAACATGCCGCAGCGTATGAGGTCGTTGCGACGCCAGGGCTCGAGGATGAACTCGCGCGAGCGCTCGTCCATGAGATCCTGGAAGGTGAAGTTGCCGCTGACTGTGGGAGCGTTGGCACAGATGCGCACCTGGTTGACAAGGTCGGCAACGGTGGCGCCGTTGGTGGCAGTGGCACCGCGCATGATGCACTCGGCCTTGGTGAGCAGGATGTCGGCATAGCGGAAGATGGGCGAGTCGTTGTCCTGCTGACGATCCCAAAGTGAGTAGTCGACCTGACGGGGAGGATATTTGTAGCAGCGGGCACCCTTCTGGATGTTGAGCAGTGCGATACCCGCGGCGACGTTGCTCTTGTTGATGGCGGGCTGGTCTTCGGCACCGAGGTTGTAGATAGAGGCATCGTCGAAGTCAAAGTCGGCGCGGAAGTTGAGCTGACCGCCGAAGGTGCTCTCCTTGCCGGGGGTCTTGTAGAAGTTGACAGGAACGTCGGTCTTGTTATAGTTGGCGTCGAAAGCAAACTGAGGGCCGGCGAGGATAATCTCGTTGCGCTCGTCACCGGGGAGGTTAAAGCGGTCGACAGCTTCCTTGGTGAGGACAGCATTGCCGGCAACCGACTTGGGATTGGCCTCGGGCCAGCCGTTGGGGTTGGGCACGCAGAGACCGTCTTTCTTGAAGCCGAACCAGCGGTACCATGTTGTGGTGCCGTCGCCTTTCACACCGGGCTCGCAGTCGATAGCAAAGATGAAGTCCTTGATGTGAACGCCGTTGTCGGGGAAGAATTTCTTGCGGTAGCCGTTGCCGACCTCAAAGATGCCGCTGGCGATAATCTCGTCACACCATTTGACGCAGTCGTTGAGTTTCTCGTTGGGAGTGTTGTTGTCGACGGTGGTGATGTCGTGGGTGTAGACGCCCCAGTTGAGGTAAAGCTTGACGAGGAGGGCGGCGGCCATCCAGTAGTTGGGCTTGCCGTAGGTGTTGATGTTGTTCTCCTTGCTGAGGGCGCCTTCCTGGCCGAGGACGTCGAGGAGCTCAGACTCAATCCAGCGGGCAACGTCGGCACGCTCTGAGAGATCCATCACCTCGCCCTCTTCCATCTTGCGATCCATGATGGGGCAACGGCCATAGAGATCCATCATCCAGAAGGTGTAGTAGGCACGCATGGCGCGGAGGGGTGCCACGACGGGGTCGTTGAACTCGGGACCGCCGTAGGTGTTGATCTTGTCGTTACACTTGGTGCAGCCTACCATGCAACCGTCCATAATCTTCGTGCGCCAGTTGTCGAGGTGGAGCGAGTGGATAGAGGCGTCGAGGTAGCGGCCGTCGTCGTAGTAGCTGCCGGGGCCATAGTTACAACCCATAACCTCGTCGCCCTGGTAAACGACGCCCTCGGCGAAGTCACGGCCGAACCAGCCGTTGAGCTCACGATAGCAGGCGCTGAACTCGGCGTCGACGGCTATCGGGTTATTGGGGATGGTAGAATACTGAGCGTCAAAGGGAGTGTCAAGGTCGGTACAAGAGCTAAGACCTGCCATAAGAGCACCGACTGACAATATTTTGATATATTTTTTCATAATGATGATTCGTAGGAAGGAATTAGAAATTAACTGTTACACCAACGAGAACCTGACGTGTGCGGGGGTAGTGGTCAGAACGGGTGTCGTGACCGGGAGCGAGGCCGCCGAGGTTGATCTCGGGATCACGGCCGGTGTACTTGGTGATAGTGAAGAGGTTGTTACCCGACACGTAGACGCGAACGTCGTTGAGCCAGCCGTTGAAGCAGTCACGGAATGTGTAACCGAGGGTGGCGGTGGCGAGCTTGAAGTAGCTGCCGTCCTCGAGGTAACGCTGTGAGGGATAGTGAGCGAGACCGTCGGTGGCGAGCTGGTCGTCCCAAACCGATGACATGACGTTCTTACCCTGGTTGACAGCACCTACATAAGAGAAGTAGGCGTGGGGCTCGTTGAAGATCTTCTGACCGAACACGCCGGTGAAGAAGAGGTTAAGATCCCAGTTCTTATAGGTCAACTTGTTGTCCCAACCCATTGTGAGCCAAGGCTGAGCGTTGCCCATGTAGACGCGGTCGTCCTCGCCGGGCTTCATGGTTGTCTCGGGGTTGCCGTCGGCGTCGAGGATGTGGTTGCCGTCAGAATCATAACGGTAGAAGGTCGACACGCCGTTGTCGTTATAACCGGCCCAGTCCCAGAGATAGAATGAACCGATGGGCTTGCCCTCGACGATGCGCTGTGTGTTACAGCCCTGTGAGAGGCCGGGCAGATGGGGGTCGTACTGGTTGAGCACGCCGGCGTTGAACTCGCTGTTGGACACGCTCACCACCTTGTTGTCGTTGTGAGAGAAGTTGAGCGATGTGTTCCAGGTGAAGTCGCGGGTCTGAACGGGAACGATGTTGACCGAGAGCTCGACGCCGCGGTTGCGCATCTTGCCGACGTTGGCGATGAGTTTGTCAAAGGGATAGTAGGCGAGCGACACGGGGTACTCCCAGATCATGTCCTTGGTGTCCTTGTTGTAGTACTCGATGGTACCGTTGATGCGGCCGTTGAGGAAGGCGAAGTCGATACCGAGGTTGAGCATGGTGGTTGTCTCCCACTTGAGGTTGTCGTTGACGTTGTGGTCGGGACGGATGCCCTTGTAGCTTGTAACCTCACCGGTAACGGGGTCGACATAGTCGAAACGTGTAGCCGAGGTGAAGAAGAAGCGCGAAGTGAAGATATTGAAGCCCTGAGAGTTACCGCTCTGACCCCAACCGGCACGCAGTTTCAGGTCGTTGAAGATGCCGGTGTCTTTGAGGAATGACTCCTCGCTGATGCGCCACGCGATTGAACCCGAGGGGAAGGTAGCCCACTTGTTGTTTGAACCGAATACCGAGGCACCGTCACGACGAACAGCTGCCTGGAAGAGATATTTGCTCTTGAACGAGTAGTTGGCACGGCCATAGAACGAGATCATGCGGGTGTGGTTCTCGAGGTTGCCCCAGACAGGATCAGCGTCCCAGCTGTTGGCCCAGCCGATATTGTTCCAGCCCAGAGAATCATCGTAGAAATTGTAACCGCGAGCACCGAATCCCTCGTCGTTCTTGCGGTCTTCCCAAGAGTAACCGGCCATGAGGGCGAGTTTGTGGTCGAGGCCGAACTGCTTGTCGTAGTTGGCATAGATCTCCATCAACTTTGACCAGTTGTCTTTCACATTGCGTGATGACTCACCGTGACGGGTGTTGTTCTGAGACTGGGTCGACGTGTAGTCCTTATAGTGATAGTTCTGAGTCTCGTATGCGAAGTTGGCGTTGAGGTTGAGGCCCTCGATGATCTTGAGGCTTGCCTTACCGGTGTACTGCATACGCTTGAGAGTAGCCATCGAACGGTTCTCATAGATGAGTGACAGGGGGTTGTAGTTCTGAGAAATAGTCTTGTCGCTATACCAGCTGCCATCCTCGTTGACTGCGGGCACGAGGGGAGAGTAGTAGTACATACCCTCGTAAACCGAGCCACCCTCGATGTCGCGGGGCACGCCCCACTCCTTGCGGATGTTGCCGTTGATGCCGACGCCGATGGTGAGGCGGTCTTTCAAGGTCTTTGTCTCGACGTAGGCACGGCCGGTGAAGAGGTTGTTGCCTACACCTTTAATAATACCGTCGCGCTTGATGTAGTTGACCGACACGTTGTAGACGGTCGACTTGTTGCCGCCCGAGATAGAGAGGTTGTGGTTGGTGGCGAAACCGGTGCGCTGTACCTCCTTGGCCCAGTTGGTGTTGGCGCCGCGGTCGTTGATGAGGTCGATGCCGTTCTGCTCGGCGTATGAACGGAGCTCGTCGGCCGACATCATCTTGTGGTCGTTGGCGATTTTCTCCCACGAAACGTAGCCCGAATAGGTCACACGGGCGGGGCCGTCGGCACCGCGCTTGGTGGTGACGATGATAACGCCGTTGGCAGCCTTAGAACCGTAGATGGCGGTGGCTGAGGCGTCACGGAGCACGTCGATCGACTCGATGTCGCTCGGAGAGATGAGGTTGAGGTTCACGCCGGGGATACCGTCGACTACATAGAGGGGCTCGGTAGAGCCGTTGAGTGTCGAGGCACCGCGCAGGGTGAGCGAGTTGACGCCGCCGTTGGGGTCAGAGTTCTGAACGACAACGAGGCCGGGAACCTTGCCCTGGAGGAGCTGACCGGGATCGGTGTAGGCGCCGACGTTAAGATCCTTGGCGTTAACGGTAGAGATAGAACCGGTGAGATCCTTGCGCTGCATTGTACCGTAACCGATAACAACGACCTCGTCGAGCATGGCCGAGTTCTCGGTCATGGTGACGTTCATTGTGGGGCCGTCGACAACGCGCTCTACAGGGTTATATCCAAGATAGGAGAATACGATTGTCTTGCCCTTCTCGACTGTGAGTGAGAAGTTGCCGTCTAAGTCGGTGGCCATACCGTTTGATGTACCTTTCTCGAGGACGGTGACGCCGAAGAGGGGGTCGCCTGTCTGCTCGTCGGTAACGGTACCGCTCACCTTGATCTGTGCCATCGCAGCGAAGCTTGTGAACACCATAAGTGCCACAACAGCAAGCCTTGATACAACAGAATTACGCACGAATACTGCTTTAATCATGGTGAAGTGATTGATTTGTTTATAGGTAATAATTAAATTTAAGGCTGTTAGGTTTGTCTCTGCTCACGGCAGAAGTGTTGCAAAATTACAAGAGAGGGTACTAATTACAATATATATTTGGTTAAAAAATATTAATAAGGCTTGTTAAAAAACCGACGCCCGGGGCGCCGCGCGAGCGACCCTGACGTCGGTAAAGGGTTGATATACTGAATTTTTGCGTATGTCTAAAGTGTAGTTTTTACACTATTACATCATATTTTGAGAGGATGATGGCGGGATGGTAGGAGAGTTTGGCGCGGCGCAGGCCCTCGTCGCCGGCGTCTTCCTCGCGGTTGATGTAGGCGACGGCGGGGTAACGCCCGGTTATGTACTTGGCAAACATGTTGTTGACAGTCTCGCCGGCACCGGCCACGGTGTGATCCATCTTCTCGATGTGGGTGAAGAGCGTGTCGCCGATGACCTCGCCCATAGTGAAGGCGACGACACGGCCGGCGTTGTCGCGCAGCACGATGCCGTCAAAGCCATAGTCGGCATAGTTGTCGATGACGTTGAGGGTCTGGACGCTCTCGGCGGCGGCCGAGGGAGCGTCGACGGGGCGCGCGGCAAGCCACTCGCCGTAGACGCGGCGCACCTCGGGGAGCACATCGGGCGTGATGGGCTCGACGCGGTAGCCGGGGTTGCCGGCCAGGAAGCGGTTGACGTGGTTGCGCTTCTTGTTGTAGCGCTTGCCGGCGAGCGTGGCGAGGTCGGTGGCGTTGTAGATGTAGTCGCTCCAGTCGTCGAGGGGCTGGACGGCGGCCGAGGGGCGCAGGGCGGTGAGGTCGGCGAGGCGGTCGTGGGGCACGGCCGAGAAACGCACGGGCAGCCGGTTGACGCGGCAGTAGTCGGCAATGAGGTCGACGGCATTGGCCAGGGGCATGGCGCCGAACGGGAGCGAGAAGGCGGGGATGTCGCGGCTGAGCTCGCTGACGCCCTTTATAAATAATGTGTCGCCATAGATGCAGTACTCGTAGTCGAAGTAGTCGGCCCACATCAGTATGCCGCCTATCGAGAAGTCGTTGGCGCGGGTGCGTGCCAGGGGCAGCAGCCGGCGTATGGCGGGGATAGCCTCGGGGGTGAGGGGCTCGAAACGGAGTGCGGTGGCGGCGCGCGGGGCGCGGCGTGTTATGGTGGCGGGGGCGGTGATTGTAATGTTTCTCATAAATAAAGGTTGTTTAAGTGTGTTTTCACTTTATAAACAAATAAAGGGGTGCAACTGTTGAGTGTGTGAACTTTTTGGGCGCACGGGTGTCTTTAAATATATAGACACACATTAAAAATATTTAATCAATTCATCATGTTAAACGCACTGATTACCGGGGCAACCGAACCGCTGAGCGTGGCGACGGCCCACAACCTCACAAGATTTATAGGCGACAACACGGGCCTGAGCTATCACGTGGCATCGTTTGTCATGGATATAGTCGACTGGATTCTGGGCTTCTTCGGCCTGGAGCACAACGACACGCTGGTGACGTTCCTGTATGCCTCGGTGGTGTTCGGCATAGCGCTGATAGTGGGCTGGATAGTGCAGTGGATAGTGCTGAAGATAGTCGAGCTGATAGCGCGGCGCACGAGCGCGACCATATACAAGGCGCTCACGGGGCAGAGGTTTTTCCACAAGTTCTGCCGCATAGTGCCGCCGCTGGTGTTCCTGGCGCTGATCGAGTTCACGCTGTCAAACCACGACGCGCTGTCGGCGACGCTCATCAAGTTCACACTTATATATATAGTGGTGGTGATGACGGTGTCGCTGTGTGCGATAATCATGGCCGTGTGGCAGTCGTTCAACGAGAACGCCAACAAGCGCAAGCTGCCGCTGAGCGGTATAGCCCAGCTGGCCAAGGCGATAGTGTGGATAATAGCGGTGATAATCATCGTGTCGATATTGGTTGACAAGTCGCCCGTGAAGCTGCTCACCGGCCTGGGCGCATGCTCGGCCATACTGATGCTGGTATTCAAGGACAACATACTGAGCCTGGTGGCCGGCATACAGCTGTCGAGCAACGACAGCCTGCACGTGGGCGACTGGATTGTGGTCGACGGGACGAACGCAAACGGCACGGTGCTCGACGTCTCGCTCGTGTCGATCAAGATACAGAACTGGGACAAGACCACCACGTCGCTGCCGCCCTACCACCTCATCAGCTCGGGCTTCACCAACTACCGCTCGATGCAGCAGAGCAACACGCGGCGCATCTGCCGCAGCATCATGATCGACGCCGACAGTGTGCTGCCGGCCACGCCCGAGATGCTCGACAAGATAAGCAAGCTGCCGTTCATGGCCGACTTCATCGAGAAGAAACTCGCGCAGAAGGCTGCCGGGCAGGTGGCCGACGTCGACAACCCGGCCGGACTGGTCAACGGCACGATCGACACCAACCTGGGCCTGTTCCGCGCCTATGTCAAGATGTGGCTCGACGCCAACCAGCATGTGGCCCACGACAGCGACTGCTTCGTGTCGACGCTGGCCCAGACGGCGGCAGGCATACCGTTCCAGGTGTACTGCTTCACGGCCACGTCCAAGTGGTTCCCATACGAGGCGATACAGGACACCATTTTCGAGCATATCGCCATCATGTTGCAGGAGTTCGGGCTCTACACGTTCGAGAATCCGTCGGGCCGCGACACCATCGTCGACGGCTACATCAGCGGCGGCAAGAGCATCGACCCGGTGTACGGCGTGCCTCAGCCGTTCTTCAAGGAGACAGCCACGCCGGCCACACAGCCCGCGGCGGCACCGTCTCAGCCCGCCGGCAAGTAATTGGCGGGGCGACAGGTTGAATATTTATAGCAAAAGATGTATCTTTGTGATGTAAACTTCACGTGCTTATGAGATATATCATATCAATCATCATTGTGGTCGGCACGGTGTTGTCGGCCACTGCCCGTTACTCGGTCGACATTGTCCCGGCCCCGGTATCGATTGCCGAAGGCGGCAAAGGCGCTTTCACTATCAACGACAAGACAACGCTTTACATGCCGGGGGTGCCCGACTCGGCCGCCGCCACGCTGGCCGCGGCCGTCACGGCGCGCCTGGGCGACATACAGCCGTCCGACCGCCGGCACGGCAACCAGATTGAGCTGTCGCTCACCGCCGGCGAGCCCGACGACGAGGGCTACACACTGAGTGTCGACCGCAAGCGCATCACCGCGTCGGCCACATCGCCCGCGGGGCTGTTCTATGCCGTGCAGACGCTCGGGCAGCTCGCCGACCGCAACGGGGGCCTGATTCCCGACGTGACTGTCACCGACTCGCCACGCTTCGCCTATCGCGGCGTGATGATTGACGTGAGCCGCAATTTCCGCGACAAGGAGTTCATCAAGAAGCAGATTGACGCGATGGCGGCACTGAAGCTCAACCGCCTGCACCTGCACCTGACCGACGGTGCCGGCTGGCGCATAGAGATTGACCGCTACCCCCGACTCACCGAGTTTGCCGCCTGGCGTCCCGGCGAGACTTGGAAGCAGTGGGGCGGCCGTTATCTGGAGCACACCGACCCCGAGGCTCACGGCGGATATTACACCAAGGACGACATACGCGAGATTGTCGACTATGCCGCGCGCCACTACATCACGGTGATACCCGAGATTGAAATGCCGGCCCACTCGGAGGAGGTGCTGGCCGCTTACCCCGAGCTGTCGTGTGCCGGCGAGCCTTACAAGCAGCCCGAGTTTTGTGTGGGCAACGAGCAGACGTTCGAGTTCCTGCAGAACGTCCTCGACGAGATTATCGAACTGTTCCCGTCCCACTATATCCACATAGGCGGTGACGAAGCTGCCAAGGTGGCGTGGAAATCGTGTGAGAAATGCCAGAAACGCATGGCCGACGAGGGTCTCAAGGACGTCGACGAGCTGCAGAGCTACCTCATACACCGCATCGAGCGATATGTCAACGCCAAGGGCCGCGACATCATAGGCTGGGACGAGATAATGCAGGGCGGCCTGGCACCCAACGCCACCGTGCTGTCATGGCGAGGCCCCGAGCACGGCATCAAGGCCGCCTCACAAGGTCACAAGACGGTGATGGCTCCCGGCAAGTTCTGCTACCTCGACGGCTATCAGGACGTGCCTCACACCCAGCCCGAGGCGATAGGCGGCTACCTGCCGCTGGAACTCGTCTACAGCTATGACCCGGCGCCCGACTCGCTCGCTGTCGACACGCGCAAGAACATCCAGGGCATCGAGGCCACGATGTTCACCGAGTACATCGCCACCGACGGGCATGCCGAGTACATGCTCTACCCGCGCGTGCTCGCCACGGCCGAGATAGGCTGGACGCCCCAGGAGCAGCGCGAGTACACCGACTTCAGGCGCCGCGCATTGCAGGTCAACGACGACCTGCGCGGGCGCGGCTACAACGCCTTTGACCTGCACGCCGAGATAGGCAACCGCCCCGAGTGGGAGACGCCTGTCGACCACCTGGCCCGCGGCAAGCGCGTCATCTACAACGACTGCCGGTGGGCACCACGCTACTGTGCGGCCGGCGAGGCCACGTTCACCGACGGCCTGCGCGGCGGCTGGTTCTACAACGACATGCGCTGGCAGGGATTCTATAACGGCGATACCGACCGCGACCTCGACGTCACCATCGACATGGAGACACCCACCGACATCACCTACATCGGCGCCGACTTCATACAGCTGTGCGGCCCCAACGTGTGGTTCCCCGAGAAGGTAATCATATCGTGCTCAGACGACGGCGAGCACTTCACGATGCTCACCACCATCACCACCAATCTGATGCGCGACAACAAGGTGGCCTTCCGCACGTTCTCGTGGCAGGGCAACGTCAGGACACGCTACGTGCGCTACCAGGCGTTCAACCGCTGGAGGTTCGTGTTCACCGACGAGATAATAATCAGATAATTCTAATAACTCATAACACACACCGCTATGTACCCTATTTCGCAATTCATCAGATACGTAGGCACCCAGGACGACACACTCGACCTGTTTGAGGGCCAATATCCCGTCCCCGACGGCATATCCTACAACTCATACTTCGTGGCCGACACCGCGAGCGCCGTCATTGACTCGGTCGACGCACGCCGCACGGGCGACTGGCTCGCCGCCATCGAGCGCAACGTCGAGGACACGGGCTGCACGCCGGCCTACCTCATCATACAGCACGTCGAGCCCGACCACACAGGCAGCGTGCGCCACTTCATCGAGCGCTACCCCGACGCCAAGTTAGTAATGACGGCCAAGGCGCTCGCCATGCTCGACAACTTCTTTGAGGACGTCGATTTCTCGCCGCGACACATCATCGTGGGCGACGGCGACACACTGACACTGGGGCGCACGACCCTGCGCTTCATCACCGCGCCGATGGTTCACTGGCCCGAGGTGATGATGACCCTCTCGGTGGCCGACCGCGTGCTATTCTCGGCCGACGCCTTCGGCACATTCTCGCTGTCAAACACCCTCGACGGCTGGGACGACGAGGCGCGCCGCTACTACTCCAACATTGTTGGCCGCTTCGGCGCCAGCGTTCAGGCCGTGATGAAGAAGCTCTCACCGCTCGAGTTTGACGTCGTGGCTCCGCTCCACGGCCCCGCCCTGCGCGACAACCTCGCCCACTACTGGCAGCTGTATGACAAATGGAGCCGCTACGAGCCCGAGTCGCGCGGCGTGCTGATAGCCTACGCTTCGATTTACGGAGGCACGGCCGAGGCCGCTCGACGTCTCGGCGCGCTGCTCGAGGAAAAAGGTGCCGAAGTGGCGTTGATCGACCTATGCCGCCGCCACGTGTCATACGCCGTGGCGCTTGCCTTCAAATACAGCCACATGGCGCTCTGCTCGGTGACATACGACGGCGACATCTTGCCGGCCATGAACGACTTTCTGCATCACATCGAGCGCAAGAACCTGTGCAACCGCACGGTAGGCCTCATTCAGAACGGCACATGGGCACCGACAGCCGGACGCATCATGGCCGCCAAGCTCGCCCAGATGAAAGGAATGACCGTCATCGAGCCCACCGTCACCCTGCGCAGCCGCATGCACTCATCCGACCTCAACTCGCTCAAGATTCTCGCTGACCGCCTGCTCGAAAGCTGATCAGCGGCGGGTGAGCACGCGCCACAGCTCGCCTATCCACAGCACGACCGAGGTGCCGCCGATGATTATGAGCCAGTCGGTCAGTCTGAGCGGACGGACGGTGAAGAAGTCGCCGCCAAACGTGACTATGAGCATCTGGCCGACGAGGATAAACAGCACTATGAGCAGGAACTCGCCGCAGTCTTTGAAGTGGAATGCCGAGCGCCCGGTGGCGAACGCGCGGGCGTTGAACAGGTTCCAGAACTGTAGGAACACAAAGATGGTGAAGAATAGCGACAACTCGTAGGGGGTCAAGCCCGTGTTGCCGTGCATGGGCACGCGGCCTATCTGCAACAAGCTGTCGATATCGGCATGGTCAAGATAGTAGAGCAGCCCTATCAGTAACGCAAACATCAGCAAACCCACACCGATGATGAACCGCCACATGGAGCTGTTGATGATGAACGCACTGCGCGATCGCGGGCTGTCGTTCATCACCGACCGCGACGGCGGTAGCGAGGCCAGGGCCATAGCGGCAAAGGTATCCATTATGAGGTTGACCCACAGCATCTGGGTCACCGTCAGCGGTGACTGCATGCCCATGAACGCGCCACACATCACGATAAGACACGCCACGACGTTGACCGTCATCTGGAACAGTATGAAGCGCTGTATGTTGCGGTAAAGCGAGCGGCCCCACATCACGGCAAGACCTATCGAGGCAAACGAGTTGTCGATGATGGTGATGTCGGACGCCTCCTTGGCAACCGACGTGCCGTCGCCCATCGACAGGCCCACATGGGCAGCCTTCAGTGCCGGGGCGTCGTTGGTGCCGTCGCCCGTGACAGCCACCACCTCGCCGTTGGCTTGCAGGGCCTCGACAAGGCGTTTCTTGTCCATGGGACGGGCGCGCGCTATGATTTTCAGGTCGCCGACACGCTGTAGCAACTCGTCGTCACTGAGAGCGGCAAACTCCACGCCGGTGGTGATGTTACTGTCGCCGTCCACCGTGTCGTTCCACAAGCCTATCTGGCGGCCTATCTCCTTGGCCGTGCCGGGCGTGTCGCCTGTAACGATTTTCACTTTGATGCCGGCATCGGTCACGACACCTACCGCCGCAGGCACATCGGCACGCACGGGGTCAGATATGGCCGCGATTCCCAGGAACGTGAGTCGGCGGGCCGTGACCTTTCCGTCGGTGATAGTCTCATCGCCCGACTCGACAATCTGATAGGCAAATCCGAGCGTGCGCATCGCCTGATTCTGATACTCGAGCAGGCGGGCGTCAATCTCGGCCTTGGTCACCCCGGCCGTGTCGCGGCACATGCCGAACACAATCTCGGGCGCACCTTTCACATATAATATAATGTGTCCCGTCGCCGACTTCACCACCGTGGCCATGTACTTGCGCTCGGTCGTGAACGGCAGCTCCTCGACCACACTGACACCTGCGCGCAATCTCTCATAGTCGGCGCCGCGCTCACTGAGCCACAGCAACAGGGCACCCTCGGTGGGATTGCCCAGCACCTGAGGCCTGTCGCCGTCGGTGTAGTCGAGACGCGCGGTCGAGTTGACGGCGATGCCCTCGTAGAGCACATCGTCGGCCGGCTCGCCGAAGAACTCGGTGCGGTACACCTGCATGCGGTTCTGAGTCAGTGTGCCGGTCTTGTCGGTGCATATCACGGTGGTGGCGCCCATTGTCTCACAGGCGTGCATCTTGCGCACGAGGTTGTTGGTCTTGAGCATGCGGCGCATCGAGTAGGCCAGCGACAGGGTCACGGCCATAGGCAGTCCCTCGGGCACCGACACCGCCAGCAGCGCCACGGCAATCATGAGCGTCTGAAGCATGTAGGCGGTGAACGACATCCAGTCGAACGCGTCGACATGGGTAAAATACATCAGCACGCGGCCGGCGATGATGATACCGGCCACGACGTATGCTATACGGGTTATAAGCAACCCGAGCCTGTCGAGCTGCTCGTTGAGCGGCGTCCTGACGCTGTCGTCAATCTGCGCGGCCACGAACACCTTGCCGTTCTCGGTGCGGTCGCCGACGGCGGTGACCTCCATCACGCCGTGACCCTCCATCACCTTGGTGCCCTTGAGCACATGGTTGGACGGGAAGGTGGCCTCGGGGTCGAAATGTGCCTCGTCGGTGGTCTTTGAGGCCATAGGCTCGCCTGTGAGCGTCGACTCGTCGACGTTGAGCGTCACGGCTTCGAGCAACGCGCCGTCGGCCGGAATCTCGTCGCCGGTGTTCAGTATCACGATGTCGCCCACCACGATGTCGCGGCGCGGCACCTGGCTCACCCGGCCGTCGCGCACAACCTCGACCGGCTCGTCGTCGTTGACCTGATTGAGGATGGCAAATTCCTTGTCGGCCTTGACCTCAAAGTAAAAAGCCAGCCCGGTGGCGAGAATAACCGCCACAAAGATGCCTATAGGCTCGAAGAACACACCGCCGCCCTGATTAAGACACCAATACTCGTAACACGATATACCCACCGACAGCAATCCGGCCACAAGCAGGATAAGGATAAGCGGGTCGCGGAACTTCAGCAGGAAGAGTTTCCACAGCGGGTCTTTGGCCGGGGGCGTCAGCACATTGTCGCCATACCGCGCACGGCTCTGCGACACCTCGGCCTCGGTCAGACCGGTGTATTTCAATTCGTCAGGCATTTTAATATTGAGTTAGCTATTGTACTATGACAAATAAACGATTATTTACCGTCTAATGTTTCAAGACGCGATGCCTCGAGAATGGGCAGATTGCTCTCGGTGGGCACATAGATGACCGTCTTGTTGCTCAGGTCAGACTGCTGGCGCACCCACAGGTACTGAATATAGGTGGGTGTGAGCGAGCCGTTCTCGATTCTGATAGCCTCGGCTGCACCCTTGGCGCGTTCAATCTCGGCCTGGGCGTTGAGTTTCTCGGCCTCAAGATTGGCTTTGGCCTCCTCGATTTTGATCTTGCGGTTCTGCTCGGCCTTGGCAAACTCGGCCTTGCCTTCCATCTCCTGTGACCACACATTGTACCACGGAATCACTACAGCCAGGCCGCCGAAGAAAATCAGCAGACCGACGACACCCATGACGATATAACGGCCAATCTTGGGCGAGAGATTAGTGTTAGGAGTCTGATACATATTGAAAATCAATTAAATAGTTGAATTTATCGTATTAAATACCACTTAACACCCGCTAACGGGCGCTCAAAAGTAGCAAAAAAATATGAATTTTATATCGTTTCTATCAGCCCAACAGGCTGTCGGCCCCGAGAAAAATTCGTATCTTTGTAGCCTGAAAAATTGCAATTCACATTATGTCAGAATCCAACAACTTTGAAATGGTGGCCAAGACCTTCCAGGGTCTTGAAGGTGTACTGGCCGAGGAGCTGCGCTCGCTGGGCGCTCTCAACGTCGAGCCCGGCAACCGCATGGTGTCGTTCGAGGGCGACCTCGAGATGCTCTACAAGGCCAACCTGTGCTGCCGCACCGCGCTGCGCATACTCAAACCCGTATATAAATTCATCGCCTCAGACACCGACACGCTCTATGCCATGGTCAAGGAGTATGACTGGAGCACGGTGCTGTCGCCCGACAAGACATTTGCCATCGACACCGTCACCAACGGCGAGGAGTTCAAGAACTCGCGCTTCGTGACCTACCGCGTCAAGGATGCCATCGCCGACTGGTTCACCGACCGTCTGGGCGCCGGCAAGCGTCCCGGCGTGCGCCTGCAGGATGCCGACGTGATGATCAACGTACACATAGCCGGTGACCGCGTCACCCTGTCGCTCGACTCGTCGGGCGAGTCGCTCCACAAGCGCGGCTGGCGCGAGGCCCAGACCGAGGCCCCCATCAACGAGGTGCTCGCCGCCGGCATCATACTGATGAGCGGCTGGCGCGGCGACAAGCCCTTCATCGACCCCATGTGTGGCTCGGGCACGTTCCTTGTCGAGGCCGCCATGATTGCCGCCAACATACACCCCGGCATCTACCGCCGGAGCTTCGCCTTCGAGTCGTGGCCCGACTTTGACCGCGACCTGTTTGACCGCCTGTACAACGACGACTCACAGGAGCGCACGCCCGCGTTCCCCATCATCGGTGCCGACATGTCGCCCAAGGCCGTCGACATAGCCCGCCGCAACGTCAAGCGTGCCGGTCTGGCAAAATACATCGACGTGCAGCTCAAGCCGCTGTCACAGTGGACCGAGGCCCCGGCCGACGGTGTCATAGTCACCAACCCCCCGTACGGCGAGCGCATCAGCGCCGACGACATGGAGGGTCTCTATGAGCTCATAGGCAACAAACTCAAGACCGTCTTTACAGGCTACCATGCCTGGATAATAGGCTACCACATAGAGCATTTCAACGCCATTCACCTGTCGCCGTCGCTCAAGGTGCCCCTGCTCAACGGCTCGCTGGAGTGTGAGCTGCGCGAGTACGTCATATTTGAGGGCGACTACAAGAGCTACCGTCAGGCCGGCAACAAGCTGCACCGCGGCGACGAGAAAGCAGCCGAGGGCGACAGCAAAGAGCGCAAGCCGCGCCGTCTCACCGACCGCGAGTGGACTCGCGACGCACGACGCAAGGGCATGGGCGGCGCCGTAGCCCGCAACGACGACCGTAAGGAGGCACGTAAAGAGGCACACAAATTTGACAATCGCAATGAGGCACGCAAGTTTGACAACCGCAAGCCTCGTGCCGAACGTCCCGAGCAGCGTGAGCCCGAGGCCGAGCCCGAAAATCCGCTCTACAAGCGCCGCAACCCCAAGGCGCTGTCGATACTCAAAGGCAAGACACCGTCACTGCCTGCCGCCGAGGGCCCCATCATGCGCCCGCGCCGTGGCTGGAAAAAGAAATAAACAATCCAAAATAACCACCTGATCATGAAGATTTTATTACTCGGCTCGGGCGGTCGTGAATCGGCCCTGGCATGGAAAATCAAACAGAGTCCGTTAACCGACAGCCTCTTCATAGCCCCCGGCAACGGCGGCACCGACAGCTACGGCACCAATGTCGCCATCAAACCCACCGACTTTGAAGCAATCGACAAGTTTGTCACCGATAACGCCATCGACATGATCGTGGTGGGCAACGAAGACCCGCTCGTGGCCGGCATATACGACTACTTCGAGTCAAAGCCTGTCCTCGTGGTTGGCCCCTCGAAGGCCGGCGCCGCGCTTGAGGGCAGCAAGGACTTTGCCAAGGACTTCATGACGCGCCACAACATACCCACGGCCCGTTACCGCAGTTTCACGGCCGATACCATCGAGCAGGGCTATGCCTTCCTCGAGACTCTCACCCCGCCCTACGTGCTCAAGGCCGACGGTCTCGCCGCCGGCAAAGGCGTCCTCATCATCGACTCGCTCGACGAGGCCCGCGAAGCCCTGAAAGAGATGCTCGGCGGCATGTTCGGCAACGCCTCGGCCACCGTGGTCATCGAGGAGTTCCTGAGCGGCATCGAGTGCTCGGTATTCGTGCTCACCGACGGCAACGGCGGCTACCGCGTGCTGCCCGTTGCCAAGGACTACAAGCGCATAGGCGAGGGCGACACAGGCCTCAACACGGGCGGCATGGGCGCCGTATCGCCCGTACCGTTTGCCGACGAGGCGTTCATGGCCAAGGTCACCGAGAGCATCATCGAGCCCACCGTCAAGGGTCTGCTGGCCGACGGCATCACCTATCGCGGCTTCATCTTCCTGGGCCTCATCAACGTGGGCGGCGAGCCTATGGTAATCGAGTACAACGTGCGCATGGGCGACCCCGAGACCGAGGCCGTGATGCTGCGTGTCGACTCTGACCTCGTGGAGCTGATGCAGGCTGCCGCCAAGGGCAACCTCGGCACCCTGGAGCTGCGTCAGGATCCCCGCACGGCCGTCACCGTCATGATGGTATCGGGCGGATATCCCGGCAGCTACCCCAAGGGCAAGGTTATCACCGGCACCGAGGCTGTCAACCCCGACACCACCATCCTGTTCCACGCCGGCACAGCCCGTGACGCCGAGGGGCGCCTCGTCACCTCGGGTGGTCGCGTCATCGCCGCCAGCTCATACGGCACCGACATCGCCGATGCCCTGGCTCGCAGCTTCGAGGCCGTGTCGCGCGTCGACTTCGACGGCAAATACTTCCGCCGTGACATCGGCAAAGACCTCATGAAGCATTGACATTCAACCCGTCACACTGGCTACACTCCCGCTCGGGAGGCAACACCATAGTACTCGTTACCGTGGTGGCGCTCATAGTGAGCGCCTGTGTCACCGGGTCACACCCCGTCGGACCCGGCGAGACAGGCGGTGCGTGGAGAGCCACGCTCGGCATCGCTTCGACCCTGCTCACAGCCCTCATGATGCAGCTCACCAACAAGAGCTACAACATGCTCAGGTCTGACACCGCCCTGCCGGCCGCCTTGTTCACCACACTGATGCTTGCCTTCCCGGCACTCGCCACGTCACCCGGCCCCGGCATGCTGCTCGCCCCGGCCATGACTGCCGGCGCCTACCTGCTGTTCAGCACCTATGCCGACCTGTCAACACGCCGTCGCGTGTTCCTGCTGTTCACCTGCACCTCGGCGCTGTCGTTTATCAGCCCGGTGTTCATCTACTACCTGCCCGTCCTGCTGCTGGGGTGCGTCCAGATGCGCATCTTCGACCTGCGCACGCTCCTGGCCGCCGGCATCGGTACCATCACCCCACCGTGGATTCTGGCGGGCAGCGGTCTCGTAGCCCTCGATGACCTGCCCCGACCCGACTTCTCGACCCCCGATATATCCATCGAGGAGCCTTACACCCTCACCCTGCTCGGCGTCTCGGCCCTCGTCATCATCGCGGGCATCTGCTTCACAAGCGCCAACCTCATCAAGGTCTACAGCTACAATGCGCAGGTTCGCGCCCTAAACGGGTACTACACCATCCTGTTTCTGGCCACTGTTGTACTTACCCTTATCGATTTTAACAATCTCATATCTTACCTCCCCCTGCTCATGGCCATGACGGCCTACCAGGCCAGCCATTTCTTCACTACCCGCAACAGCGGCCGGCACAACTGGATAGGCATCGTGATACTAATGGCTGTGAGCTGGAGCTTATTTGCCTGGTACACATGGATATTCATGCCTCACGCCTACGTGTCGTCGCCGACCGTAACATACCCCTGATCGACACCCTTATAGGCCACAGCACTGACCTCGTCAGGCTCGACCCCGATGACATCACCCCCGAGGTAATGCGCGACGCCGATGCCCTCATCACTCGCACACGCACGCGCTGTGACGCCGCCCTGCTCGACGGCTCACGCTGCCGCCTTGTGGCCACAGCCACCATCGGCACCGACCACATCGACTTTGACTACTGCCGCGAACACGACATACGCGTAGTGAGCGCACCCGGCTGCAACGCCCCGGCCGTCGCCCAGTATGTCTGGAGCTCGATACTGCGGCTTACCGCCGGCAAGCGTCCCGAGGAGGTCACCGTTGGCATCGTCGGTGTGGGCCACGTAGGCTCGATAGTTGAGCGCTGGGGCCGCTCGATGGGCTATCGCATGTTGCTGTGCGACCCGCCACGCGCCGACCGCGAGGGGCCCGAAGCCTTTGTCGGCCTCGACCGCATAGCCCGTGAGAGCGATGTCATCACATTCCACACCCCGCTGACTGCCGACGGGCCCTACCCCACGCGCCATATCGCCGACGCGGCCTTTTTTGACAGCCTCACACGCCGCCCCGTCATCATCAACAGTGCGCGTGGCCCCATAACCGACACCCGGGCATTGGTTGACGCCCTCGACCGCGGTCTGGTGTCACATGCTGTCATCGACTGCTGGGAGGGCGAGCCGGCCATCAGCCCCGAGCTGCTCGAACGTGCCACCTATGCCACTCCCCACATCGCCGGCTACTCGGCCGACGGCAAGACCCGCGCCTCGATAGTAGTAGCACGCGCCGCGGCCGACACATTCGGCGTCAGCTACAACGATGCCATCCCCACCCCGCCGCCTGCACCCGAGACAATGACCGCCGAACGCCTGCTCGCAAGCTACGACCCGGCCACCGACACCGCCCGCCTCAAAGCCTCACCCGACACCTTCGAGCAGCAGCGCAACAGCTACCCACTGCGCCCCGAAGCCTGAAACACGATTATTTGTATTATTTATTTCATAATCAGCAAAATTTGTATAACTTTGCACCGTTTTCCAAAACTGAAATTTTTTAAAGTTTGTAAAACGTACCATTATGAAACTTATAAATAGACCTCTATATATCAACCGTTTATTAGGCGTAATAAATACTCCCGAAATTAAGATAGTAACAGGAATAAGACGTTCTGGTAAATCAAAACTACTGAGTGCCTTTGCTGACTATATCCGTAATACCAATTCAACGGCCAATATAATTGATATAGACCTTACCAAACTACGGTTTGAAAAACTCAAGGAATATCATGCTCTGAATGAATATGTGGAAGACCAATATCGAGAGGGGGTTAGCAACTATCTGATGATTGATGAGGTGCAGTTGTGCGATGGGTTTGAACTTGCTATAAACAGTCTCCATTCAGAAGAGAAGTATGATATTTACCTCACCGGTTCCAATGCCTTTCTTCTGAGCAGTGATCTTGCCACATTATTTACAGGCCGCCATATAGAGATTCACGTCTTTCCTTTCAGTTTCAAGGAATACTGCTCATATTTTGAGGTTACTGATCGTGATATTCAAGATGCCTTCACCGATTATATTCAAGTGGGAGGCATGTCAGGAGCCTATCCCTATTCAAGACCTGCTGATAGGGAGAAATATTTACGCGACGTTTACGAGACTATACTCATCCGCGACCTTGTTGATAAATACCGTTTGGGAAATCCAACGATGCTAAAACGTGTGGGTCATTATCTTATGGATAATATCAGCAACATTTCATCATCAAGAAATATAAGCAATGTGCTGACAGAGACCGGCATGAATGCTAATCACATGACAGTAGGCAATTATATAGAATATCTTTGCAACGCTTTTGTGTTCTATGAAGCAAAGCGCTATGATGTAATGGGTAAGACCTATCTGCAGTCATTGAGCAAATATTATCTTGCTGATACAGGAATACGTTTTGCTGAACTTGGCAAGCGAAACATGGACTGGGGACGTATGCTCGAAAACATAGTGTATATTGAACTGCTGAGACGTGGCTATGAGGTCTATGTCGGCAAGTTATATCAAAAGGAGATAGACTTCGTGGCAATGAAAGGTGACGAAAAAATATACATTCAGGTAAGCGATGATATCACAAGTGAGGCCACATTCAAAAGAGAAGTAGCACCGCTGCTCCAGATACGTGACGCATATCCAAAACTGTTGCTTGCCCGCACCCGCAACGAAGAGACCGATTATGAAGGTATAAGAATCGTCGATATCCCCCGTTGGCTTGTGGAATGAAGCTGAACAGCGCCCCGAAGCCTGAAACGTGGAGTTTTAAGCAATTTTATGGGCTGACAGGGTGGCGGTTGGGAAAAATTTTAGTAGCTTTGTGGGAATAAACGTGACGATAGGCTGCCCGAGGTGGCCGTATCGCCGCTTAAACCATACATTATTAACACGTTACCTACAATGATTACACAGGAACAGCTAAAAGAGACTTTTGAACGCAAGCTCGCGTTGAGGAGGTATCTTTGACATCGATAGCAAGAAAATAGAAGTTGAGGAAGAGGAGTTGCGCACCCATGTGCCCGACTTCTGGGAACATCCCGAACAGGCTCAGGCCCAGATGAAGAAAATCAAGGATCTCAAGGCCTGGATCGAGGGCTATGAGGAGATCGAGACTCTTGTCGACGAGCTTCAGCTCAGTTTTGATTTCTACAAGGAGGAGCTTGTGACCGAGGCCGAGGTCGAAGACCTGTACAACCGCGCCATGAAGTGTATCGAAGACCTGGAGCTGCGCAACATGCTGCGCCGCGAGGAGGACAAGCTGGGCGTCGTGCTCAAAATCAACTCGGGCGCCGGCGGCACCGAGAGCCAGGACTGGGCGTCGATGCTGATGCGCATGTACCTGCGCTACTGCGAGAAACACGGTTACAAGACCAAGATAGCCAACCTGCTCGAGGGCGATGAGGCCGGCATCAAGTCGTGCACCATCGAGGTCGAGGGTGACATGGCCTACGGCTACCTCAAGAGCGAGAACGGCGTGCACCGCCTCGTGCGCGTGTCGCCCTACAACGCTCAGGGCAAGCGCATGACCTCGTTTGCATCGGTATTCGTCACCCCGCTGGTCGACGACACCATCGAGGTCAAGGTCGAGCCGGCGCTGATGTCGTGGGACACCTTCCGTTCGGGCGGTGCCGGCGGTCAGAACGTCAACAAGGTCGAGTCGGGTGTGCGTCTGCGCTACCAGTACACCGACCCCTACACCGGCGAGAAAGAGGAAATCCTCATCGAGAACACCGAGACCCGCGACCAGCCCAAGAACAAGGAGAACGCCCTGCGTCACCTGCGCTCCATACTCTATGAGAAGGAGATGCAGCACCGTCTCGAGGAACAGGCCAAGGTCGAGGCCGGCAAGATGAAAATCGAGTGGGGCTCGCAGATACGCAGCTATGTGTTCGACGACCGCCGCGTCAAGGATCACCGCACCAACTACCAGACAAGCGACGTGGGCGGAGTGATGGACGGCGACATCGATGGCTTCATCAAGGCCTATCTTATGGAATTTGCAGCCGACGAGGAAAAAGATTAAACGCGTATGAAAAAATATAATATCGTCAACAACACGCTCGGCTGGCTCTGCTTCGTCATCGCGGCAGTGACCTATCTGCTCACGGTCGAGCCTACCGCCAGCTTCTGGGACTGTCCCGAATTCATAGCCCAGGGATATAAACTCGAAGTCGGTCACCCGCCGGGCAACCCCATCTTCATGCTCGCCGCACGCTTCTGTGTCAACTTCATCGGCGGCGACACCTCACAGGTGGCCCTGGCTGTCAACTGCATGTCGGCACTGCTCAGCGCCGGCACCATCCTGCTGCTGTTCTGGACCATCACCCACCTCACACGCCGTCTGCTGGTGAAGCGCACCGACGAGCACGTCTCGCTGCCCAAGCTGATCGCCATCATGGGCTCGGGCATCTGCGGCGCCCTGTGCTACACCTGGAGCGACACGTTCTGGTTCTCGGCCGTCGAGGGCGAGGTCTACGCGTTCTCGTCGTTCTGCACGGCGCTGGTGTTCTGGCTCATTCTCAAGTGGGAGAACCGCGCCGACGAGCCCCACAGCGACCGATACATCATCCTGATAGCCTATGTCATAGGCGTGTCGATAGCCGTCCACCTGTTGAACCTGCTCTGCATCCCGGCCATTGTCCTGGTGGTGTACTACCGCAAGTGGGCCAACCCCACGGGCCGTGGCTCGCTCATAGCCCTGTGCGTGTCGGCCGTCATCATCGCGCTGATACTCTACGGTCTGGTGCCCGGATTTATCGAGATTGCAGGCTACTTCGAGATATTTGTAGTCAACGTGCTGGGCGGCAGCTACAACATGGGTGTACTCGTCTACACCATCATGTTCCTCGCCACCATCATCTGGTGCCTGTGGAGCATCTACAACAACCGCACAGCTATGGCCAAGACGTCGTTCATCATCACCGTCTTCCTGTCGGGCATGCTCTTCTTCGGCCACTCGCTGTGGATTCCCGTGCTGCTCACCGGCGGCCTGATCACCTATGTGTGCATCAGCAAGAACCTCTCGAGCCGCCTGCTGGCCATCACCACCCTCAGCATCCTTGTGATATTCATAGGCTACTCGAGCTATGCGCTGCTGCTCATTCGCGCCGAGGCCAACCCGCCTATGAACCAGAACGCGCCCGACAACGTCTTCACCCTCGCGTCCTACCTCAACCGCGAGCAGTATGGCGACCGTCCGCTGTTTCTGGGCCAGCAGTTCTCGTCACAGCGCAAGATCGAGGTTGACCGCATGGGCAACGCCTCTTACATGGTCGACGAGGGCCCGGCTTCATACATCAAGACACTCAAGACGTCGCCCGACGAGCCCGACCGCTATGTCAAGCAGCCCGGCTCGCTCAGCGTACACTACACGCCCAACATGCTCTTCCCGCGCATGTACAGCTCGCTGCCCGACCACGTGGCCGAGTATAAGAACTGGATGCAGAATCCCAACGACATGACCACCGAGTCGGTCGAGCTGTACTACAACGAGGACGGCACCCCCTATGGCAGCTACAAGGTCGACGTCGACATGCCCACACAGCTGCAGAACATCGACTTCTTCCTGCGTTATCAGCTCAATCACATGTACTGGCGTTACTTCATGTGGAACTTTGCCGGCCGTCAGAACGACCTGCAGGGCAACGGCGAACTCAACCGCGGCAACTGGATATCGGGCATACCGTTTATCGACAACGCGCGCCTGGGCGACCAGTCGCTGCTGCCGCCCGACCAGGGCACCGACAACCCCGGCCACAACGTCTTCTACATGATGCCGCTCATCATGGGTCTAATCGGCCTCGTGTGGCAGTCGCTGTGCGGCAAGCGCGGCATCGAGCAGTTCTGGGTGGTGTTCTTCCTGTTCTTCATGACAGGTATCGCCATCGTCATCTACCTCAATCAGACACCCCTGCAGCCCCGTGAGCGCGACTATGCCTATGCCGGCTCGTTCTATGCCTTCGCCATCTGGGTGGGCATGGGCGTGGCAGCCCTGTGGCACATCATCATGAAGCTCACCCACAAGGACGGCGAGTCGAGCTATGACAACGGCAACAAGTCGCTCATCATCGCCTCGGTGGCCGCCGTCATAGGCATCGCCGTACCGCTGCAGATGGTATCGCAGACGTGGGACGACCACGACCGCTCGGGTCGCTACACCACACGCGACTATGGCCGCAACTACCTGTCGAGCCTCGACGAGAACGCCATCATATTCACCAACGGCGACAACGACACCTTCCCGCTGTGGTACAACCAGGAGGTCGAGGGCTTCCGCACCGACGTGCGCGTCGTCAACCTGTCATACCTCACCACCGACTGGTATGCCGACCAGATGCGCCTGCCCACCTACAATGCCGCCGGCATCGACATGCAGGCCGAGCCCGCCGACTACTACAACAACCGCATCCAGGCCAGCTCGTTCGGCCAGGGCGCAAAGGCCGATGAGTATGTCGATGTGTACGCCGCGCTTGACAATCTGTACAAATCAGACGCCGGCGACGGCGCGTCGGTGATGAATTACCCCAAGGTAAGCATCCCGTCCAACATCGCCGCGGCCTCGGCTACAGGCCTGCTCAACCCCGGCGAGGAGGCTCTCGCCGAGCCGGTGATCAAGGCCGACCTCACAGCCGACAACAGCTACGCCACGCTCAGCAGCGTGCTGTCGCTCGACATGATAGCCACCAGCGCCGCCAACGGCTGGAACCGCCCTGTCTACTTCGCCATGACCGTTCCAACGAGCTACTACCTCGGTCTGAGCGACAACCTGCGCTCTACGGGTCTCACCTACCAGGTATCGCCCCTGCGCAGCGACAGCAGCTACGGTATGGCCGTCGACACCGACAAGATGTACCGCAACGTTACCGAACGCTTTGTCTGGGGTGGCCTCGACTCGGTTCCCGAGGGTAAGAAAGTCTACCTCGACGAGACCGTGCGCCGCATGGTGTCGACCCACCGCAGTGCCCTCTATGACCTCGCCTCGGCCCTCTTCCTCGAGGGTCTCGACGCCGCCGAGGTCACCGACAGCATCGTTGACTCGGTCTACGTAGCCGACCGCTACACCAAGGCCGCCGAGATACTCGACCTCATGGACGAGAAGCTGCCCGTGCGCTTCGCCCCCTACTCTATACAGGAAGGCCAGCAGATAGGCACCCTGTATGTCGAGCTCGGCAACCGCCTGGGCCGTCCCGAGCTTGCCGACCACGGCCGCGAGGTGCTGCGCGACGAGATACTGCGTTACGGACGCTACATACCCTACTACCGCAGCCTCATCGAGCGCGAGGGCGGCATCATAGCCGGCAACCAGTCGACCAAGACCGTCAACAACCTCAACCTCTCGCGCATTGACCGTTACATACCCGTCTATGTGACCAACCTGCTGCAGTCATACATGGACGCCGGCGGCGACGTCGACGAGGTCGACGCCACCCTCGTGGAGATGGGTGTCAATCTCGACGACATCATCCCCATCACGGGCTACCGCCGCCAGGCCAAACAGTAACTTAGCGACATACCCACACACCAATGCTCATCGAACGTCCCCCTTCGCTTTACCGTCTCCTCTTTCCCGAGGCCCTGTGGCGCATAAAGCGGAGGGGGCGTCGCGTCGTGTACCTGACGTTTGACGACGGCCCCATACCCGAGGTCACGCCCTGGGTGCTCGACACGCTCGACCGCTATGGTGTCAAGGCCACCTTCTTCCTCGTGGGCGACAACGTGCGCCGTCACCCCGAGCTGCTCGACGAGATACGCCGCCGCGGACACAGCTACGGCAACCACACGATGCACCACATCCAGGGCCTCAAATCGAGCCGCCGCGCCTACCTGCGCGACATCACCGAGGCCGACGAACTCATCGACTCGCCACTGTTCCGCCCGCCTCACGGGCTGCTGTGGGGCGGGCAGTCCAAGGCCATCAAGCGCAAGTACAACCTGGTGATGTACGACCTCATCACGCGCGACTACAGCCGCAAGATGACACCCCAGCGCGTGCTCGCCAACGTCAAGCGCTATGCCCGCAACGGCTCCATCATCGTGTTCCACGACTCGCTCAAGGCCCGCGACAACATGCAGTGGGCGCTGCCCCGTGCCATCGAGTGGCTCAAGGCCCAAGGCTACGAGTTTGACACCCTACCGATGTAACCCATGACCGCCTACCCACAGCTCGACCACGTGGCCCACGCCGCCGGCATTGACCGCATAGCCATCGCCGCGACCCACATTGTGCCCGACTCGGTCACCGACAGTTACCGCCGCTGGCTCGCCGCCGGCAACCACGCCACGATGGACTACCTCGGGCGCTACCTCGACGTGCGCCGTGACCCCGGGCTGCTGCTGCCCGGCGCGCGATCGGTCATCACCTGTGCCGTCTCCTACTACCACACCGCCGCCCAGCCCGCGGGCGCGCCGCTCATAGCCATGTATGCCCACGGCGACGACTACCACGACGTCATGCGCGACATGATGCGCCCCGTGGCCGACTACATAGCCGCGACCTACGGTGCCGAGACACGTGTCTGTGTCGACACCGCGCCCGTCCATGAGCGCTATTGGGCCGTCGCCTCGGGCCTCGGCTTCAGCGGCCTCAACGGCCTCGTCATCGTCCCCGGCCTCGGCTCCTACTGCTTCCTCGGCGAGATATTCACCACAGCCCTCCTCGAGCCCACCCCGCCACTGCCACAGGACACGTGCCGCGGGTGCATGCGCTGTGTCAACGCCTGCCCCGGCCACGCGCTGAGCGGCCGCTCGACCCTCGACGCCCGGCGCTGCATCAGCTACCTCACCATCGAGCACCGCGGCGACCTCCCCGCCGACCTGCACACGGGCGGCCGCCTCTATGGCTGCGACACGTGTCAGCGCGTCTGCCCCCACAACGACGGCATCCCCGAGTCGCGCCACGGCCGCTTCGACCTGCGCCCCGACTACGCCGCCCTTACGGCCCAATCAATCAACTCAATGACTCCTGAAACCTATGCCGCCACCTTCAGGCGCTCGGCCATCAAGCGCGCCAAGCTCAGCGGCTTGCAACGCAACATCAGATACCTTTAACCGATATGGAACATAAAACCGAAAACTGGAAAGTGCTCGCCAGCGAGTATGTCGTACGCCGCCCCTGGCTCACCGCACGCCGCGACACCGTGCAACTGCCCACGGGCGTCATCTACCCCGAATACTACGTCCTCGAGTACCCCGACTGGGTCAACGTCATTGCCATCACCACCGATGGCCGCTTTGTCATGGTCGAGCAATACCGCCACGGCCTCGGAGGCGTCTACACCGAGCTGTGCGCCGGCTGCATGGAGCCGGGCGAAGACCCGCTCGACGCTGCGCGCCGAGAGCTCGCCGAGGAGACCGGCTATACCGGCGGCACATGGGAGAAATTCATGGTAATTTCGGGCAACCCCTCGACCACCAACAACCTGACCCACTGCTACATTGCGCGTGGAGTCCAACTCACCGAGGCGCAGCATCTTGACAAGACCGAGGATATAGCCGTGCGCCTGCTCACACGCGACCAGGTTCTCGGCATGCTTCAGCGCGACGAAATGAAACAGGCCCTCATGGCCGCCCCCCTCTGGAAATACTTCGCCCTCAACCCCGACT
>CAMWLW010000035.1 GCA_947175245.1 uncultured Bacteroidales bacterium
GGGAGAGGGCGCCGGTCACGGAGTCGATGATGTAGCCGCGCACGGTGACGTCGGCCGGCATTAGGGGGATGCATCCTCGCCATCTCAGGGCATAATTTCGCGGATCAGACTGTGACATTCACCTACGTTGGGTTGAGTAAAGATTTATGTGGATATACCAAAAATCAGCCACTTAGTTTATCGCTAAATGGCTGATTATTTTATTGGGGGCTGTGAAGTTCTTATGTCGAACTCACGTTAATATAATAGGGCCGTGTCACACGACACGGCCCTATTGACATAATATTAGTGAACTATCGATAGGTCAGAGCTTCTCAAGGCCCATTGTGAAGACGTCAACACACCAGCCTGAGGGGCAGCTGAAGTAGAATTTCACGTAGTAGGTCTTGCCACGGGTGAGGTCGTAGGGGCCGTATTCAAGGCGTGTGGGATTCTTCCAGCCTTTGTTGGGCACGTCCTGATAGTTGGCCTCGGCGGGCTCGTCGTTCATGAGGTGGTCAAGGCTCTCGCTTATCTCGACGTTGAGTCGGCGACCTGCCGAGCCGGTGGCGGCATTGGCTACCATTGCAAAGCTGCCGGTGTCGGGAGCCTTGAAGGTGAAGATGGCCCAACCGCCGTTCTGTGTACCGCCGATAGCATTAGAGCCGTTGGGGGCTTTACAGCTGCCGCCGGTCTCGACGAGTATGAGTTCACCGATGATAGTGATTGTGGGGCCGTCGATGGTCATGAGACCGCCGAGATCGATCTCGGTGGCACCGCCTGTGGCATTGTCAGGAATCTCAAACTCGATTTTATCCTCGGTGAATGTCTTGGCCGAAGCGACGACGTTGTCTTTACTGCCGAGGAATGTCATCTTAACGTCGGCTGCCTTTACGCCGAGATCGATGAAACGTTTGAAATTACGGCCCTCGATGGTAAGGATTTCGCCTTTGTTGATACCGTCCATGGGCGAGTAGCCGGTCATGACGGCACCTTCATAGCACTCGAAGTCTTTACCGCTCTTGGTGATGTTGCGCTCAATCCACACGACGATGTCGCCGCTACCATTGGCGGGAGCTTTAACGACAATCTCGTTTTCGGTCCACGATTTGTAGGCCGAGGCCTCAATGCCACCGAAGTACACGCGGCCAACATAGGTTGAGCGTGTCTCGCCAAAGCCTGAGCCCTTGATTGTTACCTCCTGCCCGGCAAAACCGGCGAGAGGCGCTACCGATTCAACTACGGCAGTAGGTGCGACGGGATATACACCCTGTTCGTCGTCTTCGCTGCACGATACTGTGCCGGTAACGAGACCGGCAACAGCAATTGCGCTTAATATATGTTTGAAAAACTTATTCATATTTTTTACCACTGGGGATTTTGTTTGAGGTTGGGATTACGTTCGATTTGTGCGGTCGGTATCGGCTGCAGGTAGTTCTTTATCGAGAATTTACGGTTGGCGGCGAGCTCAACAATAGCGGCACCGGGCTTGGTCGAGGGGATGCCCTCGTAAGAGTAGGTTATCTCGCTCTGGTTGATGAGGCCGCTGTAAGTAGACTCAACATAGACAGGCTTATTGTCGCTGGGGTTAACGAGTGTCTGAAGGAATGTGGGTGTGCTGCCGTAGCTGATGTAGACACCACAGCGGTTCTGACCGCCAAGTTCGGCCTCGGCTATGCCCCAGCGGCACAGGTCGCTGAGACGATGACCCTCACCATAGAGCTCGGTTGCGCGCTCGCGGCGTATCTCGCCGATGAATGTGAGGTTGCAACCCAGTGTTTTGGCCTGAGAGATGAGCGCAGCGTTGAGGGGAGCGACACCACCACGGGCGCGAACCAGATTGATCGACTTGTTGAGATCGTCGTCACTGATAGTTCCGTTGCCAAGCTCACAGGCAGCCTCGGCATAGATGAGGAGCACCTCGGCATAACGAATGTGCATATAGTCCATAGCCTCGTTACCGGCAGCGGTAACCGACTGGAGCTCGGTGCAGAACTTGCGGCCCTTCATGCCCGAACCGGCATTGCGCAGGTTGGGAACGACCTGATACTGTGCGGCGGCAAGAGAGGTGATATCGACCTTATAGTCGGCGCCGGTCTTATACATTCCGTAGCCCCATGAATAGTCCATGTCGGGACGCACGCAAGCGAGCATGCGGTAGTCGCGGTTCTCGAGCTCTTTGTTCATCGTCACGAAGGCGTCACTGCTGAACGAGGGCGATACATGGATGGGCAGACCGTCGCGGCACAGGTACATGTCGGCGAGTTTGCGCGTCATGGTGGCGGGAGCTGTGTGCGTGAGGTTGGTATTGCTCTTCTTGTTTACTGCATCATAAACTGTGCGGAAGATAGCCTCTTTGTTTGACTCCTTGGTGAGACCGTTGGGATTTGAATCACCGCCTTCAAGGTTGAAGAGATAGAAATAGCTCGTGTGCTCATACATCTCGGGACGGGCGACACCGTCGTTGACAATCTCGACACCTTTCCAAAGTTCGAATGTGTGAGAGTCGATAATTTCGCCTGACAGGTCTTTTGCCATTTTGAGCATATCGTTGACCGAGGGATAATCGGCGGGTTTGGCCGAGCCGGCACCGGTGTTGATGCCGTCACCGTCGGTCTTGTCGCCGACATATTTCTCCCATGTAGCTTCAAACAGGCAAACACGAGCCTTGAAAGCCTTGGCGGCCTCGAGTGTCACGTGACCGTCGTTGCCGGTGGTGGCGACTGTCGTGCCCTCGAGTTTCTTTATTGCGATGTCGAGGTCGTCGAGGATGAGTTTCACTACCTCATAGCGGCTGTTGCGGGGGCCCCACACGGTAGCATCGGTGGCGGCAACGTCGGTGACATGATCGGCCACGGGAACACCGCCGAAACGTTTGAGCAGGAAGAAGTGATGCCATGCACGGAAGAAGTAAGCCTGACCTACGGGACCTGCGATCTCGTCGGGGTTGGGATAAGCCTGACCTTTCTCGATGACGATATTGGCGGTGCGCAGCCAGCCGTAGACTTTGTCCCAGTAACCGTCGCTTGTACCGGCGGCATTGGTACCGCTCACAGCGTCCTGAGCTGCAACGACGAGGTCGGTGCCATAGTCAAAGTTGATATTATAGGTGTCGTTACCACCCCAGGCATAAATGTTACCGTGGAGGTTGTTGGCAGCATACTCGAAGTCGGAAGGCTTGTTGAAGTACAAAGCCTCGGTTTGCTGGTCGAGGGGCTTCAGGTCGAGGAAAGTCTCGGCGCAGCCTGTTGACAGCACGGCGGTCAGTAAAACCGGTAATATATAATTGATTTTCATTGCAGTTGGTGATTTAGATATTAGAAGGTAACATTGAGACCGAACGAGAGAGTGCGGGCATAGACGTCGATGTTGCCCTGACCTGTGGCCGATTTGCTCTCGGGGTCGAAGCCGTCCTTAACGTTATGGAACTCAAAGAGGTTGTCGCCCGACACGTAGACGCGAAGATTCTCGATATAGGCATGTTTGGTGATGCTCTTTGGAATGGTGTAACCGAGCTGGATGTTCTTACAGCGTACATACCAGCAGTTGTTGACGTTGATGTCGTTATACTGTTTGTAGTTCCAGTTGTTGCGGTCACCGTTGCGCGATGCTATGGGGTAGCGTGCGTTGGTATTGTCTTCGGTCCAGGTGTTGCCGATGAAGGTCTTGTTCTGGTTGGTCCAGCCGCTGAACCAGGGGCACATCATCTGGCCCTCGCGCAGTACATACTGCTGGCCTACACCCTGGAAGAACATGCCCAGGTCGATGCCTTTCCAGTGGGCGCCGAGATTGATGCCGAATGTGTAGTGGGGAGCAGCGTCGCCATAGTACACGAGGTCGTCGGTGGTGATGCGGCCGTCGCCCGAGACGTCAACGCGGCGCACACAACCGGGTGTGAGCTGGTTGGTAGTACCCTGCACGGGGTGGACACCGCCGGCAGTCTTTGTGATCTGCTCGTAGTAGGCATTGACCTCGTCCCAGTTCTGCAGGTAGCCGTCGGTCTTGTAAACATAGATGGCGTTGGTGGGTTTGCCCTCGATGGTGCCGTTCTTACCTACCTTGATTTCGTTGGCGCCCTCATACTTGGTGACGTTGGTGCGGGCATCGGCCATTGTGAAGCCTACATTATATTCCACCTCGCCCACGCGGTCGTTCCAGTTAAGTACAAGTTCCCAACCCTTGGCCTCGTAGTTACCGCTGTTGGTCTTAGGTGCACCGGCACCGAGAGCCGAGGGGTAAGAAACGCCGATAAGCATACCCTTGTTCTGACGCAGGAACCAGTCGAACGAACCAGACAGACGGTGGTTCAGGAAGCCGAAGTCAACACCGACGTTGGTGGTGGCGATACGCTCCCATGTGCGCTGATCGCTGGTCATACCGCTTACCCATGATGTGGGAACTTTGGTGCCATTATAACCGAAGATGGTGGTGCCGGTGCTGATGCCCGAGATGTAATCGTACATGCCGATACCGCTCTGCGAGCCGGTCTCGCCGTACGAACCACGCACCTTCAGGTTGCTGATTACATTGTGACGCTTGATGAAGTCGAACTCGCTGATGCGGACACCGGCCGAAATATTGGCGAAGTTGGCCCAGCGGTTGCTCTTTGAGAAGCGTGAAGAGCCGTCACGACGGAAGATACCCTCGAGGAGATAGATGCCCTTGTAGTCATAGTTGAGACGACCCAGATATGATACCATGCCGACGTGGTCACTGCCGCCGGTAGCCTCGGCCGTAGTAGCGTCGCCGAGGTTGATATCGTCGAGCTCGTCAAGAGCCATACCCTTGCGGAACAGGTAGAAGTTCTGGTTATCGCTGCGCTCGGCGGTGACACCGGCCACAAGACCGACGGTGTGATCCTTGAACGTATTGTTATAGGTTACAAAGGCGTTGTAAACCTGATAGCGTGAGTCGTTGAGCGTATTTTTCACCCACTTGTCGTTTTCACCGGTCTGTGAGTTGATGGTGCCGGTGCCGAGCGAGTAGTCGGGGAGACCGTCGGCGGTAGATTTTTCACCGGCCCAGTCATACATGGTAACGGTGGTCTGACGCTGGATGTCCTTGTGTTTGCGATAACGGAAGTTGGCGCTGGCATTGACACCGAGACCTTTGACCCACTTGCCGAAGTCGAGATAGATGCGGCCTCCGAGACGGGTGAACTCCTCGGTGTTGCGGCGTGTGCCACCCTCCACGAGTTTGGCAAGCAGGTTGTTGTTGCCGAACGTGTCGTAGAACTGACCGTACTCGTTGTAGAGCGGGAAGATGTAGAAGTCCTGAATACCGTGACCGATACCCTGCTGGGGTGTCTGAGTGAGACGGCGGTCGTAAGACATATTGACCTCAAACTTGATGAAGTCGTTGAGTTTGTAGTCGATATTTGAGCGGAAGTTATACTTCTTCTGACCGTCATAAACGACGTCGAGCAGTGAGCGGTCGTTAGCATAGCCAAACGAAGTCATGGCCGTGAGTTTCTCGTTACCGCCCGAAATCTGCACATTGTGTTCGTTACCCCATGTTGTGCCGTAAACAGCGTCAAACTGGTCAACATAGGGATCGAGTACACGCCATGCTCCACCTATGACATCTTTTACGACCTTGCCGTCGGCCATGTCACGCCAGGTCTGCTCGGGCCACATCCACCAGCTGTACTGAGGATTGCCGTCGGCATCAAGCAGCGCGTACGCGTCGTTAGTGGTGGCGTCGATAAGCATGTTGGCCCACTCGACACCGCTTGCAACGGGGAAGCGGCGGCCTACGAAGTTAGCGTGAACCGAGCCCGAATATGTAACGTTGACCTTACCCTCTTTACCGCGCTTGGTGGTAACAAGAATAACACCACCGCCGGCTTTGGTACCGTAGATGGCGGCCGCGCCGTCCTTGAGGACTGATATTGACTCAATGTCGTTGGGGTTGATCTGAGATAGCTCCCACTCGTAGGCCTCAAGACCGTCGATAACGATCATGGGCGACATCGAGTTGACCGAGATACCACCACGAAGTGTGATGCCGGTGCCCTCGTTACCGGGACGTGATGATGTACGTGTGATAGTAAGACCGGGAATGGTGCCCTGAAGTGCCGATGCAACGCTCTGTGTGGCTTTGCCGGCGAGCACCTGATCACCCTTAACCTGAGTAACCGCGCCCGTGAGGGTAGCTTTTTTCTGAACGCCATAACCTACGACAACCACCTCATCGAGATCGTTTGAGGCCTGCTCCATCGTCACATTGACAGGCCCTGAACCGGCGGTCACGGTTGCAGGCTTGTAGCCTATATAGGTAATTACGAGCGTAGCCCCGGCATTGGCTTTGACGCTGAAGTGACCGTCCATGTCGGTAGCGGCTGCGATACCGGTACCTTTAACAGTGACGGTGGCTCCGATCATGGGCTCGCCTGTCTCATCAACAACTGTTCCTGTGATAGTCCCGTTGGGGGCCGGAGTCTGAACAGGAACCGGCTCGGCATGCATTACAGGGGCTGCCAAGCATCCTCCGGACAATAGCGCCGCTACAACCATTGGTTTGAGCGACATCAGTCTTTTGTTTTTGTTCATGGTAAATTAATGAATGGTTTTGATGCAAAATTATGTGTTTCAGAACGATAAAACCGCCACTGTCAACCCCTGTTGTGTACCGCATAAATAGGCGAGACATCGGCAAGATGTCACACGCTGTAAATCACGGTGTTACATCTATGTTTCAAATAATTTGAAACACCCGTGAGGGCCATAAGATATACAGGAAATATGACCTGTCGCCCTTAGCCGGCGATACCGTCGCCCGCGATTAAAGAGGTACAGGATTTGAATTTTTTTTGAGTAATTTGTGTTTTTTTTGAAAATTGATTTATATATTTGCCATCATGAAACTCCTGAAATGCCTTATAATCCTTACCATGCTTGCATTTCCCTGTCAAAGGGGTATTGCATCGTCACTGCCCGACCTGGAGTCGCACACTCCGGTATCAGGCGGTAGCGTATATAGTTTTTGTGAGGATAACGCCGGCTTTGTGTGGGCAGGTATGCTCGGGGAACTTGTAAGATATGACGGTCTGCGCGTGCTGAAATTTCCGATACCCGGCAGCAACGCGACATCGCTGAGGCCTAACGGGATCGTACAGCTTGGCCGCGACTCGTTGCTACTGGGCGGCGATTTCGGGCTCAAAGTGTTTGATACCAAGTCGCTGACATTCGGCGACAGCATCCCGACGGGCAATAATCCCGTTTACACGATGAAGCGCATTAACGATGGCTGTATTCTCATAGGACGCGCAAAGGGGCTGATGATGATGAGAAACGGTTCAACAGCGATGGATACTATTACCGTTCCACACTCGGTCAACAATCTCAGCGCATCAGTCTATGATATAGCCATGTCGGCCGACAGCACGGTATGGATTACAACCAATTACGGCATCTTCAAAACCCGGATTAAAGACAGTGACCGACAGCCTGCGCTTGTGTACGTAACCGGCAGTCCGGCAGGTTATTTTTCGCGTATTGCTGCTACCGACAGCCGTATATATGCCTATTCATCGGGCATGGGTCAGTTCAAACGCGGTTTACATGTATATGTGCCCGACCGTAACGAGTGGCAGCAGGTCGACCTCAAATCACAATTACCGGTCACGGCGCTCGTTGTCAGCGACTCGTTGCTTTACATGTCGGCCGACAATGCAGGTATTACAATTATAAATACCGATAACAATAAAATTGCAGGGATTCTGAACCGCGACTCTGATATATGCCGGCTCTTGTCAAACGGTGTCTACTCATTATTTATCGACAGGCGCGGCAATATCTATGTAGGCTATTATCAGCTGGGCTTTCAGGTGTTATCGCCCCGGCATGTCACAACATTCACACCCTATGGTGACGGTGACTCATTCTCGACCGACGGTATGTTTGTGCGCGCCATAGCCCGCAGCTACCCATACCAGATCACGGCAACCCGCGACAAATTAATGATTACCGACGAGCGCAATCACACAACACGCACGCTCGACCTGTCGGTGTTCAACAATTGCCAGCCTGTAGATATCGTCCCGGCAGGCAATGAGTTTGCCATCGGCGTGTTTGGCGGAGGCGTATATTACATCGACCCTAAGAACGCAGCCATCAGACATCTGGAAGAATCAGACGGCCTGCGCGTATGTGACATCGATATCGATCAGCATGGCCGGTTGTGGGTGGCCGCCACCGAGGGTGCCTATCGGTTTGTCGACGGGAAGCTCGACAAGGTGTTCAATGCCGACAACTCGTGTATCAAGAACGTGGTCGTCAGAATATATTTCGATAATACCGGCCGTGGATGGATCACCACCCAGGGCGGCATGTCGGTGTTCGATCCCAAGACCGATAAAGTGCGTAACGATGTATTTCCCAAAGGTTTCATTGACAGGGAATTTGTGCGCTGCATAACCGAAGATGTCAAGGGCAACCTGTTATTTGCCTACGACCGCAACAAACTTTTCATCAGTGATCCCGAGCTCAAGAAATTCTCGGCAGTGAACCATCACATGCCTATCGGGAATACCGATATCAACATCATGCAACAGCTTCCCGACAGCAGCTGGATAATAGGCACCTCAGAGGGTCTCTACAATACATCAGACTTCAATACATATATAATATATAGCACCCGCGACGGCATTGTTGACAATCACATCAATCCAAGTCATCAGCTCGACAGTGTGAACGGGCGTCTTTATCTCAGCACGGGCAACGGCCTAATGGTGGCCGACATAGCCCGGCTCACAGCTCAGAGCGACGCCGGCTCGCTGGTGATATCAGAAGTACGTTATAATGGCGAGCGCATGAATGGTCCTGTGCCTGATATCGTTGACGGGAAGGTTCTGCTCAACGTTCCGCCTCACACAGGCACTATCGACATTTTCTTCACCGACCTCGTGTCGACACCCGACAGGCCCGATTTTATCGAATACCGCATTGACGGTGACACAATATGGGCGTCACGTCCTATCACGCGCCCGCTCAGCCTGCACTACACGGGCAGTCTCGACCACAGCCTCAAAGTACGTCTGTCCGGCTCGCCCGAGTCGATGCTGCTTATTGAGACGCATGAGTCCGGCGACTCCAAAGCTGTCGTATGGTGGACTATTTTGATCGCAGTGTCGGCAGCAGCAGTTGTTGTCTATGTATCTATGAAACGTCGCGGCAAAAAGCCCGAAGCCAATGCCGAGCCGATTGCCGCCGATGAGCCGGCCGCCGACAGTCAGGACGCGGCGTCATCAAAATACCGCAATCTCAACATTCCCGATGCCGAGCTTGAGCGCCTGTCAAAACGTCTCGACCTGCTGCTGTATGACACCAGGATTTACCGTCAGCCCGACCTGAAGATAGGCCAGCTCGCCGATAAGCTCGGCGTGAGCACCGCCGTGCTGAGCTATTATTTCAGTCAGCACCTCGGCTCAAACTACTATCGTTTCCTCAATTCTTACCGCATCAAAGAGTTTAAAGAGATGGTAGCACAGGGCACATACCGCACATACACACTGTCGGCGATGTCTCAGATGTGTGGTTTCAGTTCGCGCACGTCGTTCTTCCGCTACTTCAAGGAGGCCGAGGGAATATCGCCACTCGACTATATAAAACGCGTCGAAAAAGGCGCTGACGTGAGTGCCAAATAATTTGAAACATCGAGCCTAAAACACGCATCTATAGGTCAATAACGATGCTGTTGTCTCTCTAAATGCCCCGATACGTAATCGAGGCGTTTTTTTTATGCTTTTTGTCGTGAGGCATCTAATTTTGCCGGTGTAACACTAATTCATTACCGACAAAATTATTTAATCTCATGAAAAAAATCTACTCAATCATCGCGTGTACAGCCGTGGCTGCAACAGTTTTCAGCGCCGATGCTCAGGTGCGTTGGAATCCTGCCAACTGGCAGGTAGTTGACGGGGGCAACACTCAACTTGTCGACAAAGATCACATGGAAGTGATCGTGACCCCTGTTCCGGGCAAAGACCATTGTCACATATATAATGCGGTTGACCTGACATTCACGGCCGAGGAGCCTTACCTCATCATGCACTTCGAGGCGTCAGAGGGTATCCGCGCCAACAAGCAGCACTCGTTGTTCAAGTTCTATAACGATTTTGAAAACTACAACAGCCTGTCGGCCGAAGATATCGACGGTTACAACGGTTATGTATTTGACCAGTCGTTTAACGTCGACAAAGGTGACGGTTATGTAGTGTATCGCGGAAAATATGATGCTGCTGACGAAGACATCTTTACAAACGGATGGGGTTATACCAGTACTGTTGAACGTGGAAACATCTGGGTGATTGACCTGCGCCAGGTGCCCACCAAAAACGGCGGCTATATTTTTGGAAAAAATGACGTGCCGACATTCTCTATCACACATACACGCGCCCCGTGGTGGACAAATGTAGACGGAGCACCCGCACGCATGAAGTCGGCCCTCCAGATTGAAATCTGTACCAATGTAATTCCCGACGGGACAACCAAGGCCGAGTTCCTTGCCGACAAAACGGTTCAATACCGCTACATCGCCACTGCATCACAATTTGATATCTTTACCGACGAGGCTTTGCTGTCGCGCGCCAACATCGCTGAGATCGATCCCGCGAAAGTAAAAAAACTTATCGACAACTATCGCACGAAGGCCGCTCAGACCGGCGACTATGTCGAGAAACGCGACATCACCACTACCGGCATCGGCGAAGTGCTCTCGAACCAAACTGCTGAATTTACCGTCAGCGGCACTCAGATCAGCTGTCAGGGTGCGGTGTCGATGGAACTCTATAATGTCACCGGCTCGCGCGTGGCATCGGTTGCCGGCGAGAGTGTCGAGGCTCAGCCCGGTCTCTATATAGCCCGCGCCATTGCAGCCGACGGTAACGTCATCACAGGCAAAATCATTATCAAATAAAATACATCCTACTATTAATTAAAATAACCTCAATTATCATGAAACTATTTTACAAAACTATCTTTGCTGCCGCAGTCCTGACTGCCGGTGTATCGGCTCAGGCTCAGCTGCGCTGGGATCCCACCAAGTGGACCAACAAGACCCCTAATCAGCGCGTTGAAATCGTAAACAACGGTAAAGCCATCAAGGCTGTTCCCATGGCCAATGACAACGCCCATATACGCAATAAATCGGTCATCAACCTGTCGGAGGATGAGCCCTATCTGATTGTAAAAATAGCCGTCGACCATGAATTTGCTATCGCGCGCAATTACTCGGGCTGGTGCTTCTACAACCAGTTCAAGCGCGTTGACGGCGCACCGCTCACCGATGCCGAGAAAGTCAAGCTCAACGATATGGTTTTCCACAACCAGTATTTCTATCAGACTCCCGGCTTGCAGCGCATACTGTTTGATGACAACGACATGTTCACGCCCGGCGTTCCGTTTGATGTATTCGTTATCGACCTCAACGATCCCAAGTACAACATCCTTTCAAACGGCGATTTCAAAGTATATCCCTACATCGACTATGCTGACTATAACGACGACTATCAGTTGCAGTCATACATCTCGTTTGACATGTGCTGCTGGGGTCGCAACGATGCCGACAAGAATGTTTACCTCCAGGCCAACAACAAGGGCGCTTCATATGGAGTGACCTACGAGTATATCGCCACCGCCGGCATGTATGACATCCTTGACATGGACGAACTCGTTGACCCGCTGCTCGTGAAAGAGCTCATCGACAACTACAAGAACGGCACGAGTCTAGTCGAGGTGCGTCCCGGCGAGGAAGAGCAGGGTGGCGTTGACAACATCATTGCCGACAGCACCATCAAGATTCTCGGTACACGCGGCGGCGTGCGTGCCAACGGCGCATATGAAATCAATGTCTACAATCTCGCCGGTGTGAATGTCGCCAGCGTGAACGATGAAAAGGTTTCGGTAGCTCCCGGTTTCTATATCGTACGTGCGACAGCTGCCGACGGCAATGTAACTACCGCTAAAGTGCGTGTGCGTTAATACCCGCTAAAACTATAATCCATTCTCCCCTCTCTCCATTTTTTTACGACACATTACCACTCGACGATTCTATAACATGAAAAAATTACAGCTTTGCATTCTCGCGGTCACTGCGCTGGCAGCCTCACAGGTTGCAATGGCCGAGCGCACGTTCAATCATCCCTGTATCACTTACACTCAGGGCGATCTTGACCGCATGCGTTCAATGGTAATAGCCAAGGTTGAGCCTTACTACTCGGCTTTTATTGAACTCAAGAACTCAAAATATTCAGACCTTAACCAGAATCCCGGCAACCGCGGTACCCAGATCAAGGAGGGTGCGTTCAACGGTACGGTAGGCCGCGACGGCCGCAGCGCCCACGACCTGGCAATACTGTGGCACATAACCGGTGACAAGGCCTATGCCGACAAAGCTGTTCAGTTTCTTAACGCCAACTCTTATTACACTAACACAAGTTGTCGCGGCACCGGTCCGCTCGACAACGGAAAGATTTACCTGCTGATAGCTGCAGCCGAACTCATGCGCGACTATGAGGGTTGGGCGGCCGAAGACCAGCAGCGCTTCAAGGATATGCTCGTGCATCCCGGTTACTCGACCACAACTGTAGCACAGGGCAACAGCGACGATGCACTCAACAATATAACATTCTACTGGAACATATATAACTTTGACGCCATGCGATTTGGCAATCAGGGCCTTTTCGCAGCACGCGCCATGATGGCGATGGGCATTTTCCTCGACAATGAGCTGATATATGACCGTGCCTACAACTACCTGATGGAACTGCCCCGCAATCCCAAGGACGAGATTAAATATCCGCTTGGTCGCCCCGTGTGGTCTCAGATGAAAATCGAGTCGGCAAGTTCTATCTACAAAAACGACTATGAGGCTCCCACCAAATTCGGCAAGAGCGAGTATTACTATGACGAGCCTCTTAAATACTATATCTATGCCAACGGTCAGACTCAGGAGGTGAGCCGCGACCAGGGCCATGCAATAGGCGGTGTAAATATGTATGGCGACATTGCCGAGATGTCATGGAACAACGGCAACAATATGTACGGTGCTCTTGACAACCGTATTCTCACCGGCTTTGAATTCCTGTCGCGCTATAATCTCAGTGCCTGGGAACCGGCAGGATACACCGACAACGAAGATGAAGTAGCGCTTGACAATGACATGTATCTGCAGCGCCTGTGCCGCAGCACACGCTGGGAATCGCTTCGTCCCTGTCCCGATGGCCGCGGCGACCCTGCCGGTAACAGCGGTACACGCGAGCAGGTCTTGGCCCACTATTCAGTGCGTGCCGGTGTTGATCCGGGCGACTATCAGTGGTTGGAAAAATACCGCGACTACATGATCGCTAAGTACGGCTGCGAACGTTCAGGTACCGAGCCCAACTGGTATTATGAATGGGGTGGCTGGGGCACTGTAACCAAGCGCCGTACTAAGTGGATGGCCGGTGACCCTGTGAGCCGTATCGACGGCAAGCTGGTGAGTGGTCAGCACGAACTTCCCGGTATCATACAGGTACCCGACTATGATGCCTATTGTGTCGAGGCAAACGCCGAGGGGCACACCTATCATAATGAAGGCTCGGTCAAAGGTAACGATTACCGCGCCGACGGCACTGTTGAGATTGCCATGTGCGGCGACCGCTGGGCTGTGACCGACAACAAGACCGGCGAGTGGATGAATTACACTGTTGGTGTTCCTGTTACCGATACCTATGACATCACGGTAACTTACCGATCGAAAGGCGCAGGCATACTGTATGCGGTAGTCGACAACGGCAAGAAAGTGACAGCAGAGATAACTGCCACCGGCGACAACTGGTCGACAGTGGTTATCAAGAAGGTTCCTTTCCCTGCCGGAGCAGCTGTGTTGCGTCTCGGCATCGAGCAGGAAGCCGAGGGACTTGAGCTCGCCACGATGGAGATTGAACTGGCAAGTGAGACACCGGCAGGCATAAAAATCGACGGTGTGATCGACAACACCGAGTGCCGCGTGTCGGTAAGCTGGGTCTATGAGGGTATGCTCGCCTCGACAGGTGATCTCTACCGCAGCACGACGCCCGATGTTAATGATGCCGTGCTTGTCAGCGCCAATAACACTATGGGATCGTACATAGACAAAGAGGTCAATGGCTCGATGCCCTGTGTATATTATTTCGTGAAAACGACCTACAAAGATAAAGAATATGTCAGCGAGCCGCTTTGTCTCGAATGGGGTAAACTCGATGACCATATTGTGGAGGTAGGTACCCGCTGGTTTGTCTCTAAAGGCGATGAAAAATTTGCCGATAATTGCTATGAGATAAATTTTGACGATCAGAACCTCGTATATATCAAGCGCGACCAGCAGTTTGCCTTTCACGCCGCCACATATCCCATAGTGGCGTTCAGGATCGATCGTCCCGAGGGCACAACGATGTCATTTAACCAGAATACACTCACCTATGGCAACGGTACCGAAAAGTTCACCGGCAAGATAGGCAATGACATTTATTACTATGATCTGCGTGAGGACGGCATGCGCACAAAGACCGGAAAAGTCCAGTATGATTTTCCACTCGACAATTACCGTGTGCTGAACGACATTCAGTTGCGCTTTACTTGTAAGGCCGGTAATACCGACCCGATGAAGTTCTACTGGGCCAAGACTTTCAAAAGTGTCGATGACCTGAAAGAGGCCAGTGCCGGTATAGATGAGGTAATGGCCGATGGCGAGTCGGTGATTACTGTCGACGGGCGCCTTGTTAAATCGCTCGAGCCGTCAGCAACAGTCTCAATATATGACATGTCGGGCCGGCTCGTGGCTCACGGCATGGGGCAGGCTCGCGTCAGCACTGCAGGCGACTATGTCATCACCCTGAACAATCACGGAGTGACCACCACATTCAAGCATATAATCAAATAATTATCACTATACCACCATGAACTTTAAATCACTATTGACAGCTGTAACCCTGGGTGCATCACTGTCACTTAGCGCAGTAACAGTCGATACCCGCACTGAGGGAAAATCGCTTGACCACTATTGGGAGACAGGTGTCGGTGCCGGCCGTGTGAACGAAGGCCTGCGCAGCGGATGGCAGGAACATCTCGCCGACGTGAAAGAGCACTGCGGTTTCAAGTATGTGCGCATGCACGGCCTGTTTCACGACGATATGTTTGTGTATTTCAAACAGCCCGACGGTAAAGTAAAATATAACTGGCAGTATATCGACGATGTCTATGACCGCATGCTCTCGATGGGAGTGCGTCCGTTTGTCGAGCTTGGCTTCTTTCCTAAAGATATGGCACTGCCCGAATCCAAGACACAGTTCTGGTGGAAAGGTAATGTATCGGTCGACCGTGAGAAGTTCGGCGACTGGCACGATCTGATATATGCGTTTACGGCCCACCTCGTTGACCGCTACGGGCTTGACGAAGTAAGTAACTGGTACTTCGAGGTTTGGAACGAGCCCAACCTCACCGGCACCGGTGCATTCTTTCACGGCACCAAAAGCGACTATTTCAGATTGTACAAAGAGGCTGCCAATGCAATCAAGGCAGTCGACAAGAGCCTGCGTGTAGGTGGCCCCGCTACGAGTAATTTTGTGGCCGACGCCCGTCACGACGGTGAAATTCTCGACCACAGCAAGTCACGTTTCTTCTCGGCCGACAAAATCAACAAGCAGAAATGGCAGGGCGTGTGGATCAAAGACTTTCTGAAATATTGTGAGAAGGAGAACCTTCCGGTCGACTTCATCTCGACACACCCCTATCCCACCGATTACGCCCTCGACCCCGAGGAGGGCCGTTCAAAGGGCTCGATACGCTATCTCAATTCGCTTCATGACGATATCGAGTGGCTGCAGAACGCGCTGGCCGACAGCAAATATCCGACAGCCGAGATTCATCTCACCGAGTGGTCAACGAGTCCTAACTCACGTGACTGTATGCACGACCTGCTCCCGGCAGCCGCATACATTATGCGAGCCAATCTCGATTGTCTCGGCATGGCTCAGTCGCTCATGTACTGGACATTCACCGATGTGTTTGAAGAGAAGGGTGGCGCTGAGAATTTCTTCCACGGCGGTTTCGGTCTGATCAACTTCCAGGGCATATACAAGCCCACATATCATGCCTACCGCATGCTTCACCAGCTTGGTGACCGCCTGTTGCACTATGACGGCACGGTGGCCGTGAGCCGCTGCTCTGATACGGGTAAGATTGTGGCCCTGGCGTTCAACTACCCGGTTGAATATGAATCGCACGTGCCCGGCGCCGAGGATCATCACAAGTACATGAACGCGTCGCCGAAACACGTCAATCTGACGGTTTCAAACCTCGCACCGAACACTATGTTTGAGATCGAACTGCTCGACAGCACCCACGGCGACGTCTCGGCAGCAATGGAGTCGATGGCGGTGTCAGAAAGCCCCACACGCGAAGAGATTGAACTGCTCAAAAATATCTCAAACGGCACATTAAAGAAAGTAGTCTGCTCAGATGCCGACGGCAATCTCACATTTGACGAGGATCTGCAGCCTTGGGCATGTGCTATGATTAAGCAGATATAAAATAAACTATGATATACACACGGTATTAGATTTTGTTAGGTTAGATTTTTTAAATCATTGTTATGATTTAAATGTAGGATTGGACATCCTTTAGGTACAATTTCGGGTAATTAAGATTTTTTTTGTAATTTAGCCTGCCTGTAAAGACAGGCTTTTTTAAACCCCGATATAATGATAAACAAGATATTACATATAGTTATAGCCCTCACCCTAATCGTGACATATACCGCGGGTTGGGCGGCCGAGCCACCTGAGCGTGTCGCTCAATACATCACCGATGACCGCGACGGCCTGTCATCGCGACTGCTCATGTATTGGAATACAAAGGCTACCGATGTATTCATTGACGGCGAGTTTTACCATCACGCCGGTGGTGACAGTGCTCAAGTGGCAACCGTGATGTTCACGGGAGCCCGCGGTCATGCCACCAAGTACCGTCGTCCCGCGCTCGGGGAGATTGAGCCCTACTCAGAAGACCCGCGTGGCCTGTGGTTGCGCAACGGTTCAATCCCCGGTGAGCCTTATGAATGGGCGGCGATAGGCCAGACCGGCCGTATTGTCGAATCGGTAAACCGCGAAATACTCGGGCTCGCACTCACGGCAGCCGAGTATGGCATCGGGTCAAACGATACCGCTTATATCGAGACGGCATACAACGTGCTCGACACATATATGAAAGGCATATACTATCGCAACGTGCCTAAAGACCTGAATCACGGCCATCAGCAGACACTGGTAGGAATGACGAGCTTCGAAGTCATACACGAGGATGCCCTCAATCCGCTCATAAAGCTTTATGAGGCCCTGAATACGTATATTAATGACAATCACCCCGAAAACAGGCATATATATGACGGCGCATTGAAAAAGTTTGCCGACAATATAATAGACAAGGGTGTGCCTCACAATAACTGGAATCTCATACAGGCTCGCTTCATAATGGATATTGCGCTCGCGCTCGGTGACGATGAGCAGTATTCTGACGGGAAAGGACGTCAATACTACATTGACCGAGTCGTGTCGACATCATCACTGCGTCAGTGGTCGCTGAAAGATCTTGCCGCTTATGGCTTTGATCCCGAGACAGCCGTGTGGGGAGAGTGCCCTGGTTACAGTATGGGAGTGATCGGTGATTTCTGTTCTTTCATGAGACTGTTTGATACGAGTCTTGGCAGAGACCTGTTGTCCGACTTGCCTATGCTGCCCGATGCTGTTGCCGCGATGCCCCAATATATGTTCCCAAACAGGCTGTCAGTAGGCTTCGGCGATACCCATCCCGGCGAAATACGCCGCTCGGCAATTGAAGATATGATAGCACATTACAGGCAATGGGGCGATGAGGCCGGTGCATCCCGTTTTGAAAAGATGCTACGTGTCTATGACCGCGCGGCGAACGTCGACAGTATGGTCTCGTCAACTTTTTACTCGCCCAACGTGAGCTGGCTCGTACAACGCAACGGTATGGAACCGCACAATAGCCTTATGATCTCGCTTAACGGGTCGGAGGGCAACCACGCTCATGCCAACGGCATATCAATGGAACTGTATGGCAAAGGCATGACTCTCGCGCCCGATGCCGGTATCGGAAAAAGCCTGTATCAAGGGCAGGATTATCTCGAGTATTACAGTCAGTTCCCGGCCCATAACACGGTGTGTGTCGACGGCATCTCATCTTATCCGGTGATGAATAGCAATCACTCGTTCATAGTCAATGCGCTTTTCCCGGCCTCGTCAACAGATTATGGAGATTTCTCGCCGCTCACGTTCAGCGAGGTTGATTTTACCGAGCCCGAGACCAATGCAAGCCAGCGCCGCGTCAATGCCATCATACCCTTTGAAAACGGGGGCTACTACATCGACATATTCCGTAGCCGGCGCAACGACAACGCCGACGGTTTTCATGATTATTTCTATCATAACCTCGGGCAACGAATGAAAATCGAGACAGCAGGCGGTGAGCCGGTAGCACTCCAACCGACCGAAGAATTGTCATTTGCCGGCGCTCACCTCTATGCTTACTCTTATATCTATAAGCAGCAAAAAGCTGAAGGGCACCGCCCCGTAAAAGCCACATATACCATCGATATGCCCGACTCGACAGTTGTAGATATGGATATGTGGTTCTCGGGAGCCGACGGGCGTACGATATATCAGGCCGAATCACCGATGACCGAGGGACTGTCGCGACTGAAAGGTATGCCCTACGACATTGCGTCAACACCTACACTGACATTCGTAGCCCGCCAGAACGGTGAGGCATGGAACCGTCCGTTTGCAGCCGTGTTTGAACCGAGCACAAGTGGAGAGCCGGCCAAAATTGTCAACGTTGAATTCAGCAATCCGGCCCGAGGGATACAGGCAATCAAAGTACACCTGGACGGAGGCTATACCGATTATATAGTCTCGGCCGATGGGCCATGTGACATGGATATTGCCCCGGGCTTCAGATTTAAAGGTAAAGCCGGTGTGGTAAGACTCGATGCCGACGGCAATCCCCGGCTTCTTTTTATCTCAGACGGCACACTTCTCAAGGGCAAGGACTTGACTATTAAAGCATCTTCACCCGCGTCGACACTATTAATCAATGAAAACGGCAAGTGGATCAAAACCGGCGATGACGACGTCACGATTCACACCCGAAAATAACATTTATAATAATATAATCACAATATATATGACTAAGAAAACCAACTTTGGCTTTACACTGCGAGCCATAAGCGTGACAATGCTGCTTTCAGTTGCTCTCGGCGCCTTAGCCGGGCTAAAGGTGTACCCCGAGGGTCGCACCAACATGCCCCATAACGATGATTTTACGGTCAAAGTACGCCCGGTAGGAGCGAACGAATGGCTTGACCTGTTTGAATACAACGTGCAGGTGGATATGGATCGTGTCACCGACGCGTCGATGGTGCAGTTTGACATGGATTCTCCTGTCGAAGTCATGGTAAAGAAAAACAACGGTAATTTTTCGGCTGTCGATATACGTCCCCTCAATTCGGGTATCGGTTATATACGTCATGGGAACACGATAACGTTTACGCTCGACCGCCCGCGTTACCTGTCTATAGAATTTGACGGTGACAGGCTCAACAACCTGCATCTCTTTGCCAACCCCGTGGAGAGCGAGGTTTACGAAGCCGATGCCCCTGGTGTAATGTATTTCGGCCCGGGTGTACACCGTCCTGCCGACTTACCGAACAACACGCTGCGCATACCCTCAAACACGACGGTTTATCTTGCTCCCGGCGCTGTGGTCAAGGCACGTCTGCTTGTCGACAAGGCCGAAAATGTGCGCATCATAGGCCGCGGTATTCTCGACCACCCCATGCGCGGTATCGAGGTGACCGACTCGCGCAATGTCGAGATTGACGGTATCACTGTAGTCAACCCCGACCATTACACCGTTTTTGGCGGTGGGGCTGATGGGCTGACTGTCAGAAATTTCAAATCGTTCAGCTGCAAGGGCTGGAGCGACGGCATCGACTTGATGTGCTGCAGGAATGTAAAAATTGATAACATCTTTATGCGCAACAGCGATGACTGCATAGCGATCTACAACCACAGGTGGCACTGGTATGGCGGCACCGACAATGTCAGCGTAACCAATGCTGTGCTCTGGGCCGATATAGCCCATCCTATAAACATAGGCGGCCACGGTGACGACACCAATCCCGACGGTGAAGTGGTGGAACATGTGAATTTCAAGGATATTGATATCCTCGAACAGGACGAGGACGACCCGCCTTATCGTGGCTGTATGGCTATCGTTGTAGGTGACAACAATATAGCCCGCAATATAACTTTCGAGGACGTACGCGTTGAAAGCATCCAGGAAGGTATGCTGTTCAACTTGTGCGTCATGTTTAATGAGAAGTATAACAAAACACCCGGCGGAGCCATCTATAATATTCTGTTCAAAAACATCGGCTATACGGGTTATGGAGAATCGACGTCGGTCATAAAAGGCTATGACGCAAGACATTCCATACACAACGTCACGTTTGACAATGTCACCGTCAATGGTGAGAAGATTACCTCATTGTCAGAATTTTCAACCAATGAGTTTATCTCAGACATAAAATTTAAATAATCACGCAGTTATGAGATACATACTTATAGCAATCCTGGCGGCGATTTGTACTGCCGGCGCCAAAGCCGACAGCTACATCTACACTCATCCCGATGGTGAGCATGGATGGTATATGCGCGGTCTGACTGAAGAGAATGACGGCACACTCGATATGCGTCACATGTACGGGCTGCGATTTGTCATTGAATCGGCAACCGAACGTCAGACTACTGTTAAGGCCACTATGACTAAGATTGCGACTCCGGGGCGCCGCAATCTCGCCGATTCGACATCGGCCGTCGTGACTGTTTCCGGGCCATTCCCCAAAGAGGTGACCATCCCGTTAAAAGCGTTTGATTACAACCGTGGTCAGGAATATTTCCTGAAATATATAAAAACGATTTCGATAGATGCTTCGGGTAATGCGACAATAAAAGATTTTGAAATATTATCGGGAAATACATGCCGGCTTGACACACCTGTCAAAGGAAAACCGCTCGATAATAACGGTGCGACGACCTACACCGTGACGGTAACCAATACATCGTCAACCTCACGCGACTTCGGCATCAGTGTAAACCGCGACGGCTGGGAAACAATGTCGGTAGTACCGTCAGTGACATCGTTGACCCTACAGCCCGATGAAAGCCGGGACATCACAATCAATGTTAAGGCTACACGAGCAATAGCCCCGGGCCAGCACGAATACCATAAAATCGCAGTGTATCCTGCCGACGGGAACGGTGAGGCCGAGACAATGACACTTGTTACGGTGCAACCGATAACCTATCCGTTCCTGATACATACACCGGCCGAATGGGATGAAATTAAGGCAAATACTCAGAAGTATGACTGGGCGGCCGAAGGGCTTGAACAGCTGCTCAAGACCGCACGCGAGTATAAAGTTCCCGAAGTGAGAATAAGACCGAGCGATAATAAATCGGCCGGCATCGTAAGAGCCTATATCGAAGGCTCCCTCGTGTCGACGGCTATAGCCTGGTATCTTACCGGTGAGAAGGAATTTGGTGAAAAAGTCGCTGAGACTCTACGGCTTGTATCTGACCCTGTAAACGGTTATCCGGCAACCAATCACCTCACGTTGCAGGGAATACCACAGGAAGGCGGCACGATGGAAGGTATGCTGCACGCATACGACTTTATACGCAATGACTCATTGCTGACCGATACCGAGAAATCAAATGTCGAGAATATGTTCAGGCTTTTCTGCAACAATTTCAGCGAAACGATGGGCGACGGTGGTATCTCAAACTGGACAGTATTCAATCACGGCCCGGCAGCTCAATGTGCCCTGCTGTTAGGTGATATAGATATGTTCAACCGGTTTGCCTACGGGCCGTGCGGCCTTATAGACCATCTGCGATACGGCACACTTGACGACGGCTGGTGGTATGAAATGTCACTGTCCTATAATCTTGGCTGTGCGTCTTGCTATACGATGGTAGCCAGGTCGGCGGCACTTTTCGGCATCGACTGGGTCAATGCCGGGTTCCCTTCGGCCACATCGCCCAATGTGGGTTTACGGCCATTTGAATATGAGAACTTTCAGGGCATGGCTTTCGGCAAATTCGGCCCTGTCAACCACCCTGATGTATCGATCAAACGCATGTGGGACGGTATCGTAGCCTACCCCGATTATCGCGGTGTGATGTTCGGTATGGGTGACGGTCACGAGCAACTCGTTGCCGGAAATCAGTTTGAGATGGCCTACTATGTGTTCCGTGATCCGGCCTATGCTTCAATCATAAAGCGTTCGCCCGAACGCAATTTTATATGGGCCGTGGCCGAACTGCCCGACGACGCTCCCGATATGAGCGCAGTATCAGCCACATCGCCCAACAGCGGCATCACCGTACTGCGATCTCAGAAATATGACCCGGAACAGCGTATTCAGGTTGCCTTGAAGTATGGCACACACGGGTCATATCACGGTCATTTTGACCAGTTAAGTCTATTGTCACTAATGAGATATGGCCGCAGTTTCTATAACCCCGAGACATCATGGTGGGGCTACGGCTCATACATGTACAAATGGTGGGTGCAGCCTTCGATGTCACATAATATGGTTGTTGTTGACGGACTGCAGAAAGAACCCACCGAGTGCAGCCAAAACCTGTTTTATGCAGGCGATATGATGCAGGCAAACGAAGTGTCGACCATTTCTCGTTGGAGCAATCCGCCCTATATGGGCGGTTATGATCGTGTGGAAGATGTAAAGCATCACCGCAATCCGTATGTTCCTATCCCTGATGATCATCCTCAGCCGGCCGATATAGGCGAATACACTGATGCCGTATTTCAGCGCCGACTTACAGTAGTTACCGATGACTATGTGCTCTTGGCCGACTATCTCGAGGCCGACTCAATTCACACATACGACAATCTGTTGCAACTCAGAGGCGTCACAATTGACGGCGACATCGCGCCGACCGGTCATGATGCGCAATTTGACACTTCGCCACTCAGTTCGGGCCAGTTCATTACCTCGGTTGACAACTACGATTATAGCCCCGGTACGGTTGTCAGGTCAGTACACCGTTATGCCCCGGTCGGTGCCGACGGCAAGAATATGGCTCATGGCAACTGGGAGACAGGTGGACAAAATCGTTTGTACAACACACCGGGAGAACTCAGAATGGATGTTTACCCGCTATGGCCGGCACGCGGTGCCATGCGCGTCGGCGACTATGCCGAGTGCTGGAGTAATGACCATCTGATTGCATACAGCATTGAGAGCGATGGTATAGAATGTACACGCGATACAGTGAACAGCTGGTTGCTCGGGACATCAACATTTGATGTCAAGCTCGATAAGCCTAAGACACTGCGTGTCAACACGGGAGGCAAACGCTCAGGCTGGGGTAAAAATGCTGCCATGCTTGTGGACTGTTATCTGACAACCGCCGACGGACAGCGCATCGACCTGTCGACACTCCCGGCCAAATACACCAATGTTAACGTGTTGCCGACACCGACAGCCGACTATTATGGCGGCCCTGTAAAGATTGCAGGCCGACAGTATGATGACGCCATCGGTCTCGAGCCGGTCGATTTTTCACAACCTGCCGCTGTAGAATTTGACCTGTCGGGTATCCAGGCCACAGGCTTATCGGGAACTATAGGCAGCGATTACTTTACCGGTGACGAGGAGCAGTTGAGAAAGACCGTGGCTGTAAGGCAACGCGGCACAAAGGCTAAGTTCATTACCCTTATAGAGCCCTTCGAATCAAAACCGATGGTTAAAAGCGCCGAGGCCGACGATGAAGGTAAAATTACAGTGACCCTTACCGATGGCCGCAAACAAAAACTTGAGATTCAGGATTTCTTTAATCGTAGCGAGACACCAAAGGTAACGATCAAGGAATTCAAGGGGCGCAAGCTCCTTCGGGAAGAGACCACATCTCTTGCCAATTAAACCGAAATCAATTAAACAATCAATAGCACGATAATGAAAACCAACAAGCTTATACTGATATTAGGCATCTCTGCGGCCACTGTGATGAGTGCCTATGCCGATAAACCCGTCACTTTGGTTGATCCGATTCCCGAGATTCCTGAAGCGTTGCCGGTTGCATCCGTGCCGATGGGTAATCTTGATGATTTTCAGGAGTATCAACTTGATCTCGGCATGGCCGATGGTCCTTTCAAAGGAAACTGGGAGTCTATCGAAAGCAACTATCCCGGAATCCCCGACTGGCTGCGCGATGCAAAGTTCGGGATATGGGTGCATTTCGGCCCGCAGGCTGCCGGACAGAGCGGCGACTGGTATGCCCGCAATCTCTATAGGGAGGAACATAAAGCATACGGCAATCATCTGAAAAACTTCGGCCATCCCTCAAAGGTCGGATATAAGGATGTGCTGCACAGCTGGCACCCCGACAGCCTTAACCCGGAATATCTCACCGACCTTTATCACAAGGCCGGGGCGCGTTTCCTGATGATTCAAGGTGTGCATCACGACAACTATGACCTTTGGAATTCAAAATATCAGCCCTGGAATTCGGTAAACATAGGTCCGCATCGTGATCTCCTGCGCGAATGGGCGGATGCCTGCCGAAAACGCGATATGCACTATGGCGTAACATTTCATCATGAATATACATGGTGGTGGTGGCAGACTGCCTTCGGTGCGGACTCGCAGGGGGAGTTTGCCGGTGTGCCCTATGACGGTCACCTGAAACCCGAAGATGGCAAAGGGCAATGGTGGGAAGGTTACGATCCCCGTCTGCTCTACGGCATCGATCTCCGTGAGTATGAGACGGTGGATAAGAATGCACATTCACCGTGGCTTCCTCCAAAGCCCGGTATCTTCACCCGCCATCAGGATTATGCGAAATGGTATGTGAAGCAATGGGCACAGCGCATAATGGACGTGACGGAAAACTATGACCCCGACTTCATATATACCGATGGCACCGTGCAGGGCCCTTTTACCGGCGACGGCACAGGTACAGGCTTCAAGTCGAATGCAATGCCTCATGTGATGGCCGATTACTACAACAAGGTGCTTAAAAACCGTGGTAAGGTCGACGTGTTCAGCATCATCAAGTTCCGCAAACCGACCAATGGCGCGGTCAATACTGCTGAATTTGCTTTCCCCGATACAATCACCACTTCGCAGGCTTGGATTCGTGAGGCTCCGGTGGGCGATTGGTTCTATGCCCCCGGCTTTACCTACGATTCCGGCATGATGATAAAGTTTATAATCGAGGCCATAGCCCGCGACGGGAATGCCGCTTTGAACATATGTCTGCATCCGGACGGTTCGATCGCCCCCGAATGTGTAAAGATGCTTGAGGAGGTAGGAGCGTGGATGGATAGAAACGGCGAGGCGGTCTACGGCAGCCGTGCATGGCACATCCTGGGCGAAGGAGTTGTAACCGACGGTAAACTCCGGACACTTCCAGGTGGGGGGCTGGGAAAGAAACATGCCGAATTTGAATTCTCACCAGAAGATTTTCGTTTCACGCAGGGGAAAAACGGCAGTCTTTATGCGTTCTGCATGACAGTGCCCGAGGCGGGTTCAATCCTTAACATCAAATCACTTGCCGAAGGCGCGAAAGAAGTGCCGGCTATTAAAAAAGTCACCCTCCTCGGTTACGATCAACCGCTGGAATGGACCCGCAATTCCCGCGGCCTGTCCGTAATCCTTCCCGCCGACCTCTCCGACTTCAAATCCTCCCTCGTCTTCCGCCTCGACTAAAAAATCATGAATCCTGATCACGCGTTGCTTTTTTTGGGGGTGGCCGTTGGGCCGGGGTTCAGGAGATGGGGGAGAGGGCGCCGGTCACGGAGTCGATGATGTAGCCGCG
>CAMWLW010000036.1 GCA_947175245.1 uncultured Bacteroidales bacterium
GTGAATATTCAATAAATCTCAACATATGTTGAGATTTTTGTTTAAGGAATAGTGTACTTTTACGCCGAAAAATCAAAGATTGATTATGAAAAGAGTTCTCATATATCTATTTTGTTCAATCGTCTCATTTTCGGTGTTTGCTGAGTCTCCGCGTGCATTTCTCAAAGCTGAATATGAATACATGTCGAAAACCATCAATACGAATACAGGCGATACCCTCAGCAATAATAAAAACTTTGTATTAAGAATAGGAAATGGTAAATCTTTCTATTTTGACCCTCAGACCAATCGCATAGACTCTCTTGAAAATGACCCTCATGGTAAGATTATGCTTGAACAGGCTAACGATGCGGCTATGCAGAAAGCCATAGCTAACATGAATGAGGGTCTGGGAGAGACATGGTTTGATATTCGTGAAAAGATGGGAATCAACCGTGGCAGCCGTTATAAGAACATGAAGGACTTTAACACGCGAACCATTACAGTCTGGGACTCACAGATGGGCGACCGCTATCGTTATGCGGTGGAGATGGACGATTTGCAATGGGAACTTGCAGACTCTACCAAGCCGGTGCTGGATTATGAGTGTCAACTTGCCGTTGCCGATTATCACGGACGAAAATGGTATGCGTGGTTTACTCCTGAAATCCCGATGCAGGACGGCCCGTGGCAGTTGTGCGGTCTTCCCGGTCTTATAATGCAGGCGATTACTGCCGATGGCGACTATGGATTCACTATTAAAGGGATTCAGCAATGTGACGAACCGCTTGGAGACCCTTATGAGAACCTCGATAAAATTTTCAGGACTACGCGTATAGCTATCCTGCGCATGAAGGATTATGGGAACCGTAACCGCGCCGCTCAGGTAAGTGCCTTGACCGGAGGGAAAGTCAATATACAACAGGCAGAATACAAGGAGAATATAGACTATATTGAAACCGACTACCACTGATTATGAAACGCCTGGTTGCATACATACTGTGCTTGTGGGTCGCGGTTAGTGCCGTGGCACAGGTCGATGTGACCGGTGTGGTGGTCGACGGTGAGAGCGGCGATGCACTCAACGGCGCGTCGGTCATAGTCAAGGGTGTCGACGGCAAAATCAAGAAGTTCACCACGACAAAGGGTAGGGGCGAGTTCGCAATGTCGTTGCCGTCAGTTGCCGACTGCCGTCTCGAGGTGTCGATGATGAGCTATATCCGGCAATCGTTGCCGCTTGATAGCGTGTCGTTCCCGGTGACCGTCAGGCTTGAGCCCGGCACGACGTTGCTAAAGGAAGTGATCGTCAAGGCTGACCGCATACGCGAGCAAGGCGACACTATAACCTATAACGTCGGCACTTTCGCTCAGGAACAGGATCGCACGATAGGTGACGTGCTCAAACGCATGCCCGGTATCAATGTCGAGAAGTCGGGCAAGATTCAGTATCAGGGCGAGGACATCAACAAGTTCTACATCGAGGGCTCAGACCTGCTTGGCGGAAAGTATGGTATCGCAACCAACGGCATCAGCCACGAGGATGTCGGCGCCGTCGAGGTTATGGAAAATCACCAGCCTATGCAGGTGTTGTCGGGTATATCGTTCTCCGACAAGGCCGCTATAAATCTGAAACTCAAGAACAAGGCCAAAGCCACATGGTCGTTTCACGGCGGTGCCGGCGGCGGTTACTCATGGCAGCCTGCCGGGGCGGTGTGGGACGGCGAGCTGTTCGCCATGGCCGTGATGCCGGGATTTCAGAACATCACCACCCTCAAGACCAACAACACGGGCAATGACCTGTCGGCTCAGACCACCGACTTTTTCGCCTCGCGCCGCGGCACCTCATTGCGCCGATATGTCGGTGTGTCGTTGCCCGACGTGCCCGCCCTCAGCGAGAAGCGCACGCTGTTCAACCGTTCGGCTATGGTCTCGACCAATAGCCTGTGGAAGCTGAAAAACGGTGAGTTCAAGACCCAGGTCGACTACTCGTTCAACCATGTGACGGCCCATGCCACCAATGTCACCACCTACTTTCTGCCCGATGGCGAACGTGTCGTGACCGAAAACCGCAGCGGCCGTGACCGTTCGCATGCGCTGTCGGGGCGGTTTATCTATGAATTGAATCAAAGGACCGCCTTCATCAACAACACGTTGAAAACTAATATTGACTGGGACGACGTGAGCCTCGGTGTCACCGGTTCGCTGCCCAACGACCAGACGGCATCACTGCCCGACTACCACGTTGCCAACGACTTCAAGCTAATCAAGCGTTTCAGCGGCAACCACCTCGTCACGTTCACGAGCACCAACGAGTGGGAGTCGCTGCCCCAGACGCTGTCGGTGACACTTGCCGACGGCTTTATGTGCCAGCGCGTCAGCGACCACGCCTTCTACACCCACGAGAGCGCCGCCTATGCTTTTGCGTTCAAGGGCGTGACCGTCAGTCTTGAGGGCGGCGTCAAGGGTTACCTGCGCTCGCTCGACACCGCGCTGCCCGAGTTGCCAGTGGCGATACCCGGCATGACGACCAATGTGCTGACGACCAACTCGTTCACAGTCTATGCCACCCCCAAGCTCGAGTATTGGATGCGACGGGTCAACATCACCCTCAATCTGCCCGTCAGTTTCGCGCGCTACACGTTCGACAAGGCCATCGCCAATCACAGCGAGGGCTACTTCTCGCCGTCGCTGAGCTTTAACTGGAAACCCAATAACCGGTTCTCGGCCAACGTGCGCGGCTCGGCGGGCCGCTCGCCTATGGATCTGAGCCTCATACATCCCGGCCTGGTGATGACAAGCTACCGCTCGTTCAGCCGCGGAGTCGACGAGTTCTACAACACGACATCGCGCAGCCTCTCGGCCGGCCTGTCGTACAAGCACACGCGCCGCGGACTATTTGCCAACGCCCTCGCCCTGCACTCATGGACTCACTCGCCGTTCACGATGGCGCGGCAGCTCTATGGCGATTACGTGGTCAATTCCTATGCCGACGCCCGCAGTGACGGCCGCTCGCTAATGACTCAAGGCAATATCGGCAAGACACTCGACTTCATGCGCGGCAGTGTCAACGTCAACGGTTCGTTCAACCGCCACGAGTCACATCTGCTGTCCGAGAATCAGGCTGTCAACTCGGTAGGCACGTCGTGGTCGGTCGGGGCACGCGTCAACGGCACGCCGCTGCGCTGGCTCAGCTTCGACTACCGGGTCGACTACGGGTCGAGCCGTCTGGCCATGAACGACACCCGCGCCTCATGGCTCGGCCGCATGGAGAACGAGCTGCTGCTCAACTTTATGCCCCACAAGCGCTGGGAGTGGCGCGTCGTCGGCGAGCACTACCGTGACGAGCTCGCCGCCGGCAACTACAAGAACGTGATGCTGCTCGACACCAAGGTCGTCTACAAACTCTCCAAGCGCCTGGAACTCTCGGCCGCGCTCAACAATATACTTGACAAGCGTACATACAGTTACATCACCTACAATCAACTCAACTCGTTCGAGAGCCTCCGCCTGCTGCGTGGCCGCGAGTTATTAATCTCAATATCACTAAGAAAATGAAGAAAATTGCAATCCTCCTGCTCATGTGCATGGTCGTGCTTATGGTTGCCGCGCAACCCAAGGCCGACATCGCCGTCAGCTACGACTGTGTTTATCCCAACAAAATGGGAAAATCGGTCACATCCAAACGGTCGTTGCTTGCATCGCCCGTCGAGGCTAAGTTTTTCAACGACATCAGCCTCTGGGTCGACTCACTGAAATCTACCCCCGAGGGTAAGGTTCAGTACATGGAGATTCTCAAAAAGACTTGCATGACTGTTGAGCCCGACGGCACGATGTCATGGGATCTCACTAAAGGCCCTGTCAAAAAGGTGTATACATACGTTTTCACCCGTCTTGCCGACGAGACGGTCACCACTTACGGCAAGTTTGGCGAAGACCTCGGATATTATACCGAGCCTTTGGGAGAAATGGAGTGGCGCATAATTGAGGATTCAACCGCGAGTGTTCTCGGCTATGAGTGCATGATGGCAGAGACCGACTATCACGGCCGTCACTGGCGGGCATGGTTCACGCTCGACATCCCGATGCCGTTCGGCCCGTGGAAACTGCGCTCGCTTCCCGGCCTTATTCTCCGGGCCGAGGCCGACGGCGGCTTCGCGTTCACGGCGACAGGGCTCGAGGCGACCGACCGCCTGATGACCCCAATGTATATGCCCGGGGACTACACGAAGGTTGACCGCAAGAAGGCGCTTGAAAATGCCGAATACTATGCTAACAATTACGACAACATAATGAATGCACAGGGTCAGCAAGTGGTAACCTATGCGGTCGACGACGACGGCAACAAAATCGAGGTGCCCAAGTATGACGGCCTCAAACACAGTATCGAACCCGACTACAAAATGAAATGAAACGTATACTCACTTATCTCGCGTGTGGCATCGTGGCGATAGCTGCTGCTGCGCAACCCAAGGCCGACATCGCCGTCAGCTACGACGCACATACTCCGAGTATGCGCGACGGCAAGACCGACGTGAAAAATCAGTACATACTGCTGGCTAATACTGCCGTGTCCAAGTTCTATTCGCCCATGACCGAGTATATCGACTCGCTAAATTCCACGCCCGATGGCAAAGCCCGGTATCAGGAAATGACCCGCGCAGCCTATCTCGGTGGCAAGATGGACGAGATACCACGCCGTGACGGCAAGTACTATGTCATGACTTCGCTTGCCGACAATACCATGACCTGCTATGACGTGGTTGGACTCGACAAATATTTCTACACCGAGACTCCCGACGAGTGGAACTGGGAAATAGGCAGCGAGACCCGAAACATTCTCGGCTATGAGTGCGTCATGGCCGAAACCGACTACCACGGCCGCCGGTGGACGGTGTGGTTCACGCCCGAGATACCGTTACAGGCCGGCCCCTGGAAGCTCGGCGGACTGCCCGGGCTCATCCTTGAGGCGACTGCCGACGGCGGCCGGTACCGCTTTGAGGCTACCGGCATACAGTCATCCGAAAAGCCTGTCACACCAGTCTATCTTGCCGACGACTATGAGAAGACAACGCGCAAACAACTGCTCACCGAGCAGCGCACGTTCCTTGACAACACGCTCAGCCGCCTGAATACACAATTGGGTGGCCTTTCAATATCAAAAGTCGAGGATGAGAACGGTAATGACATTTCGGGGTCGCTGTTTGCCACACGCGAGACGGTCGACTTTATCGAGACCGACTATTAATATTTGTTAATGTACACGCGGTCGCGTAACTTTTCAACCCTTTGGTCGTCATATAATTGCAATTTTCACGTTATGTCAATATGATACGTAAATTTATCCAATTAGTAGTCTTTATGGCCTGCATCGTCGCTGTGACGGGATGTAACGGCAATATATTTGTCGACCGCATCGAGGCTGACGACGAGCCCGTGCTCATCTATGTACACGGCGATGACGGTCATTGGGCAGGGCCCGTCTCGACCAAGGGACTCGTGCGTGCCTACGTCAATTATAAATACGAGGATAAGCAATATGTCACTTACTATGGTACCAACGGCACAGTCGACGCTGACTGTCCGGCATCTCAGCTCAGGGATATCGTGTACGAGAACCCTGCGCGGTGGTACGGCATCGGCTTTTTGGGCGACATGGTCTACTTCACAAGCAACTGTAACGCCCTCGACGCTTTTGACGTTATCCTAAATCTCGAGTATGAGGACGGTCAGACCCGTAAGCTGCACTTTTTTGTCGAGGCCGGCAAGCGGTTGGTCTATGGAGGTGAGTTCCAGTCAGTGACTGACTATGAAGACGACGTCTTTCAAGATGTGGCTCACCGTTATACATACAGTAATAATGGCCCTGTAGCTCAGAAGTTTATATTGAAACCCTACGAGTCGCTTCATGCCGTCATTGACGTCAACACCGAGGAGTCATGGGCGACAGGCCTCAAAGTCGACATGGATTTGCCGGTCTATACCGGCCAATGGTGGACGATGGAGAAGTTCGAGGGCGTGGCGATTAACCAGCGCCTCGTTCAGCCGATGGTCGACTATGCCGACGCGACAATTACGGTCGATGTTCCACCCTACACAAAAGCTACCGTCGACTATTGCGTCAACTTATCGCGTGCCGTCTCGTCGGGTCAGTTCTATTTCTACAACGAGGTGACAGAAGATCATTTTCAGGTCGATTTTACCGTCATGTCCTATTATCCCACGTCCTACGTTTACAATGTAACCTTAGAAGACCTATGAATAAGATATTTGTCACCATATTGGCGCTGCTGTTCACAACAGCCGGTGTGATGGCGTCCGATTCGATACCCTCGGGCTTCTCGCGGCCGCTCGGCTGGCGCGTTGGTGCCGACATTGCGGCCGGATGGGTGCCCGGCACCAACGGTTTTGTCCGTGGCGAGAATCCGCTCGACAAGCGTATAGGCTCGGCCCTGTCGGCCGACCTGCGTGCCGATTTCAGCTTCGACCCGTCGACGCGTCAGGGCATGCTCTACCGCGGTCTCTACCAGGGTGTAGGCGTCGGTGTCAATTCGTTCTTTGCCGGCGATCTGCTCGGCGCGCCGCTGTCGGCCTATGTCTATCAGGGCGCTCCAATAGTCAGTTTCAACAGCCGCCTGTGGCTCGGCTACGAGTGGCAGTTTGGCGCAGCGATGGGCTGGAAACACGACGGCGACGACGTGTTCAACAACAATGCGCCTGTCAGCACCGCCGTGACAGCCCACATGGGTCTCGACGTCAAATTGCACTATCAGCTGGCCGACAGGTGGCAGGTGTCGTTGGGTGTCGGTGCCCGTCACTATTCCAACGGCAACACATCGTGGCCCAACGCCGGTGTCAATGCCGTCGTCGCGTCGGTAGGGGTGTCTTACACCATCAGCCCTGTCAAGTCGTCGGCCCACTCGCCCGTCGATGCCGCTCTCGCCGCCGAGGCCGACCGTCACCGGTGGTTCTATGACATTATGGTCTATGGCGCGTGGCGCAAACGTGTTGTCCGCGTCGGCAACTACGACCCCCAGATATGCCCCGGCAAGTTCGGTGTTGTCGGCCTGCAGTTCTCGCCCCTGTACAGCCTCAACCGTTGGGTGTCGGTAGGCCCTGCGCTCGACATGCAGTGGGACGAGGGTGCCGGTCTGGCGCCATACTGGATTGACGGCACATCGGGCAGTTTCATCAAGTTCGAGCGGCCGCCGTTCGGCCGTCAGATCAGCGCCGGCTTCTCGGCCCACGCCGAGCTCACGATGCCAATATTCTCGGTCAATGCCGGCATCGGCTATGACATCGTGACACCGCGCGGCGACAAGCGCTTCTACCAGTCGCTCACGCTCAAGACATTCGTCACCCCCAAAGTGTATATCAACACCGGCTACCGCCTCGGCGACTTCAAAGACCCTCAGAACCTCATGCTCGGCATCGGTGTACGTCTCTAATCGGGTTATGCGCAGTTTCTTCTACATAGTCATTCTGATGGTGGTTACAGGTTGCAGCCTGTCGACCCCGGGACGCCATGAACTCGACAGGGCTCAGACGCTCATGACGACCGACCCCTCGGCAGCTCTCTCAACCCTCAACCGGGTCGACGTTTCGTCGTTCGGCGACTCGGCCGACGTGGCCCGTTGGGCGTTGCTCTATTCCGAGGCTCTTGTCGCCAACAAGATTACCGCCCCGACCGATACTATTGTCGACATCGCCATCAACTACTACAGCCGTCACAGACATGCCGACGAGTGGCGCCACGCCTCGCGGCTCAAGGCGTTGCTCAGGCAGGAGGGCGACAGCGATGCACTCGCCACGGCCTTGTATCTGCAGAAAGAGAAGGAATTTTTCCTCTACCGTGAGCGCTTGCGTCACCGCCTCTACCTGGCTGCCTTTATTATAATATGTGTGGCGGGCGGGTCGGTCATAATGTGGATGCGCCAGCGCATGAAGTTGCAGACAGCCAAGAGCGACGCGCTCATGGCCGAGGCGTCGGGTCTCAGATGTGAGATTGACTCGACCCGCGGTGACCTCACGCGCCTTGAGACCAAGCTGCACGGTATGCTCGAGAACCGCTTCGCCCTCATCGACACCCTGTGTCAGACCTACTATGAGTCGCAGGGCACCAAGACCGAGCGCAAGGCCGTTGTCGACAAGGTGCGCAGCGAGATTGAGGCCGTGCGTGCCGACTCGCTTGCTGACATGGAGCGTGCCGTCAACGACTGCCGCGACAATATGCTCGCCAAGGTGCTTGCCGCGTGCCCCACGATCAAGGACGCCGATTACCGCCTGCTGGTCTATCTCGCCGCCGGCCTGTCGACCCGCACTCTCTGCCTGCTGCTCGGCGAGTCGGTCGATGTGGTCTACAAACGTAAGTCGCGTCTGAAATCACGTCTGCGCGACACCGCCGCGCCCGTTTGCCCCGACATCATGAGCGTCTTTTAACGCTGGTCAGACTTTTTGAATATGTTTGATTGTAATGTGTTGTAAGATAATATATTACAATATAGTGTGTCAGGTCGGTTTTTTGGTCTGAAACACTCTCGGTGAGTAATTTTGCATCAAAAACAGTTAATAACATGAACGCAAAATTACTCATCATCGTTTTGGTGGCCATGCTTGCCTGTGCAGTCGCATCGGCTCAGACCACCGAGTCCACCGACTCGCTCACACGTCAGTTACAGGAAGTCGTTGTCACGGCCCGACAGCCTGCCACCCGTCTTGTCGGCACGACGCTTGTCTCGACCATCGCCGGCTCAAATCTCGCCGACCTCGGCACCGCGCTCGACGTGCTCGCTCAGCTTCCAATGATACAGGTACACGACAACACCGTCAGCGTCACCGGCAGGAGCAACATCAAGATCTATATTGACGGACGCCCGATGCGCGACGATATCGAGCTGCAACAGCTCCTGTCGTCCAACATACGCCGGGTCGAATTGCTCATGGCGCCCGGTGCGGCCTATGACAGCACCACAGGCGCCGTGCTGCGGATCACCACCCGTCGCGACTTTGCGCCGGGCCTCTCGGTTACCGATCAGTTCAATCTTCAGCGCCGTCGTCGATGGTCGGTGATGGACTATCTGTCGCTCAGTTACCACACCGGCGCCTGGGAGTTCTTTGCCGACGGCACCGTCAACAACGACAACCGGCTCGCCAAGGGCTCGACGACCAACACCCTCATGTATGACGGCCGCGAGACTGTTGTGGGTGGCAGTCAGCACAATTCCTATACCACCACCGTCGGTGTTGTCAAGGCCGGTTTCAACTACGCCGCGGGCTCACAGTCATTCGGAGCTTACTACCGCTATAATCCCGAGCGTGGTGACTTCACCAACACCGGCACCGAGTGGCTTGACAGCGAGCCAGCGCTCGACCGATTGATTGACAGGTCTATACGCTCACACAGTCACCTCGCGTCGGCCTACTATGACAACACGTTCGCCGACCGCTATCACCTGCATTTTGACGGTGACTACAGGCAGTCGACTGCACGCAACGGTGTCGTGACATCATATCTCGGCACATCGACTCCCGACGTCTTGTCGACCGACCGTCGTACGTCATCCCTGTGGGCCGGCAAACTCTATCTCGATTTCCCCCTGTGGCAGGGTGACTTCACCGTCGGTACACAGGACAGCTACACGCACACATCGCTCGACTACCGCATGCTCAACGACAGGGTGGGCGAGTACATCCCCTCGTCGCTCAGCGATGCCCGCCAGACGTCGGCGGCGCTCTTCGCCACCTGGGCGCGCATGTTCGGGCGCTTCAACATGTCGATCGGTGCCCGCTACGAGTATGTCGACTATGATTTCAAGGTCGACGGCCGCCGTGACGACGACATCAGCCGCCGAGACCACCTGCTCACGCCCGACCTCACTCTCGGCTACACGTTCAGCGACGACGCGCAGCTGAGCCTGAGCTACAAAATGTCGACCGTCAAGCCGCCTTACTCACAGCTCACGGGGGCGCTCAACTACGTCGGCCGGCACGAGATTGAGGGCGGCAACGCGGCGCTGCGTGACGAGCGGATGCACGACATTCAGCTCTTTGGCCTCTGGAACGGCTTCATCCTCCAGGCCGACTACGTGCGCAGCCTCGACACCTATGCCTATGTCAAGCAGCTTTATCCTGCCCGCGACCTTCAGTTGCTCATGCACCCTGTCAATATCGACGTCTCGGCCCTCAGTGTTTACCTGGTGTGGAACAAGCCCGTGGGCTGCTGGACGCCCAATGTCACCGTCGGTGTCTACCGCCAGTGGCTCACGCTCGATAACTGTCGGCACGACAGGCCTATTTTCTCATATTACTTCGACAACACATTCGCGCTGCCTCGCGGATGGATGGTCACGGCCAACGTCAGCGGCAGCACGCGCGGCGACATGCACACCAACCGTTTCGGCGCGACATGGTTTACAATTGACGCCTCGATCGGGCGCACATTCTTCAATAAATCATTGAATGTCAAGCTGTCGGCCACCGATATATTCAATACTGCCAACAACAATTGGACAATGGATACCTATGGCGTCCACGTCGACAAGCGGCAGAGCTATGACCGGCGAGGCATCGCACTGACCGTTATATATAAATTCCGACCGCGCAAGAGCCGCTACAAAGGCACGTCGGCCGCCGAGGCCGAGATGAACCGTCTGTAGGTTCAGTCGGTGACGTTAGATTTCAACCACGCGATTTCGCGCGCCCACTCGTCGGGGTTGGGCGTCTCGAGTATCAGCGGTATGTTGTCCATGCGCTTGTCGGCCATCAGTCGGGCGAAGAACTCGGGCCCGATTGTACCTTGGCCTATGAGCTCGTGGCGGTCGACACGGCTGCCGAGGCCTTTCTTCGAGTCGTTAAGGTGCATGCCCGAGAGGTATTTGAAGCCGATAACCTCGTCGAAGTGCTTCCACGCGGCATCATAGCCCTCGGCGCTCGCCAGGTCATAGCCGGCCGCGAATGTGTGGCACGTGTCGACACACACGCCCACGCGCTCCTTGTCGTGTACCTTGTCGATGATGGCCGCTATCTGCTCGAACGTGCAGCCGAGGTTCGACCCCTGTCCGGCGGTGTTCTCTATGACGGCTTTGACGCCCTCGGTCTTGTCGAGCACGATGTTGATCGAGTCGGCTATCAGCGCCAGGCAGTCGTCGATAGGAATGGCGTTGAGGTGTGAGCCGGGGTGAAAATTGAGCATCGTCAGTCCCAGCTGGCTGCAACGCTCAAACTCGTCAAGGAACGCCGTTCGCGACATCTCGAGCTTGGCAGGGTCGGGCGCGCCGAGGTTTATCAGGTAGCTGTCGTGGGGCAGTATCTGAGCCGGTGTGTAGCCATACTTGGCGCAGTTCTCCCTGAACCGCTCGGCCTCGGCCGGCTTGATGGCGGGCGACGACCAGCGCGACGGGCTGCGTGTGAACAGTGCGAACGATGTTGCCTCTATCTCGTGTGCGCGAATGGGGGCGTTGCCTACGCCGCCCTCGACCGATACATGTGCTCCTATATATTTCATGTTGTTTGGTTGATTTTTAGTGTTAATGAAACAAAGTTATAAAGAAAATCACAATAAATGTATAACTTTGCCTGTACAAATTATAATTGTATGGAAAAGAAAATTTACGGCCTCATAGGCATGCCGCTCGGGCACTCGTTCTCGCGCAGTTTCTTCACCGAAAAGTTTGAGCGCGAGGGCATCGATGCCGAGTACCGCAACTTCGAGCTGCCCGATGTGGGCGACCTCATGGAGCTGATTGCCGAGTACCCCCACCTGGCGGGTCTCAACGTCACGTTGCCCTACAAGCAGGCCGTCATACCCTATATGGACTATATGTCTGACACTGCCTCGGGTGTCGGAGCGGTCAATGTCATCAGGTTTGAGCGCGCCGGCGACGACCTGCGTCTTGGCGGTTACAACACCGACACTGTCGGGTTCGCCGAGTCATTGCGTCCGCTTCTCACACCGGCCCACACGCGCGCGCTCGTCCTCGGTTCGGGCGGTGCATCGCGGGCAGTGCTCTACGCCCTCGGTCAGCTCGGCATCGAGGCTGTCGTGGTGTCGCGCCATCCGTCCGAGGGGCAGCTGTCATACGCCGACCTCACCCCCGGGGTTATGGATGCCCACAGGCTCATTGTCAACACCACCCCCGTGGGCATGTACCCCCATGTCGACGAGTGCCCCGACATCCCTTATCAGTTGCTCGGGCCCGGCTACCTGTGCTATGACGTGGTCTACAATCCGGTCGAGACCCTGTTCATGAAAAAGGCTGCCGCGCAGGGTGCCGAGGTCAGGAATGGTCTCGAGATGCTCCACCTGCAGGCGCTTGCCGCATGGAAGATATGGAATGAATAACCCCCTGTTGCCTGTCGTCGCAGGCGTGGCCGGCGGCATCGTTGCCTCGCGCTGTCTCCCCGACGGCTCGGTGTGGTATGCAGTGGTGCTGGCTGCGTGTCTCGCGGCGGTGGCACATCTTCTGGGGCGGCGGCTCGTGGCCGTCATGCTGCTTGGCGTCCTGACAGGCATTGCCGTGGAGCGCGCCGACGGCTCGTTGCACGGGGGTGGCATCATCCCGGCTCCCGGCACCGAGTTTCGCGGCAGCGGTGTCGTCTCCCGGGTGTTCGACGGCACGGTCTCGACACGCCTCATCGTGCAGCTCGACAGCCCTTTGGACGGCAACTGTTACCTGACCGTACCCCGTGGCGGCACCGACCTGCGCGCCGGTGACGAGGTCTCGTTCAAGGCTCGCATGCTGCCTCTCTCGAGCCCCCGTGACGTCGATGGCGATATCGACCTGACCGACTTCTATTACCGTCATTACATCACATGCCGCGCAGTCGTCACTGACGGTTCTATCGCCCTGTGTGGCGGGCGCGACGGCCTCGTGTGGCGGTTTGCCCGTTACCGCGAGCATCTCATCGACATGATATTGTCAGCTGCTCCCGACGATTGTGAGTCGTGTGAGCATCGTGCATTGAGTGTGGCACTGCTGCTCGGTGACACCTCGTTGCTCGACAGCGACACGCGCCCCGACTTCGCCCGGGCCGGTGTAGCCCATGTGCTTGCACTCAGCGGCATGCACGTCGCCGTCCTCACCATGCTGCTTGGCATCATGTTCTGGCCTCTCGCGTGGTTCGGAGTGCGCCGCGGCCGCTGGCTCGCCGTCATTATCGTCCTGTGGCTGTACGCGCTGCTCACGGGCATGTCGCCGTCAGTAGTCCGCGCCGTGGTTATGTACTCGGCCGTCATGATGGCCAAGATGCTCGACCGGCCCGGTTCGGCGCTCAACGCCCTCGGTCTTGCCGCGCTGCTTATTCTCGTGTTCTCGCCCCGGCAGCTCTTCGCTCCGGGTTTCCAGCTCTCGTTCATGGCTGTCGCCGCCCTCATCACCATTCCGCCGCTGCTGCCCGCTGTCAGTCTGCGTCACCGCGTCCTGAGCTGGCTCTATTACTATATTGTATATACGCTCGCCGCCACGTGCGGCACAATGCTGCTCGCCGCCTATTATTTTCACATCGTGCCTGTCTGGTTCCTTGCCGTCAATCTGCCGTTTGCCTTTCTGCTCCCGGTGTTCATGGTCGGCAGTCTCGTCTGGCTCGCGCTCGCGGCCCTCGGTCTGCCGTCAGGCATCCTCGACAGCTGCCTCAACGGCATCACCGACCTGATGTATGGCATCGCCGGTCACACTTCATCGCTTCCTGATGCCGCTGTCGACAACGTCTATCTGCCCCTATGGGCACTCTTTGTCGGCTATCTCGGCATTATCCTCGTCATCGTCGGTTGCCGCTGCCGTCCGAGGTGGCCCTGGCTGTCGGGTGGGGTGGTGTGTCTGCTGTCGCTTGCCATGTCGGGGTGGATTGACCGCCCGTCGGGCGACACGCTCTTCATTGCGCGCAGTCAGTCGTCGACCGATGTCGTGTACACGCGTGACGGCCGTGGGCATGTCGTTTCGTCGGCCCGTCCTCACGAGCTTCCCGACCGTCTCGTGACAATTACCTCGCGATATGCCTACTTCCTCGGGCGCCGTGGCATTACCGACGTCGTTCCCGACAATCCGTCGTCCTCAACGGGCAATCTCGCGCTCAGCTTCGGCCCCTATAGGCTTGCCGTTGTCAATTCCGGCACACTGCCGTGTGACACCGTGACGCGCTTTGACTACCTTATCGTCTGCCGCGGCTTCACCGGCGACATTGTCGGGCTCTCGCGGTCGGTCAGTGCCGACACCGTGCTGCTCGGTACCGACATCAACGGCCGCCGTCGTCACCGCTATGAGCGAGAGCTCACCGCCGCCGGCCGGCCCGTGCGTTCGCTCGAAAATCCCTATGGCCTCGTATTAAAATTATGAACTTATATACATAAATTAAGTGTGTGATTTTGACAATATTATTTGCATATTTGGGATATAATTAATAATTTTGTACTGAAACTTTGGTTGTATTATGCGACTGAATTTTCAGTATAGTCAAAGTATTAATCATGATAATTGAACGAAAGGAATATTTAAATCAGCTTCTTGCCAAACGTTGGAATAGCAAGGTGAAGATAATCACGGGAATACGCCGTTCGGGTAAGTCATTCTTGTTATCTACAATTTTAAAAAAGCATTTGATGGAAGACGGCGTTGGGCCAGATGAATTTATAGAAATTGCACTTGATCGCAAGTCAGACTTGAAATATAGGAATCCGAATCTGCTTTACGATTATATTATTGAGCGTACTCGAAATACCGATCGTAAATATTACGTGTTTATTGATGAGATACAGTTGTCATATAAGATCAAAATTAAGGATATTGATGAGTCTATGGTTCCTGTAGAAGATAGGGAGATGCTATACACAACCTTCTATGATGTCCTAAATGATCTAATGTCCCGTCCCAACCTTGATATTTATGTCACTGGTTCTAATTCAAAAATGTTGTCAAAGGATATAGTTACCAATTTCAGAGATCGGGGTTCGGAGATAAAGGTTTATCCGTTATCCTTTGCAGAGTTCCTGACTGTTACTGATATGGAGAAAGCTGATGCTTTTGAGGAATATATGATGTATGGGGGTATGCCACTTGCTGTCCTTGAGCCTGACGAAAAAGAAAAACGCAGATATTTGAAGGGACTTTTTTCTAACGTATATATCAAGGATATTGTAGAAAGATATAAACTTAAAGAAGACAATATATTGGATGCATTGATTGATACATTGTCATCTTCAGTAGGCTCGTTGACCAATCCTAATAAACTTGCCAATACAGCGGGTTCATTGATGGGGAGAAAACCTTCATACAATACAATAAAAAATTACCTCGATTATATTGAAGATTCTTACCTTTTCCAAAGTGCTAAGAGATGGGATGTGAAAGGGAGAAAGTATTTCGATACAATTCAGAAATACTATGCAGTGGATCTCGGCCTAAGAAATGCAAGGCTAAATTATCGTCAGCAGGAGCGATCTCATCTTATGGAAAATGTGATTTATAACGATCTTATACGTAGAGGGTATGCCGTAGATGTTGGTGTAGTGGAACAAAGTCGGGTAATAGATGGAAAGCGAAAACAGTCACAATATGAGATTGATTTTGTAGTAAATGTTGGCAATAGTAAGGTTTACATTCAGTCGGCATTGAATGTGGATACTGCCGAAAAGAAAGCACAAGAAACTTATTCATTAAAACATACAGGTGACTTTTTTCAGAAAATAATTGTACTTGATGGCAACCGAAAATTATGGGTTGACCAGGACGGTGTTATATATGTAGGAGTGATACCTTTTCTATTGGATGACATAATATCCACGATTGTAAAATAGTTTATATTAGGGCTTTTATACCGAGGGGTAAAAAAAATGGGCGATATATAAAGCGTGTTGCAATAAAATTTGTACCTTTGTAGTGTCAAAGCGCCACGGGCTGTTGCGACAAGAATGATTATATTCTTACAAACCAATATATTAAGAGTTACATGTTACCTCCGTTCAAAATCTTTTCAGGAACACGCTCCCGCTACATGGCCGAGGAGATTTGCAAAGACCTGGGAGTTCCCCTTGGGAATATGAACATTCAACACTTTGCCGACGGCGAGTTTGAAGTATCTTTTGAAGAGTCAATCCGCGGTTGCGAAGTTTACATCGTCCAGTCGACATTCCCCAACAGCGACAACCTTATGGAGCTTCTGCTCATGATCGATGCCGCCAAACGTGCATCGGCCAAGTCGATTATCGCTGTCATGCCTTACTTCGGTTGGGCCCGTCAGGATCGCAAGGACAAACCGCGCGTTTCGATTGCCGCAAAGCTCGTTGCCGACCTGCTCACGGCCGCCGGTGTCAACCGCATCATCTGCATGGACTTGCACGCCGACCAGATTCAGGGCTTCTTTGACGTTCCCGTCGATCACCTCTATGCCTCGTCGGTATTTATCCCCTACATCCAGTCACTCAACCTCGAGGACATGGTTATCGCCACCCCCGACGTGGGCGGTGCCAAGCGCGCCAACAACTATGCCAAATACCTCAACGTGCCCCTCGTGCTTTGCCACAAACAGCGCGCCAAGGCCAACGTTGTCGCCACAATGACTGTCATAGGTGATGTGAAAGGCAAGAACGTTATCCTCGTTGACGACATGGTCGATACCGCCGGCACCATTACCAAGGCTGCTGACCTCATGCTCAAAGAGGGTGCCAAGTCGGTTCGTGCTCTCGCCTCACACGCCATCATGAGCGACCCCGCTTCAGAGCGAGTTGACAACTGCGGCCTCACCGAGATGATCTTCACCAACTCAATCCCCTTCAACAAGGACTGCAAGAAAGCCACCATCCTCAGCGTGGCACGCCTCTTTGCCGACACCATTCGTCGCGTTCACGAGAACCAGTCAATCTCGTCTCAGTACCTCATCAAGTAAGATAAAGTTTTCATAACAATAGTACGGCGGGCATGCCCTTTACAGGGTGTGCCCGCGGTTTGTTTGTGTGCTTAGTCTTTGTTTTATGCCCCTCTGCTGTTACTTAACCGTTTACTTTTTTATACCCGATTCTGCGGCATCATGATGCCCTATGCTGTTGTATGACAACAGTATAGTGATATATATACTTGTCTCGTTACCTACTTTGAGGTTTACGTGATGATTTTACGGGGTATATATGTGCTAAATTTGTGAAAACTAATATAACCAAATCACAATTTTAATCCTTATGTTTATGAAGAAAAACTACTTCAAAATTGCAGCCGCCGGCGTCCTGGTATTCCTCATGGTTTCCTGCGGTCTGATGTTTACCGAAATCACGTTAAGCAGTCACAAACTCGATGCAGGTGACACGCTCACCATTTCGACCAAACTTGAACGTCCTAAAGGTGACGACTATACCAATAATAAAAATATGTGGATGTATTTCGGTGTCCGCGTTCCTATGGACTGGACTACTGAAGAGATGCTGACCGTAGTTGACGAGTGTGCTATCAAGACCGAGACCTCGGGCATCTATAACTATAATTTTGAAAACTCAGACTTCTATGCTGCTCTTCTCGAGCTTTGCTATCCTAAGGAGGGTTACAAATGGCTGGGATATCAGTCAAAAGTTAAGGCTGCTGAAATTTTTGGTGAGCCTATGACAACCGAACTTGTACTTAAAGTAGGTGATGCCGGCGGAAAGTACGATCTTGATATTATGGGTGGCTGTAATGCAACCGATCCTATCCAGCTCTATTATCAGGGTCAGATCAACTATGATCTCGCGTTTAATAACTTCGGCGAGAATAATCAGAATCTCAAGGAATTTGATGGCGTGAAGTACGTTTCATGCTCTGAGTACCTCTTCTGCGCAACCACTATCGGTAATGAAGAGAAGCTTGCACGCCAGACGGCTCTTAAAGATATTAAAGTTAAAGGTTATCCCATCACGCCTAACGACCTTATCAACCAGACTTCGGGCAACGTGGGCAACGATGCCGCCAAAAATATTGATGTTGACCTCAGCGTAGAGGTCGTAGCCGGTGCCGGTGTTGACGAGATATATGCTTCGAGCGAAATTGACGTCAAGGCTGTCAAGGGCGGTATCGAGGTAACTTCTAACGGTGGTGTAGCTACTGTATATGACCTCGCCGGCCGCATTCTCGCCACTGAGTTTGTAAACGGCACAGCAACTATCGCCACCCGTCCCGGTGCATGTATCGTTCGTGTTGTCGAGGGCAACCGCTCGGCTGTCAACAAAGTGATTGTCAAGTAATTTAAGCTGTTGATTTATGAGTAAGAAATTCATTAAATCTGCTGCTGCGGGCCTGTTGCTATTCCTCATGGTAGCCTGCGGTCTCGAGTTCACCGAGATGACATTCAGCAGCCACGCCATTAAGCCGGGCGACACTCTTACTATTAAGACCAAACTTGAACGTCCTAATTCGGAATATGATGGTAATAAAAATGTTTGGTTATACTTCGCAGTGCGAGTACCTGAAGATTGGACTACTGCCGAAATGCTCACAGATACTGATATTTGTGAATTTAATGGAAATATTTTACAAACAAAACATCACGAATTTGAGAATTCAGAATTTTATGCAGCCCTTCTTGAATTGTCATATCCGAAAGAGGGCTATAAATGGTTAGCCTATCAGACAACTGAAGTTGTTGAAGAAATTTATGGTCAGCCTGTTACTACTGAGTTAGTGCTCAAATCAGGCTTTACTACAGGAGATTTCAGATTAGATTTTATGGGAGGATCGTCAATAAGTGATCCATCTGATCTTTATAAAGATGGTTCGATTGATTACGATCTTGCATTTAACAATTGGGGAGATTGGGAAAAACTTGATCATGGCAATCTAAAACAACCTATACTTGGCAAGTATTTTGTATCATGTCAGGAATATCTTTTTAACGCATCAACATTAACTCAGTCCGAAATTCAATCACGCGAAACGTCCTTGGATTATATTGAAGTTAAATGCCCAAAGGATGGTAACTTCTATCCTGTTACTCCGATGGATGTAGTTAATAAAACTCCCGATTTTGACCTCAATGTCAATGTAGCATCGACCAATACAGGTGTTGACGAGGTTTATGAGTCAACCGAGATTGATGTCAAGGCCGTCAAGGGCGGTATTGAGGTAACAGCCAACGGCGGTGTTGCTACTGTATATGACCTCGCCGGCCGTATCATCGCCACCCAATTTGTCAACGGCACCGCAACCATAGCCACTCGTCCCGGCGCATGTATAGTCCGCGTCATCGAGGGCAACCGTTCGGCAGTCAGCAAAGTGATAGTTAGGTAAAAAAGATAATTTTTTAAATTACGAAACGGGCACTCCCTCATCGGCTGTGCCCGTTTCCTTTTTATAATTGTGCATTGTGCATTAAGCATCGTGCATTAGCTTGTAGCCGGTCTGGAAGTAGGGGCGGGCAAAGTCGGTGGGGCGCATGACGGTGCCGTCGAATATCACGATGTCGATGTCGATCGCTACGGTGTCTGACCGGCGGTCGCGTCCCAGTCGGCCCTCGAGCTCTTTGAAGTGTACACGCAGCGCGTCGTGGTCGAGTTCGGTTTCAATCCATGCTATCAGGTTAAGATAGGGATGTCCCGGGTTATTGTCTACCGGGTCGTCGTAGGCTCCTGACGATTGCACGATTTTCACGCCGAGAATTTCGATGGCCTCTCTGAGCTTCAGCTCTTTGTCGGCGGTGTTGCTGCCGAGTGAAATGACGGCTTGGTGTAGCATGCAGGTTATCGGTTCTTGAGAGTGAGTGATATGCGCTTGCGGTCAAGGTCAACGTCGAGCACGGTGACGGTGACATGTTGGCCGAGTTTCAGAGCCTCCCCGGGGTGCGCGATGTAGCGGTCGCTTATCTGTGAGAGATGTAAGAGTCCGCTGTGGTGAATACCGAGGTCGACGAATGCACCGAACGCAGTGATATTGTTGACGATGCCGGGCAGCTTCATGCCCGGGCGCAGGTCGGTGATGTCGTTGATGGTGTCGTCAAACTGCATGTTGGCCGCTTCGCCACGCGGGTCACGGCCGGGGCGGGCGAGCTCGCTCATGATGTCGCGTAGGGTCGGCAGCCCGACGCTGTCGCTGACATAGCGGTTCAGGTCGATTGCCCGCCGTTTGTCGGGCGACGCGATGAGCTCGGCCACTGTGCAGCCGGCTTCGCGGGCCATGCGGTCGACGAGCCGGTAACGCTCGGGGTGTACGGCCGTGTTGTCGAGCGGATTGGCAGCCGACGGTATGCGCAGGAATCCTGCGGCCTGTGTGTAGGCCTTGTTGCCCAGTCGTGGAACTTCGAGCAGTTGTGCGCGTGATTTGAACTCGCCGTTGGCACTGCGGTAATCGACTATCGCCTCGGCGAGCTTGGGCCCGATGCCCGACACATAGGCCAGCAGTTGGGGCGACGCGGTGTTCAGGTTGACGCCCACGGCATTTACACAGCATGTCACGGTGTTATCGAGCGATGCTTTCAGGGCGGTCTGGTCAACGTCGTGCTGGTACTGGCCGACACCGATAGCCTTGGGGTCGATCTTGACGAGCTCGGCCATAGGGTCGACAAGGCGGCGTGCAATCGACACGGCGCCACGCACGGTGACATCCTCGTCAGGAAATTCGCGGCGTGCCAGTTCTGAGGCCGAGTAGACCGACGCACCGGCCTCATTGACAACATACACTGTCGGGGCGGTGCTCTCCCATCTGATACCCGACAGGAACCGCTCGGTCTCGCGCGATGCCGTGCCGTTGCCCACGGCTATGGCCTCGATGTTGTAGCGCTTAGCCAGCTCACGGACACGTCGGGCGGCTCCATCTATGTCTGACCGTGGCGGGGTGGGGTAAATGACGTCGTGGTGCAGTAGATTGCCACCCGAGTCGAGGCACACGACCTTGCAGCCTGTGCGGAAGCCCGGGTCTATACCCATCACGCGCTTGTGGCCGAGTGGCGCTGCCATCAGCAGCTGTCGCAGGTTGTCGGCAAAGACCTCGATTGCAGCCTTGTCGGCGCGTTCCTTGGCCTCGGCAGCCGTTTCGTTTTCGATCGACGGTTTAATCAATCGTTTGTAGCTGTCGGCGACGGCTATGCCGACGGTGTCGGCGGCGAGGTGGCTGACATTGGATGTGAAGATGCGGTCGAGACGGTCTATGGCCATGTCGGCATCTATATTCAGCGCCACCTTGAGCACCCCCTCGGCCTCGGCTCGCCTTATGGCCAGATAGCGGTGAGACGGGCAGCGGCGCAGTGGCCCCGAGTAGCTGTGGTAGTCAGTATATCGGGTATCGTCGGCGTGGTCTTTTGACAGTTTTGTCTCAATGACGGCCTGGCGCTCGAACAGCTGACGCACCGTGCGCCGCGCGTTGGCGCTCTCACTCACCCACTCGGCTATGATGTCGCGCGCGCCGGCGAGGGCGGCCTCGGTGTCGGGGACGTTGTTGTTGACATATCGGCGTGCGATGTCATCGGGTCGCTGCCTCAGTCCCCGGCTCATTATCATGCGCGCGAGCGGCTCGAGTCCGTTCTCTCGTGCCACGGTGGCGCGCGTGCGCCGTTTGGGCTTATAGGGTAGGTAAATGTCCTCGAGTTCTGACATCGACATCGTCTCGTCTATGCGTCGGGCGAGCTCGTCGGTGAGTTTGCCGGCCTCGCTGATGGTGTCGCGTATGGTCTCCTTGCGGTGTTCGAGCTCGTCGAACTGCTTGCCGAGCTGCTCGATGTTGAAAATCTGCACCTCGTCGAGCGAGCCTGTAGCCTCCTTGCGGTAACGGCTTATGAATGGTATCGTGGCGCCCTCGCCGAGCAGTTTCAGCGTCGCTTCGATTCCGCGCACCGCGAGTCCGAGGCTGTCGGCAATGTATGAGGTCTTGTTCATTGTTCTGATGGGTTGTGTCAGTCGGCACGTTTAAGTGTGATGAGCGTTATCTCGGGTGTGGCGCCGAGTCGCATCGGCATGCCTACCGTACCCGACCCGCGGTTGACATACAGGTGCCTTCCTATCGAGTCGGTGTACAGCCCCCACGGTGTGCGGTACATCCATGATGCCGGCGTGAGGCCGCCAACCTGTATCTGCATGGCGTGGGTGTGTCCCGACAATGTGAGCGCGATGTTGGTTTCACGGTTGTCGGCTACCTCGTCGAGCCAGTGGTTAGGGTCGTGCGAAAGCAGAATCTTGGGCAGCGAATCGTTCACAGCCCGATAGGCCCGTGACAGTGAACCACAGCTGTAGTAGGGCGGCTTGCTGATATTCTCGACACCGATTACCACTATCGAGTCGTTCCCGCGGCCCAGTTTCACATTCTCGTCAAGCAGCAGACGGTGCCCCGTCGAGCGGTGCATCTCTATGAGCTGTGAGTGGTCGGCCTCGCGGGCCGAGTCACTTGGCCACCATTTGTAAACGCTGTAGTCGTGGTTGCCGAGTATCGCATACACACCGTCGGGAGCGCTGAGACGCGAGAACGGCTTCACGAACGGTGCAAATTCATCTGACTGGCGGTTGACAATGTCGCCGGTGAACACTATCATGTCGGGATGCAGCCCGTTGACCCTGTCGACGAGTTTCGACACGAATGTCGTGTCACTGCCCCAGGTGCCGACGTGCAGGTCGCTTATCTGGGCTATAGTCATGCCGTCAAATGCCTTGGGCCAGTCTCGGCTCTCGACAGTGACGCGTGACACGGCTATGCGGTTGCGGTTGACGAGTGCTCCCCACCACATGCCGCCGAATAAGAGCACGGCCAACGCTGTGCCTGTCAGCGACAGCCATCTCATACGGCCGTGCCCGAACGCGCGTGGAACTGACGCAATGAGGTTGAACAGCACCCATACGATTTTAGGTACGAGCAGTGACAGGAAGCCGAATATCAGCCACATCATCACAATCAGATTGGGCGAGTGTAGCCGCGACATAACGATAGCCGTGACGATGGCGGCATACTGCAGCAAGGTGACGACCGTGTAAACGGTTCTCGCCGCCGTGCCTGGCCGGCGTCTCAGGTGCATGTAGATATACAGGTCGGCCAGCAGGCACACCAGTATAGCCACGATTGCAGTCAGCAGTTGAAATCGCATGTTTTAAGACAGTATCATCGGTCAGTCGATGCCGCGCGCTTTCAGATAGTTGCGCAGCGGGTTGGCATACATCTGCTGTATCATGTCCTTCATCCACAGGCGCTCGTCGGGCGACACGTCTTTCAGTTCCACCTTGTCGAGCTGACCGTTGATGTATTTGTCGAATGCCTCAACGTCGGCCTCGCTGTATTGGTCTTTGAAGCGGGGTGTCTCCTCGACACGGTCATAGGCGATGTAGTTGCCCGGGAAGATGTGATAGTTGCAGTGTATCAGCTTGTCGATGACCTGGGCGACCGTGTGTACACATGTCTGGCGGTCGGCCGTCGGGTCGAGGTCGGCAAGCAGGTCGTTGATGCACTGTGTGGCGGTGAACACCACGCGCCCTTTGTAGCCCAGTATGCCGGTCTCCATGCTCAGCAGGTCGTCGCGCTCGCTCTTGTGGAAGTCGGGGTCACGGCGCTTGAGCAGGTACTCGGTGGCTTTGAGGAAGTCACACGGGTCGTACTCGTAGGTTATCGATATAGGGGTGATATTTAGCGCTTTGATTGCCTCGACAGGGGTGTCCTGGCTACCCATCGTGAGCATCTTGATGAGGCTCTCCTGGGTCATGTCGTTAGAGTCTTTGGCACGGCCCTCGCGCTGTGCTATCCACGTCGACTCGTGCTTCACCTGTATGCAGTAGTGCATGTAGCCCGATAACTGTCGTGCGGCCTCGAGAGCCTGGGTGAGTCGCAGGTTGCGCTTTACGATAAAGCTCTTGTTGAGTTTGACGAGGTCTTCAATCCAGCTGTATATGAGCAGGTTGTTGCCGAGCGCTATCTCGCAGGTGTGGTGACCGGTGCGCACGAGGCACAGGTTGAGAAATGATGCGTCGAGCACGATGTCGCGGTGATTTGAGATGTATGTGCGCGATGTCTCGATGTCCAGTTTGTCAAAGCCGACACCCTTGACACCCTTCGTGGTCTTCATTGCCAGCATCTCAAGGAACGGCAGCATAACCTGACGCTGAAAATTGTGCTTGGTGGTGACCTTCAGAAGGTCTTGTGCGAAAGCCGGATAGTCGACATCGGGCATTACATACCTGACGGCATGCTCAAACCCGGGTTCTTTCACAAGCTGTTGCATCTTGTGTTCAAACTCGTGGTCTTCGTACGGGGCTATATCTCGGTATTCGTGAGGTGTCATGTTATATTCAGTGAAGTCAATAATCAGTTCAATAGTTGGAAACGTTACTACAAAATTATGGTTTTGCGAGACAACAGTGAAATTTTTTGTCTATAAAAATATCTCCCTTTAGGTATTTTAACCTAACTTTGTCAACATCTCACATATAATCAGGCATTACCTCATGATATTTTGAATATGGCGGCTCGGCGTAGAATATTGTGTAACAGCAAATTGACTTGTGTCGTGACAGTAATACTGCTGTCGGTAATCACTTTCTGCCGTGCCGGTGAGGCCGGCGGTCGGGCAGGAGACATCAGGCCCTACAAGGTTGTGATACAACCCGACATTTATGAGTCACAACAGTACGGTTCAATGCTGTTGCTGCCCGATAGCACGTTTATATCTACAGCCGACGGCTGGGCGGCGCGGCGCTCCGAGATATGCCGGCAGTGGATGTCTGTGATAGGCGAGTGGCCTGCTGTCATCAAGGGGCAGCCCATGCAGTTTCTCGACTCGGTGAAATGTGATGACTACACCCGTTACACGGTCTCGCTTGAATGGCTGCCGGGGCAAACTACAACAGGTTATCTGCTTGTTCCCGACTCGGTTGTGTCTCCGACGCCGGCCGTCGTGACATTTTTCTATGAGCCTGAAACCTCGGCCGGCTTGACCGACAATCCTCACCGCGATTTTGCCTTACAGCTTGTGCGCCATAGGTTCATCACCTTGTCGCTCGGCTCGTCCGAGACTACAGCCGATAAGACCTATGGCCTCTACTACCCGTCAATCGACAATCCCGCTATGGAGTCACTGTCGGCAATGGCCTATGCAGCGGCTAACGCCTTCGAGGCGCTCACACTCGACTCGCGGGTCGATGCCGCCCGTGTAGGAGTCATGGGACATTCCTATGGCGGAAAATGGGCCATGTTTGCGTCTTGTCTCTATGACAAGTTTGCCTGTGCCGTGTGGGGCGATCCCGGCATTGTGTTCGACGAGAGCAAGGGCGGATATATCAATTATTGGGAGCCCTGGTATCTTGGCTATCGACCTCGCCCGTGGCAAGACACATGGCAGGACGACGGCTATCTGAACCGCGAGGGGGCATACGGAAAACTGCGTGCTGACGGGCACGATCTTCACGAGCTGCATGCACTCATGGCGCCCCGGCCGTTTCTTGTCTCAGGCGGTTATTCCGACGGCCCCGAGCGCCTCCCGGTATTGATGCGCACCGTCGAGATAAACCGCATGCTGGGATATGACGACAGAGTGTACTTCACCACCAGGCCATCACATGCCCCCACCCCCGAGTCCAACGCGGTAATCTGCGACTTCTTCATCCACTTCCTGCACTCCACCCCTACATATACACACTAATGAGATTTATCGTTATGTTATTATCATCGATAATGGCCCTCAGAACTGCTGTTTTCCAGTGA
>CAMWLW010000037.1 GCA_947175245.1 uncultured Bacteroidales bacterium
AGATCGGTTCACTCACCGAGACCCTCCGCGCTGTCGAGCTCGCTCAGCGCAACGGCTACACCGCCGTTATCTCACACCGCTCGGGTGAGACTGAGGACGCTACCATCGCCGACATCGCCGTTGCTACCAACGCCGGTCAGATCAAGACCGGTTCGGCAAGCCGTTCTGACCGCATGGCCAAGTACAACCAGCTCCTCCGCATCGAGCAGGAACTCGGCGCCGACGCAGCCTACGGCTGGGGCAAAAAGACCAAAATGCCCCAGGCTTAATTGCTGAGTCAATACAGCCACAATACAGCGGGTGTCTGACCTCACGGTCGGGCACCCGCTCCATTTTTTACCTAAATAATAATGTATCGGGCAAAAAAATCGCTAACTTTGTATAAAAGCATAACGAAGTCCACATAGAATCCCCATAAAAAAATACATCCAAAGGTATACACTCTATACCTTCAAGCGTTAAAAGCAAGAATATTATGGATAAATTAGACTCACTATATAAGAAATGGAAGTCGCTTTTCCCGATAAGTGACCGAAAGCGCTACTTATTAAGCAAACGCTTTTCAGTTGACTATAATTTTAACAGCAACCACATTGAAGGAAATACTCTGACATACGGACAAACGGAGTTGCTGCTTATGTTTGGTAAGGTGACCGGCGAAGGTGACTTAAAGGACTATGTGGATATGAAGGCCAGCGAGGTTGGTATGGTTATGATGCAAGAAGAAGCAAAACTCAAAGAACAACCTCTCACTCAGAATTTTATCAGACAGTTACATAAAACGCTCTTGCGGGAAGACTACACTGTGTACCGCACTTTACCCGGTGGCGTCTCTACGAGTTACGTGATTCATGCCGGACAATACAAAACGCGTCCTAACAGCGTCATAACCCGTTATGGTGACCGTTTTGAATATGCATCGCCTGAAGAGACACCTGCCCTAATGGCCGACTTGGTTGAATGGTATAATGAAGCCGAAAAATCCGGAAAATACTCTCCGGTAGAACTTGCAGCCTTATTTCATTACCGATATATCCGAATCCATCCGTTTGAAGATGGAAACGGAAGAATTGCGAGACTGCTGGTAAATTACATTTTAGCCCGCCATGATTGGCCTATGATTGTAATAAGGAGCCGAATAAAACGCGAATATCTTGAGGCACTTCATCAATCTGATATTACAATCGGCAATGTACCATCTGACGGAGCACATGCTATAATGCCACAAATCAGGAAATTCCTGAGGTTCTTCAGCTCAGTTGTAGCCGAGGAGCTGAAATACAATATAGAGTTCCTGACCGAGACATCTAAAAAAGTTTGGTGGTATGATGGTCAGAAAATTGTGTTTCGCAGTGAGTCAACTCCACTATTGCTGATTAGTATGAAAGAGAATCCCGACATAACAATAGATCAGTTGGCTCAGATGGCTTCAATTTCTGTTGCCGCCGTCAATAAGCAATTGCGTCAGTTGACAAAACGCGGCTATATACATCGCAATGAAAAGTATGGTAGCTGGCACGTGTTTGCCTCTCAATCAATATAAAGACCGATGCAGACTGATTATGTCAGAAGTTTTGCGTTGGAAAAATATGGCACAGGCAAGAAAAATCGCTAACTTTGTGTTTACAATTTAGCCTCAGATATGAATTTTAACCTCGATTTTTCGACACTCACCATCATCCTCGCCGGTGCATTGCTGCTGCTGACGCTTCACGTGGTAATCCTCGTCAGGAATCGCGTCGCCGCTCCGGCCCGTTGCCGTACACGTCAGGATGCCGAGCCACCCCAACCTACCGACAAGCCCGTGTCGATAGTAGTCTACGCACGCGACAACTCGGCACGCCTCGAAGCCCTGCTCGGCGACCTGCTCACCCAGACCTACCGTGCCCCCTACGAGATTATCGTTGTCAACGACTGTGGCGGCTACGCGTGCAGTGACGTCGTGACACGCCTGTCACTCAGACACGCCAACCTGCGCATGACGTTCGTGCCCGAACAGGCCCACAACCTGTCGCGCAAGAAGCTCGCCGTCACCCTCGGCCTCAAAGCCGCCCGATACCCCTACGTGCTGCTGCTCAACGCCGAGTGCCGTCTACAGTCACCCCTGTGGCTTGCCGCCATGAGCCGCGACAACGACATGGTGACCCTCGGCAACGCCGTCATAACCCCCGACGCCGACACCCCCGACATGTCGCCGCTCATGAAGCTCGACGCAGCCAATACAGCCATCACCTGGATTGCCGCAGCCGAGAAACGCCGTCCCTACCGTGGCACAGGCTACAACATCGGCTACCCCACGGCCACATTCTTTGCCAAAGACGGTTTTGCCGGCACGCTCAACCTCAAGGCCGGCGACGACGACCTCTTTGTCAACAAAATCACCACCCCGGCCAACACGCGCGTCGAGCTGTCGGCCGAGTCTCAGGTCGACATCACCACCGGCGACGCCCGCCAGCTCTACCGCGAGCTCAAGATAAGCCACTACTTCACCGGCCGCACGCTGCCATGCCACCCCGTCATGGCCACCGCCCCTTACGTCCTGTGGCTGTCACTCGCCGTCGGCATCGCGGCCTCGTGGCTCGCATGGCCCAACCTCACTGTCGCTGCAGCCGCCCTCGTTATGCTGCTCACTCAGTGGATAGTGCTTGCACGCACATGGCATAAGTCGGGCATCGCGCTCGGCTACCCCACCGGCTCATTCAGCGTCATCCCGCTTCTGCTCATCCTCCCGTTCCACAACCTGCGCTACCGCCTCGCGTCACGCAGCAACAAATCACAGCACTACACATGGCAAAAGCAGAAAAAAATATAGCCAAGACCAACGTCGCGCGCCTGCTCGACAAGGCCCGCATCGCCTACGAGCTCGTGCCATACCCCGTCGACGAGAACAACCTGGCCGCACAGCACATCGCCGACACCCTGGGCGAAGACATCAACCGCGTGTTCAAGACGCTCGTACTGCAAGCCGACAACCGCCAGTACCTTGTGTGCGTCGTGCCGGGCAACACCGAGATAGACCTCAAGAAGGCGGCGCGCGCATCGGGTCACAAGAAAATAGAGATGATTCCGATGAAAGAGCTTCTGCCCCTGACAGGCTACATACGCGGCGGCTGCTCACCCATAGGCATGCGCAAACCGTTTCCCACCTACTTTCACTCCACCGCCACCGACTTCGACACCATCTATGTGAGCGCCGGACAGCGCGGCCTGCAACTCAAAATCAACCCCACCGACCTTATAAACTATGTCGGGGCCACGGTCGCCGACATAGCCACACCCGCCAACGACACCGACAGCCATGAGTAACACATTCGGCAAAATATATCGCCTGACCACATTCGGCGAGTCACACGGCCCCGCCATCGGCGGCATCATCGACGGTGTCCCGGCCGGCGTGCGACTCGACCTTGACGCCGTGCAGCACGAGCTCGACCGACGCCGGCCGGGCCAGAGCGACATTGTCACCGGGCGCCGCGAGAGCGACACGATCACGTTCCTGTCGGGCATCTTCGAGGGCGTCACCACAGGCACACCCATCGGCTTCACCATACCCAACGCCGACCAACACTCGGCCGACTATGACAACATGCGCGGCGTGCTGCGTCCATCCCACGCCGACTTCACCTACACGGCCAAGTATGGCGTGCGCGACCACCGCGGCGGCGGCCGTTCATCGGCACGCGAGACAGCCTCACGCGTGGTCGGCGGAGCCATTGCGCGCCAGATACTGAGCCACCACGGCATCACCATCGCGGCCTATACCTCGCGCGTGGGCGCGATTGCCGTCGACAAGCCTTACACACAGCTCGACCTCGCGCTCGCCGAGACCAATGCCGTGCGTTGCCCCGACCACGCGACAGCCGATGCCATGATACAACTTATCAGACAGGTAAAGGCCGAGGGCGACACCGTCGGCGGCATTGTCACCTGCGTTATAACCGGCGTGCCTGCCGGGCTCGGCGAACCTGTCGCCGACCGCCTCAATGCCATGCTCGCCGGTGCCATGCTCTCGATCAACGCCGCCAAGGGCTTTGAGATAGGCATGGGCTTTGACGGCACGCGCATGCGCGGCTCACAGGTCATCGACCCGTTCACTGTCGGAACCGACGGCCGGATTTCCACTACATCCAACCACTCGGGCGGCATCCAGGGCGGCATATCCAACGGCGCCGACATCTGGTTCAATGTAGCTTTCAAGCCCGTCGCGACGCTGCTGCGCCCCGTCGACACCATCACCGAGAGCGGCGACCCCGTCACACTCCAAGCCCGTGGCCGTCACGACCCGTGCGTGGTGGCGCGCGCAGTCCCCGTCGTCGAGGCTATGGCCGCCATGACCCTGCTCGATGCCATGCTCATGAACCGCTCGGCACGTCTATGAGCACAACGGCCTACACCGACTATGCCACCTACCTGAGCCGCCACTTCGACGGCAAAGTGCAGAAACTCACCATCAACACCGGGTCAGGCTGCCCCAACCGCGACGGCACCAAAGGCCGCGGCGGCTGTACCTACTGCAACAACGCTTCGTTCAGCCCCGCCATAGCATTAGCCGGCGAGTCGGTCACCTCCCAGCTCGAGGCCGGCAAGTGCTTTTTCGCGCGCAAGTACCCCGACATGCGCTATCTCGCCTACTTCCAGAGCTACACCAACACCTATGGCGACCCCGACATGCTGATGCAGCAATATCGCGAGGCACTGTCGGTCGACGGTGTGGTCGGACTCATCATCGGCACACGCCCCGACATGCTCCCCGACAGCCTGCTTGACAGGCTCGCCGAGTTGGCTCAGACCCGGTACATTATGCTCGAATTTGGCGCCGAGAGCAGCCACGACATCACCCTCGGGCGCGTCAACCGCTGCCACACATGGGCCGACACGGTCGATGCCGTGCGCCGCGCCCACGCCGCCGGACTACACGTCGGGCTGCACCTCATCATGGGCCTGCCGGGCGAGACACGCGACATGATGCTCGAGACCGTGCGCCGCGTCACTGCGCTGCCCGTCGACGTCATCAAGTTCCACCAGCTGCAAGTGCTACGCGGCACACGCATGGCGCTCGAAGCCGACGCGATCGACACATTCACCGTCGACGATTACATCGACCTGTGCTGCGACATCGTGCGCCTTGTCCCACCCCACATCGCCATCGAACGCTTCACCTCGTCAGCCCCGGCCGACATGCTCATCAAACCACGCTGGGGCCTCAAAAACTACCAGTTCACCAACCTCCTCCACAACCGCCTGAATTCAATTAATATTTAGTATCTTTGTAGAGGAAACCAATTACTGAAAATGACAATGAGGACATTATATGTGAGCGACATGGACGGGACGCTGCTTGACAACAACAGCCTCGTCAGCCCCGGGACGGCCGCGATAATCAGCGACCTGTCACGGCACGGCGCGCTCATCACCGTGGCGACGGCGCGCACTCCCGCCACTGTCGAACCGCTCCTGGCCCACACCTACACCCGCTGCCCGGCTATCGTGATGACCGGCGCCGCAATGTGGGATCGCGACAGCCGCCAACTCATCAACGAGCAGCTCCCTACACCCGGCGTTGCGCACGACATCTGCCGTGAGTTTGACGAGGCCGGCATCGACCCGTTCATCTACACCGTCGCCAACCGCTCACACCTCGATGTGTACCACGGCTGCACGATGTCGCCCGGCGAGGACGACTTCTACCAGTCGCGCCGCCACCTCGAGCTGAAGAAATTTCACATCGGCGCGCGCCCGGCCGACGGCGAGTGGGATCGCACGATACTGATATTCAGCATCGGCGACACCGACCGCATCAAGGCCCTGGCCGACCGACTGACCGCACGCGGTGACTGCTCGGTGTCGTGTTACCCCGACCTGCTGTCGCCCCGACGCTCACTGCTCGAAGTGTTCGCCCCCGGCGTGAGCAAAGCCAACGCCGTCAGGCGTCTGGCCGGCCTCACGGGCGCCGACCGCGTGGTAGTGTTCGGCGACAATCTCAACGACCTGTCAATGATGGAGGTCGCCGACCTCGCCGTCGCCGTCGACAACGCCTTCCCCGAGGTCAAGGAGGCCGCCGACACAGTCATAGGGCCCAACAGCGCCAACGCTGTCGCTCATTTCATCGCCAACGAAGAGAACCGCCGCCCATGAACATCTACGAACTCAGACGATACGGAACATGGATCATACTCGCCGTCGCCGTGGTAATGGTGGGCTTCTTCCTCTATGTGTCAAACAGGCTCGTCAACGACCTCACCGTCCAGGAACGCGAGCGCATGGAGGTGTGGGCCGGCGCCACACGCCAGATAGCGCGCGTCACGAGTTTCACCGACGGCGACGATGATGCCGAGGCAACCATGCCCGATGCCGACGACCTCGAGTTTCTGCTCAGCATCCTAGCCGGCAACCACACCATTCCCGTGCTGCTCACCGACGCCGCCGGCAACATCATCGACCAGCGCAACTTTGACCTACCCGAGCCCGTCGACTCGCTCGCGCCGCTCTCAGACATCAACATGGCCTACCTGCGCGAGAAGCTCCACCGGCTGCAACAGGGCAACAACATCATCCAGATAGTCATTTCGCCCGACAACAGCCAGTACCTCTACTACGACGACTCCAAGCTGCTCAAACGCCTCGGCTACTACCCCTACATCCAGCTGCTGGTGATGCTCGCGTTTATCGGCGTGGTATACTACGCCCTCACCTCGACCAAACGCGCCGAGCAGAACAAGGTGTGGGTGGGCCTCTCCAAGGAGACCGCCCATCAGCTCGGCACCCCCATCTCGTCGCTCATGGCCTGGATGCAGCTGCTCGAGTCGCTCGGCGTCGACGCCGACACCGTCGCCGAGATGAACAAGGACGTCAACCGCCTCAGCACCATCGCGTCGCGCTTCTCCAAGATAGGTTCGCGCCCCCAGATGGAGCCCGACGACCTCAATGCCGTTGTGATGCACGCCGGCGAGTACATGTCGACACGCATATCGCGCCGCATCAGGTTCACCCTCGAGCCGTCGGCAAGCCCCGTGCCGGTCAACATGTCGGCGCCGCTGTTCGAGTGGGTGATGGAGAACCTTATCAAGAACGCCGTCGACGCCATGGAGGGCACCGGGTCGATCACCGTCTCCGTCGGCACCGACGGCAACAAGGGCTATGTCACCGTCAGCGACACCGGCAAGGGCATCTCGCGCAAGAATTTCAAGACCATCTTCAACCCCGGCTACACCACCAAGACCCGCGGCTGGGGCCTGGGCCTCACGCTCGCCAAGCGCATCATCGACCAGTATCACCGCGGCAGTATCTACGTCAAGGAGTCTGAGCCGGGCCGCGGCACCACCTTCCGCATCGACCTGCCGCTGCACACGGCCGAATAATAAGGCCACAATTTGGCATTTTGGGTTACATTTTTGATAAATTTATGTTAAATTTCGATTTTAATTGGCTGTTTCTTTGCACAGTTCCAAAAAAATCACTTCCTTTGCATGTGTGTTTTTCATAGTATTAGATTAAGATAAAGGTTTATGTAAGAGGGTTGTCGTGAGACAACCCTCTTATTTTGTATTTACACCCGTTCAGACACCGTCGCCACCGCGCGACGATAGCCTCATTGAACTTTGTTAACACTCCGCGCGTTCTATTTATATATACATAAATTCATCACAACCATGAAATCTCTATCGCTCTCTATCGCCATAGCTGCCGCCGCCACATTCAGCGCCACGGCCGCCACCCCAGTGTCTCAATACATCGACCACCTGCGGTCGCTCAACGACTACCACGGCACCGTCACCTACAGCGTGCTGCTGCCCCAGGCCGAGGATCCCGTGGTTTACAACATCGACATGCTATCGACCGTCATCGAGGCCGACACCCTCGCCCCCTGCCGCTACCTCATCGAGTGGGATATGAGGCCCGGTGAGGACGCCGACATCACCTCGAGCGGCTTCTCGGCCTACCTCCACGGCTCGCACTACCGCTACCGCGACAACCGCCTGCAGGAATACCACATGTCGTGGGACTCGATACCCTTCATCATGGCCAACGGCGGCGTGCAGTGCAACGCCCAGTTTGCCGACGTGCTCCCCCAGTTCATAGGCCGCGAGCTCAACCGCCTGGTGGCCGACACCAACTTTGTGCACATCTGGGCCGCCGACACCCTCTATAACGGCCGTCACGTCGCCGTGCTCGCCGGCCGCCAGATGTACCGCGGCTATGTGAGCAAGGAAGCTACCTACATCTTCGACCCCGCCACCCTGATGCCGATAGCCATCGAGCTCGAGAACAACCCCGGCTCCATTAGCGAGCAGACGGTGTCGATACGCTTCAACGGCAACGGTACTGATGCGTTCCCGATAGCCACCGAGGACGACCTGATGGCACGCTACCCCGACATGTTCGAGAAGTACCGTGAGAGCAACTTCCGCATCGAAAATCTGCCCGGCACACAGCTGCCCACATTCAGCGCCCCCGCGCTTGGCGGACAGCGCTATGCCTACAACCGCGGTGACCGTCCCGGCACGCCGCTCGTCATCGCCATCGTCGACGCCACCGTGGCCAACACGCCGGCCACCATCGAGGCCGTGCGCCGCGCCGCCGCCACGTCGCCAACAGCCTTTGACGTCATCATCGCTTTCGTCACCAACGACGCCGAGCAGGCATCAGAGATAGCCGGCAAGCCCCGCAGCGGCGAGACCATCCTGACCGGCGCCCGCTCGCTCGCCCGCGACTGTGGCGTCACCGCCTGCCCCACACTGCTCTATGTCGACAGCCGCGGCCGCGTCACCGACGTCACCCTCGGCCACAGCAACATGCTCACCGACACCATCATCCAGACCGTTTACCCGATGCGCTAAACCATTCGGCCGATTCAGTTGTTTTATTGGTACAAAAACACACTAAAAAACAACTAAAAACGATTATGGAAACTGTATACTTCAACGGCGTGCCCTGCCACACATCGGGCTATCTGCCCTCGGTGGGTGAGACCGCACCCGCTTTCAGCCTCGTGACCCCCAAGCTCGAGGACGTAACCAACGAGACACTGCTCGGCAAACGCGTCGTGCTCAACATCTTCCCCAGCATCGACACCGAGGTGTGCGCCATGTCAGTGCGCCACTTCAACACCGAGGCCGCCAAGCTCGACAACACCGTCGTGCTCGCCGTGTCGATGGACCTGCCCTTTGCCGCCGGCCGCTTCTGCACCGCCAACGGCATCGAGAACGTCACCCCGGCGTCGGCATTCAGGCGCGGTGAGTTCGTGCGCAACTATGGCGTCGAGTTGGTCGACGGCCCGCTCAAAGGTCTGTTAGCCCGCGCCGTCATCATCATCGACGAGAACGGCAAGGTTGCCTACCGCGAGCTTGTGGACGACATCACCCACGAGCCCGACTACAAAGCAGCATTAAGTGTTTTAAAACGATAATTCTACCAACATACAACTGGCAAAGCCGAGTCGGGGGACTCGGCTTTGTCAGTTTATGGGGTTGATTATTCGGCTAAAGCCGAGGTATAGAGGTTTAGAGGTTTAAGGGGTTGAGGGGAAATCGCTACCTAACTACCACAGGACGGATTAGCAACGCATCAGTACCCGGTAAATAGACTTTAGGGGCGTAAATCGTTGTGACATCAAAATTTAGATTCCCCGTTGGGAAGGTGTTTACCTGATAGTTGGCTGAGTTGAACTCGAGAGACAGATAATCAGGATCCTCAGGGCCAGTCCAATAGAGAGCACCAAACTGTTCGGGCAGACGGTAAGCCATAGGACGATAATCATTAGCTGCTTGTCCGCCTAAATACACATTTCCTGACGGTCCTTCGGCCGTTGCCGAATTACCACCTCCCAAGCGAGCTCCAACATCACCATATCGTAACAAGCCATTAGCCTGACGATCTTTCATTGTACCCGCGTCGGAATACCACTCCCTATTTACTCGGCGACCATGACCCGATGCGCCAAAGGGGAAAAGAATGTTATCACCGTGGGTGAGACAGTAGGCAATGGCACATCTCACACCCTTACCGTCGCGCACTCCGGTATTACCCGGATCAGAGTAACTATAGGCATCAGACGTTTCAGAGGTAGATGTCGCGCCGTCACCGTAGGCAATACCAAAGGCAAACTGGATATCAGAGCCATCTCGCAGCAGTTCGTTATACACTTCCGATTTATTAGGCAGTCGATATGTACGGCCATTTGACATCTCAAACTCTCCGAAACCCTTGCTATTCTTACCTTTATAAGGGATATCAACCCATTTGGTATTGGTCGAAGTCTTGCCTCCCTTTAGTCTCAATGTATAAGATGTATTAGAACCGGGATTTTCACTCAATCCAAAATTGGTTCTTGTATTGTTTGACTCAGCAATCGCATAGTCCAGATTATCGTTGTATTTGAAGAAACTACCTACCGACAAGGGTGACGAGACAAGATTTTCGGCATCAAAAACGTTTAGCGACGACCATTCCAAACCACCTGCATGGAGCTGAACGGGGCCGTAGCCCTGACGCACAAGAATCTTATGGATGCACTGGTTGTCGTGATAGCGCACAGTGATAATGGCACCGATAGCATCACCCTGACCGACAACACGATTAGGGGTGTATGTAAAACTAACATCAGTACCTGTGCGGCCCTCGATCTTGCCGCCCTCGCCCGTAACGATTTCAGCGCCCTTTGAAAGACGCACAAGGCCATACGGGTCTCGCTCAATCTCGGCCGACCACGTACCACGAGACTTCAGCGTCTTAAACTCACGTGCACCCTCATTTTTCAGCAATGACGTCTTGAGCTCGACACGGAACGGCTTGAGATTATTGTGGTCGCGGAAAATGCCTCGCGGATTGTCGATACGCTCAGACTGCTGCACGTTGGTGTAGCAGGTGTCCTGATAGCGGTTGCCCTTGTCGTCGATAAAATACATTACCGTGCGCACGTAGGCATGACGCTCATGCTCATAATATGGGTTTGCACCGGTGTACACAGCCCAACGCCAGCCTATCGACTTGGCACGTGTATAAAGGGGAACGTTTATAACATAGTCTTTCTGACCGTTCTTTTTATTTATAGTAAGGTGGACATCATAGTAGCCGTCATACATAATCTCATCGGCGGGAGTAGTCGATATGTGACCACCGACGGGAGTCTCCTCGGTAGGGATGTCGGTATATTCCCTATAACCCTTTGAGCCGTATGTATCACCCTCCACAGCATCAAAGTAGTTGGCACGTGCCAATCTGACCAAATTTTTAAGCTGCTCAGCTCTTGATAGTCCATTATCATTCTCGTCGAGATCGACCTGTACCTTTGATACCTCTCGTAGTGACAGCCAGCCAAACTCACAGTTACGATGGTTGATTTTACGGTCGGGGTCAGTGGATTCGGTGTCATATTTTGGATTGGTGTAAAAGGGTCCGCCTGACATAGTTTCGGCGACCTTACCAATCTGCATATTCCATGCCCTCTTGTTATAGTAGTCAAAGCCGTTGGCATCGACCTCATCGTCGGTCTTCTGATCGGGTCGCCACTCGTTTTGCAAAATAGTGGCTACAACTTTCTCGAGGCGGTAACCGGGACGCGGAGTAGCACGTACAGGCATGGTGTGACGCTGGTTGTAGAGGTAGGACACATAGGCGGTATCGGGAGCCTCAGAACCGGGCTTGGCCTCCTCGTCATAATCGATGTGCCAGTCGATGTCGTTGGCATATCCTTTGAACTGAAGAGTGAGCTTGTAGTGGCGGTTGCGCTCGGCGTCATAGTCGGTCTCGACATCCTTACCCATCATAAAACGGTATTTGATGGGGCCACGGCCGGGACGTACCGAGTCGCGGCAGATGTAGTAGCCCTCGACCTCCATATAGGTGCCGAACGGCTTCTCATCCTTCCAGCCTGTGCCGGGAGTATTGGGGTCGGGGTCGGGGAAATCGATCTCAAAGTCTTTGTCGGCGTCCTGTAACTTGGACTTGCCTTTACCCTGCATGTTCTCATAGAAATAGAAGGCCTCGACTTTCTCACCGTGCTCATGAGCCACGCGCTGCCTGAAGTCGTTATCCCTGTAACGGCCCGTTTTCTCTGAGTTATAGCCCCAGATGGAGTCACCGTTAACAAGCTGACGCCAGTTGCGGTAATTGGCCTTGGCGTCGGTCTGAGTGGCATCGGCAGCACCAAAGTATAGGGTCTCGCCTGTCTCATATAGCTCGTCGGCCTTAGAGGGAGTGTTGTCACGACCTATATAGGCATGCTTGGCGATATGCTTTATGGCAGCCGATTTAATATAGATATAGGTGTTGTCTTTGAGCTCGCGAGTATCGAAAGCGATTGTTACCTTTGACGCAACACGTTTAATCCATGCGCGCAGTTTCAGATGGGCCGAGTTGACCAGGACAAGTTCGGTCGAACGGTGTCCTACAGCGCGGTCATCGTTAGAGAAATAGCCGAACATCTGCTTATTGGCCCCGGGGTTATCGTTATCCCATGAAACCTGATGCTCAAGCAGCTTGTCGACAGTATTGTAATTAGATTCATCACCCCAGTCGGCATCGATGTCGATATTGGCAACTGCATACATGTGATAGCGGCCATAGGGTATCTTCATCGAGAATGTAGCCACAGGCGTGTTGGTCTCGGCCGATGTATTGTAGACGGGATTGCCCTCGTTGTCGTAACCCTCGACAGGACGGTCATTGTTATATGACAACTCAAACTTGTCAATACGCGATTTCTCGATGAGTTCCTCCTCGGCGTTGTAGCGCAGGATGTACAGTTTGTCGATCGACTTGATGGCATCACCGGCGGCACGCGACGAGAGATCTGTCTCGTCAAAGGCAGGGAAACTGACCGATGCCGACACGATGCCCTCACCGTCACCGGCCTCATAGTAGCCGGCGGGAAAATCGTCCTGACATGCCACCACGACCGGGAGCATCAAGAGAAACAGTATATAATATTGTATATTTTTCATATCGTATGTTATCACAAACGAGAGAGTTATGTATTAAGGTGCCGGATAGGGCGGGTTATCAAACGGGTAGAGCGATGTGCGCATGCGGCGTGATACAACGAGCAGTTCGCCGCCGGGAGTCTTATATGTAGCAAGACCTGTCTCGATATTGAAGCTGACGTCAGAGTACTTAACAAGGTTAGTCATATCACTCTTGCGGTGCACGGCATCATCGATACCGTCCTCGGTTTCAGCCTCAAAGAAGCGGGCATGCCCCTTAGGGCCTTCAAAAATCTCGCTGGTAACGAGGGCGGTAACGAAGCGTTTGTTATTGATGTCGCGCAGATAAGTGTAAACTTTGTCTCCGTCATTTTCATTTATCAGCGTGACGTGGTAGCGGTCGAACGGGATAGGATCACCATTGCTGTCACGCACCTGAACACCACGGCAGGTGTAGAGGGTGCGGTCGTCGCCGACATAGTAGTTCTTGGTGGGCGGGGCATCGTACCACAGGTCATTGATAGCATCGTAGTAGTTGGCCAGACCGTTCATGACATAGGCACCATCCTCGAGTTTCAGCTCGGTGTAGGTAATGAGGCCGAGGTCGTCATGTGACACGGTCACGCGCACCGGGGTCTTGCGGTCGGGAGCATATTGCAGCTTCGTGACGGGGTCGTAGTAGCAAACGAGTATGTCGCGGCAACTTTCACTGAAGTCGGCGATTATCATCTGATAATTTGTCACGGGGTCAATCTGAGTGGCCGGGTCGCGTACAGGCGTCAACGGCTCGGTGGTAAGACAGGTTGAACCGGCCTGATTGCGATAGTAAAGCACATCATCGAAACGGTCATTAAGAACCGGCTGATAGACCTCGTCTTCCTTGGGTGCATCGGGCCCGAGCAGGCCAAAGTCGGGGTTGAGCACTGTCTCGGCGTAGGGCACCACGATAACCTCGACCTCGATGTTGCGTATTTTCTTGACGTTGAATCGATACCAGTAGTTGCGGCACAGGTCGAACGGCTTGCCTTGCAGCTCCTCATGGCCGGCAGGGGCCTGATAGTATTTGAACTCGACAACATCGTGGGGGTCTGACTCGAGACCGACAAAGTGTATGGCGAGCTTGGCGGGAGTACCTGTGGTATTCATATACTCGGGCACGTATGCCACGAACTTGCCGTCGGATGTGGGCGCGAAGGGCAGATTCTCGGCAACCGTCACGTCGCCGGGGATATAAAGCGACGGTGTGTAGTCGGCATCATAGCTGCCTTTCACATAGTCGTCCTGGCATGTCACGCCGAGCGGCGCGCGATAACCCGACGTGTTATAACGGGTCAATGTCACACGCTCAATCAGCGCATTGGTGTTCTGAGCCGGACACACCTCGATCTTGGCGTATGCGCGAAGCAGATGGATAGTACCGATGTCGGCGCGGTTAAGATTGTCAAAGTCGAGAGCGACAGGGTTGGTCACGCCATACAAGGGTATCGGTGAATCCTCGCCCGGCAGCATCTTGTCGGCACTGAACGTGTAGACCGAACGGCTTATATCGGCCATCGACATACCCTCGGTAAGAGACTCGGCGTCGGGGTAGGCATGATTCCAGTTGGCGAGCGCCATGACCTTGACGGTACCGGCCTCGGCAACTTTACGTGTAATCTGACCAAGCACTGAATAAGTCTTTGACGATGTCGTGCTCTCGATCATGTAAACGCTGGTCGAGGACAGAACGCCAAGATAACGGTCGTCAGTGTCAAAAAACAGGAACAGGAAGTCACGCTTGTCAATGTCGATATAGTTTTCATAACCTGCTCCGCGGTCGTAACCGTCGCCCAGGTAACCGGGAGCGCGGCTCGCACGTGACGAGGTACCGCCGGTGGGGATATCTGAGACAACGATGTTAAGGGACACCATGTTGTCACCGTCACCGACCGAAACGCCGTCATATATTGAAGAGTCAGAACACGACACACCGACGCAGAGCATCAGCATAAGCGATACCCGTGTCACCAGACGGTAAAGCGATGTGTTGTTAAATTGGCTCATTACGTTATTCTTTTTATTGATAGTTGGTTATAGATATGTTGGAGAGTTAGAGTTCGGTGTTCTGGAGAACGACTTTGAATGAGTTGATGTAGATGTAGTTATTCATCCAGGCCATGCCGCTTTGAAGGAAGAAGACCATGTTGTAGGAGTCCTCGCGGTCGAGGAATTCCTGGTCGTCCATATTGCTGTAATGGTCGCCCTTGAAGGCGAGACAGTATGGCTTGAGGGGCACTGATAAAACGACCTTGCTGGGATCATTGGGCTTCTCCTTGCTGTGATACCTGACAGTGAGTCGGGGATCACCTTCAAGCATAAGACGCGAGACGGTAAGTTCCGCCATAACGGCGCGCTTATCTTCGGGATCATCACTTGCGCCGAAAACGAGGTTGGCGACGGCGTTATCAACGCGCCAGGGACGATAGGTGATGAGTTCGTCGTCGCGCAATGAGTTGTCGCTCTCGAGGTGGCCGTTGACATCGGTTATCTCGAATTCATATTCATCTTTATCGAGTTTATCACCGGTAAGTTCCTGGAGGATGACGCGGATGACGTTGGTGTTCTTGGTGAGGTTGACGTTGTAGTAGTGGGTGCCTTGCTCGGTGGGCATCTCCAGGTCGTTCTCGCGGCCGTGGTAGAGGCGGCCGAGGTCGGTGGTGCTGATGGCGCCGTTGTTCTCACCGGCACGGCTGTCATAGTCGCGGTTGAGGCGGCAGTGGAGGTCGTCGATGTGGGTGGCGTCGTTGACGGTGAACGATGTGCGGTGACCGTCGCCACACCATGCCATGAGGTGATAACGGCCGGGATCAACGGGGAGATCCATTTCATAGCCGTCGGCTTTGAGGCGCTCGCCGCTCTCGTGGTTCTGCCACACGACGCGGCCGGTGGCGGCGTCGACGGCATAGAGGGTGACCGAGTTGACCTCGTTGGGGAAGGCGTCGGCAAACTTCATGTTCATGTCATACCTGAACTTCACCTTGTAGTAAGGAGCACAGTCGCCCTCGTCGTCATAGATCATGCCGTCGCACGCGGTGAGCGCCACGACTGCCATTGAGACTGCAAGGATGCGTGATAGTATGTTGTCAAGTAATTTCACGATTGGTTGTATTTTAGTTTATAGGGTGTTTAAATCTTTATATGTGGTGGCCTCGCGGGTGAGGCTCGTTAATGTCGGTTTAATGTTTGGTGTCGGCCCGAGGGGGCTGACGGTTGGTTTTCAGTGTCTTTGGCTTAGTATATGTGGTTAAGTGTATGGGGTTTATGTGTACTGACTGGTCAGAGAGAGGGGTTGAGAAAAAAGTAACCGGTGCTTGCCGCGGCCTGGCGGTGTGTGCTTGCCGGGAAACGCGGCAAGCACCGGTGGGTGGGATTGGTGATTATAGACTAATATAGGTAATTAGCTATTAGAGCTCAACCTCCTGTGAAACGACCTTCCAAGAAAGGATGTTGATGGTCGAACCGAGGTAGTAGGTGTCGTCCTCGTCGTCGTCGGGGATGATGGGCTCACCGGGAACGGGGTTGGGATCTTCTGAACCAGTACCGGGAACAAAGACACCGTGGCCGAGCTTGGCGAGCTTGGTGAATGTAACCTTGTAGTGGTGGTTGCGGACGATACCGTAGTTACCCTCGCTGATGCCGTTGTAAGAACGTACACCCTCGGCGTCGCGTACAACGTTGTCCTCGTTGAGGTGCTCGACGGGGATGTTGTAGTACATGGCACCACCCTCGAAAGCGGTGATTTTTGAGGGATAGCTCTCGAGAACCTCGGCGAGGTCTTTCTCAAATGCTGCGTATGCCTCACCCTCGCCATACTCGATGTACTTGCCGTCAACCTCTTTGTAGATGTGAGCGGGGAACTCCTCGACAGGACGGATGGTTACGATGCCGGTGCCGGCATTCAGGGCCTTGGCAATCTCGAGCTGGTCGGTGCCGAGCTGCTTGTAGTCGTTGAGGGTAACGGTCTCGAACATGGGGTTGCCATCCTCGTCCAACATCTGCTCGCCGGCGATGTGGAGAACGCCTTCGATCTCAACATCCTCGGGATAAACAACGGGAACCTGCTCGGTGTGGGTGCCGGTAACATAGTAGAAGTTCATCTTGCTGCCAAGAGTAGCCATGTTAGAGGCAACGAGGCCTTTGAAACCTTTGTAGGTGTAGTAACGGCCGTAGATCTCGATGAGGTTAACGCCGTTGCCGTCCTTGTTGATGACCTGAGCCTTGGCAAGGATTGATGTGATGGCGTTGCGGTCGAGCTTCTCGAGTTTACCGTCAACCGAAACTTTCTCGGCGGTGTTGGTATTCTCGTGGGTGTAAGCGGGCTTGCTGAGAGCGACAGCGAGGCTTGAGTAGTCGGTGTAAACTACATTATCGGTGTTGACGTCCTGACCGTAGAGCACTGACTGACCCCAGAATGAACGGTGGTAGTCGGCGTTGTCCCACTCTGACTTAGCCCAGGGAGCTGTGGTGGCCCAGGCGGCGTCGAGCTTCTTAGAGAGGTAGCTCTCGGTAGCGGTGGCGTTGAGACCCCAGCCCAGGATGCGGATGTAGAGCTGGTTGTCACCCTCTACGAGACCGGTCTCCTCGTCGTTGTTGGTACCACCGAGGGTGATGCTGATGGGGAATGCCTCGGCGCCATCGATCATCTCGGCTGTCTTCTTGAGATCCTCAGAAGCGTCGAAAGTAACCTTGGCGGCTACACGCTCAACATATACATTGACGTTACTGCCGTTCTGCTCGGCGGGCTCTTTCATGAAGTCCTCGGGGAAGAGCTTGGTAGCATAGTAGTAGTCGTCGGTGTGGTGTGAATCTTCGCCACCGAAGAAGCTGGTGGTAGACATAACGAAGTGATCGTTATTGGTGAGGCCAACGAGCTTGTCGGCGGTCTCCTGGAGGGTTGCACCGGGAACGAAGTCGGCACAGTTGAGGACTACCATCATGTAGGTGGGGTAAGAGTCGGTACCCTTGAGACCACGGAGGACGATGGTGTTGGCACCGAAGTGCTCGATGTTCTCTTCAGTACCTTTGTCACCCTCGGCCCATTTGTTGGTCTGGATGTTCATGTAGTTGCCTTCCTCGTCGAAGAAGAGGAACTTGGCAGCCTCAACCTTGCTTTCAGACTGGAGGTCGCCATACTCATAACCGCCGGCGGTAGCACGGCTGATCTCGCCGCCTACGTTGCGGATGTTGATGTTGAGGAATGCCTCATCACCGGTGGGAGTGTTGGGGTTATTGCTGCCGCCAACAACGGGCTCGTCGTTAGAGCAGGCTACCATAGCGATGGCGCCGCCCAGAAGAAGAGCTTTTGATAAGAGATTCATTTTCATAAATGATTGATTAAAGTGTTATTAATTTTATTATTGTTTTCTGAATTGGTTTCAGTGAGTATTAATAATAGGTCACGGGGTCGCGGTCAATGAGGGCCTGGATGGCGGGGATGGCCGCTGTGGCCTCGGGGAGGCCGCGCTCAGAGGCTACACGCAGCAGGCTGACGGCGCGCTGTAGGTCGCCCTGACGGGCGGCGAGGTTGGCACGGGTGTAGAGTGCCTGGGGTGTCTGGCCGCAGCGTGCCACGAACGGCTCGGCTGCCTCGAGATTGTCGTGAGAGAGGTAGATGTTGGCGGCGTTGATGGCTGCCTCGGCGTCGCCGGGATACTGGGCGGCGGCCTTGAGCATGACACGCTCATACTCGGGCGAGCCCTGGGCGTAGGTGTTGGCTATGAGGTAGTAGTCGACGGGGCGCAGGCGCTCGGGGGTGGTCTCCATCATCTCCTTGAGGTGATCGACGTCGATGTCGGTCTTGATGCTGTAGCGTATGGTGTAGTCACTGTGACGCAGGGCGGGATAGACCTCGGCGAGGATATAGGCATACTCCTCGGGATAGAGGTGCTGTATCTTGCTGTTGCGGGGGTCGGGCTCGAGGGTGAGGTCGTTGGCGATGGCCAGGATCTCGTCGCGGTGGGCGATGTCGTTGTTCTCGAGCCAGCGGCGCAGGCCGTCCCAGTCTTCAGGCTCGTAGTCGGCAAACATGACGTCGGGATCGAAGTGGGCATAGCGGGCGCGCAGGTCGTTCGATACATACTCCTTGAGGGTCTGGGTACGGCCCATAGCGAGACGCACGTTGTTGCTGTAAGAGCCCTCGGGCGAGGCGAAGCCCTTGATGGTGATGCGGGTGATGATGGCATCGGGATCCTGGGCTACGACGTCGATCGACTTGATGATCTTGTCGATCTCGGCGCGGTTGCCGCGGTAGTCGGGCTTGAGCTCGGTGCGGTTGACGACGAAGTCGACAAATGCCTGACCCTGGGCCTCGATGACGATGGTCGAGTCGCCGGTGAGGGCGATGTACAGGGGCGCGAGGGGCATCGAAGGGTCGCGGTAGTCGTGACGGGCTATGAGCTGGGGGCCCTGAGCGACGGGGGCGTCACAGCAGTTGCAGGTGGCGCGGTTGAAGTCGAGGTCGCTCTGGTTCATCCAGGGCTGCCAAGGGGTCTCGTAGCGGTAGCTGAACAGCTCGTGCGAGCCGGCCTCGAGCATGCGCTCGCCGGCAGGGAGGTCGTGGTTGCGCAGGTGTGAGAAGTAGCGGTTGCGGCCCGACACGCGCACGGCGGGCATGACGATCGAGTCGTTGCCGCTGTCAGAACGCAACACAGGGGTTATGATCAGCTCCTTGTCACGGCCGGGCTTGATGCCGGCGGGGTCTATGTCCATTGTGACCACATAGTTGGAGGCCACGCGTCCTGATGTGAGATTTGCTACACCGGGAAACGATACGTCGGCTGCAGCGGCCGAGAGGACGGCGAGCATGCCGAGTGCTATTGTAGAGATGCGTTTTGTCATCGTTATAGTGTGTGTGGTCGGTTAGGTTAGAATGTGTAAATGAGATTGACGGCTGCCTTGGTGGGGCCCACATAGTTGTGGGGCTTGTTGCGCTCGACACGCTGGCCGCAGTCGTGGCACTCAAACTTGTCGTAGCGGGTGTAGACCCATCCGAGACCTATCTCGGCCTCGATGTTCCAGTGGCGGTTGAGAATCCATGAGTAACCGTACACAAGGCCGGCACCCACCATCCATCCCTGGAAGCGGTAGTCCTTGAGCTTGCCGAAGTCGGTGCCGAGCATGTTGAAGTTCATGTCGAGGTTGCCCCAGTTGTACTGACCGCCGAGCAGGTGGCCGCCGATGAAGTGGCCCGAGAATGCCTGACAGAACCAGTAACGGGCCTCGGGAACGACCGACCACTGTTTCCAGCGGTGCTGATTGACAGCCCAGGCGTTGAGATTGCCGCCGAGTTCGAGTGTCCATTTGGGAGCGACTTTGACCTCGTAGGCGCCGTTGAGCGTGAGGGTCAGGTCGCTTAACAGATTGGTTTTGAGCGCATGAGTCTGCGCGGCGGCGCCTAATGCGCCGAACACGACAGTCAAAGCTAACAGTAAACCCTTGATGGATAGTTTCATTGGATTTGTATGTTGTTTATTTTACCTTTGTGTGTTACAATAATCGTGGATAACTGCACTGTTACATAGCAGTTCGATTGTACGCTATTAAATTGTAGGATATCTGGTTTTGTATCTTTTTAACACATATTCACCAGATGTATTCCTTACATTGGTGATATAGTCTGCAAAATTACAAAATATTTGGAGATTTACGACAATATCATAAACAATTTTGGTATATTACCCCCCCCCGTTAATATTTTTTAACATATTAATCCCCAACCGCTTTCTCATTTTAGAAATCTACACAAATCGCTACACAGGATGAAAAGCACTACCAATTTACACATTATTATATAATAAGGGCGGGCCCTCCTTGACTTGGAGAGCCCGCCGGTGATTTATCAGCGTGTGGACTGATTACTTGTTGGAATCCTCGATGGTCTTGACCTCGGGATCAACACCCCACTGCATCTGAGCCAGACGGCGGTAGTTGTTGTAACGCCACTGTGCATTCTCCTTGGCGGCGGCGAAGAGCTCGGCTGCCTCGGCGGGATACTGCTTCATGACCGATGCGTAGCGCACCTCGCCCTTGAGGAAGTTCTCGAACTCGTCCCAGTTGGGCTGCTTGCTGTCGAGAGTGAAGGGGTTCTTGCCCTCGGCCTCGACGGCGGGGTTGTAACGCCACAGGTGCCAGTAACCGCATGCAACGGCGTTGGCCTCTTCCTGCTGTGACTTGCCCATGCCGGCTTTCAGGCCGTGGTTGATACAGGGTGCGTAGGCGATGATGATCGAGGGGCCGTCATAGGCCTCGGCCTCGCGGATGGCCTTGAGGGTCTGAGCCTGGTCGGCGCCCATAGCTACCTGTGCGGCATATACGTAGCCGTAGGTGGTGGCGATGAGGCCAAGGTCTTTCTTGCGCACGCGCTTGCCGGCAGCGGCAAACTTGGCGATGGCGCCGATAGGTGTAGCCTTCGATGCCTGACCGCCGGTGTTAGAGTAAACCTCGGTGTCGACAACGAGGACATTGACATTCTTGCCCGATGCGAGCACGTGGTCGAGACCGCCGAAGCCTATGTCGTAGGCGGCACCGTCACCGGCGATGATCCACTGCGAGCGCTTAACGATGAAGCCCTTGAGCGAGAGGATGTTGTTGCAGGTGTCGCAACCACAGGCCTCGCAGAGGGGGATGAGGGCGTCGGCGATGCGGCGAGTCTCGGCGGCATCGTTGCGCTTCTCGAGCCACTCGGCAGCGAGAGCCTTGATCTCGTCACAGCACTTGGGACACTCGGTAGCGTCCTTCATGTAACCGGCGAGACGCTCGGTCATCTTCTCGTTGGCGATGGTCATGCCGAGACCAAACTCGGCGAAGTCCTCGAACAGCGAGTTGGCCCATGCGGGGCCGTGACCGGCAGCGTTGGTGGTATAGGGAGTCGAGGGAACCGAGCCCGAGTAGATCGACGAGCAACCGGTGGCGTTGGCTACCATCTCGTGGTCGCCGAAGAGCTGGCTGATGAGCTTCACGTAGGGAGTCTCACCACAACCCGAGCATGCGCCCGAGAACTCAAACAGCGGGGTAGCGAACTGGCTGTTCTTGACGTTGGCCTTGATATCAACCAGGTTCTGCTTGCTCGATACTTTCTTAACACAGTAGTCCCACTCGGCCTGAACGTCGAGCTGGGTCTCGAGGGGCTTCATGACGAGAGCCTTCTCGCCCTTCTTGCCGGGACAAACATCGGCACAGTTGCCGCAACCGAGACAGTCGAGAACGTCGACAGCCTGGATGAAGCGCATGTTGGCCATAGTCTTGCCGATGGCGGGGATAGTCTTCTCCTCGCCGAAGGGGGCAGCTGCCATCTCGGCCTCGTCGAGAACGAAGGGACGGATAGCGGCGTGGGGGCAGACGTATGCACACTTGTTACACTGAATACAGTTCTCAGCGAGCCACTCGGGAACGAAGGCAGCAACGCCGCGCTTCTCATAGGCAGCGGTACCCTGATGCCAGGTGCCGTCCTCGATGCCCTTGAAGGCCGAGACTTTGAGCAGGTCGCCGTCCTGGGCGTTGATGGGACGCACGATCTCGTTGATGAATGCGGGATCGTCGTTGGGCGCGGGAGCCTCGGGAGCGAGCTGTGACCATGCGGGGTCAACGTCGAGCTTCTTGTACTCACCGCCGCGGTCAACGGCTGCATAGTTCTTGTCGACAACGTCCTGACCCTTCTTGCCATAGCTCTTGACGATGAATTTCTTCATCTGCTCGACAGCCAGGTCAACGGGGATAACCTCGGTGATGCGGAAGAATGCACTCTGGAGGATGGTGTTGGTGCGGTTGCCCAGACCAATTTCCTGTGCGATCTTGGTAGCGTTGATGTAGTAAACGGTAATGTTGTGGTCGGCGAAGTATTTCTTAACCTTGTTGGGGAGGTTCTTGGCCAGTTCCTCGCCCTCCCAGATGGTGTTGAGCAGGAATGTGCCGCCGTCGCGCAGACCGCGTGTAACATCATACATGTGCAGGTAAGCCTGAACGTGACATGCAACGAAGTTGGGGGTGTTCACCAGGTAGGTCGAGCGTATGGGCTCGTCGCCGAAGCGCAGGTGTGAGCAGGTGAAGCCGCCCGACTTCTTCGAGTCGTAGGCAAAGTAAGCCTGACAGTATTTGTTGGTGTTGTCACCGATAATCTTGACCGAGTTCTTGTTGGCACCTACAGTACCGTCGGCACCGAGACCATAGAACTTGGCCTCGTAAGTGCTCTCGCCGCCGAGTGCGATCTCGGCCTTGGGAGGAAGCGAGGTGAAAGTAACGTCGTCGATGATACCGATGGTGAAGCGATCCTTGGGCTCGGGGAGAGCGAGGTTCTCGAACACCGAGATAATCTGTGCCGGGGTGGTGTCCTTCGATGCGAGACCATAGCGGCCGCCCACGATAACGGGGGCGTCGGCCTTGCCATAGAAGCACTCCTTGACGTCGAGCAGCAGGGGCTCGCCGTTGGCGCCGGGCTCCTTGGTGCGGTCAAGCACGGCGATGCGCTTGGCGGTGGCGGGAACGGCAGCGAGGAAATGCTTGGCCGAGAAAGGACGGTAGAGGTGAACGGCTACGAGGCCCACCTTCTCGCCCTGGGCGGTGAGGTGGTCGATAGCCTCCTGGGCAGCCTGTGTTACCGAGCCCATAGCGATGATCACGCGGTCGGCATCGGGAGCGCCATAGTAGTTGAACAGGCCATACTTGCGGCCGGTAATCTTGCTGATCTCGTTCATGTACTCCTCGACGATGGCGGGAACAGCCTCATAGGCCTTGTTGCACGACTCGCGGTGCTGGAAGAACACGTCGCCGTTCTCGGCCATGCCGCGTGCCACGGGAGCCTCGGGGGTGAGAGCGCGTTTGCGGAACTCGGCTACAGCCTCACGGTCGAGCAGCGGAGCGAGGTCGTCGTTCTCGAGCATCTCGATCTTCTGGATCTCGTGAGATGTGCGGAAACCGTCAAAGAAGTTTACAAAAGGAATACGGCTCTTGATGGTCGACAGGTGAGCTACACCGGCCAGATCCATAACCTCCTGAACCGAACCCTCGGCCAGCATGGCGAAGCCGGTCTGACGCACCGACATAACATCCTGGTGGTCGCCGAAGATTGAAAGCGCATGTGAAGCCAGCGTACGTGCCGACACGTGGAACACGCAGGGAAGCTGCTCACCGGCGATCTTGTACATGTTGGGAATCATCAGGAGCAGACCCTGTGAAGCGGTGTAGGTCGTTGTCAACGCACCAGCCTGCAGCGAACCGTGAACGGCGCCTGCGGCACCACCTTCTGACTGCATCTCCTGAACGAGAACAGTCTCGCCGAAGAGGTTCTTGCGACCTGCTGCCGCCCACTCGTCAACATATTCAGCCATTGTCGACGAGGGGGTGATGGGGTAAATGGCTGCAACCTCGCTGAACATGTAGCTCACGTGGGCCGCTGCCTGGTTACCGTCACAAGTCAAGAATTTTTTTTCTTTACTCATAATGTTTGTTAATCTATTGGTTTAGAATAATTTCCTAAGTCTTATAGACATTAATGCCTAAATACATTATATATATACGCATTAACAGCGCGAAATTACTAAAAATGTGTGATATTTACCCATTCCCGGCCCATTTTTTTGCACATCCCTTCACGGCAGTGAAAAATTTTTTTTGAGTTTGTGGGAATTTTGCATGGTTTCGGCCCCGACACATATTATCTTTGCAACCGAAAAACATTAAAACCCCTAAACCATTAAACTTTTAAACCATTAAACCTCGGCGCAAGCCGAATAATTGATTATGAAAAACATTACAATTCCCGCTCAGTTCTTTACCCAAGTGCTCACACTCAAGCCCGTAATGCGGCAATACGTCCTCTCAGTCTGCGAAAGCCTCGTCAGCGCCGACGAGAGCACAATCATGCGCTATAATCCGACCGACGACGCTCCCGATGTACTCGTAGACTTCGTCAAACGCCTCAAACGCCGCATCATCAACTCATGCCGTCGCCGCGAGCGCCGTGCCGCCGCACCCAAACAAGCACCAAAACAGGCACCCAATACAACCGCCGGGCAGTCGGCTGCCACCACCGATGCCGACGACACGCGCGCCTCGGCCGACGCCGT